>JBJSXB010000029.1:0-11999 GCA_046086245.1 Planctomycetaceae bacterium | reverse complement strand
GGGGGCGAGCGCCACCCCTGGGGAAAGATGCCGGCCTGCTCCACCCTGTTTTTCTTCGCCGTCGACGAACGCCCCGCGGGTGACGAACCGGCGGTCCGCGTGGACGGCGGATGGATGGTGCCGTATGACGAGACGATCCCCGGTACGACGACGACGTTCCGGATGATCCCGGTGGCCGGGGGCACGTTCCGCATGGGCAGTCCCGCCGACGAGGCGGACCGGGGTGACGACGAGGGGCCGGTGTTCGAGGTGCGCGTCGGCCCGTTTTGGATGGGTCGCTGCGAGGTGACGTGGGGGGAGTACAAGCCCTACATGGCCGCCTGCGACCTCTTCAAGGCGATGGAGTCGGCGCGGATCAACAAGGTGACCCCGGCCAACGAGGCCGACGCCGTCACCGCACCGAGCAACCTGTACGATCCCACCACCACCTTCACCCACGGCGAGGATCCGACGCTCCCCGCGGCGACCATGACCCAATTCGCCGCCCGGCAGTACACCAAGTGGCTCAGCGGACTCACCGGACGGTTTCACCGCCTGCCCACCGAGGCGGAGTGGGAATACGCCTGCCGCGCCGGTTCGACGACACCGTGGCACTGTGACGGCGACGCGTTCGACGACGTCGCCTGGCACGCCGGCAACGCCGACGAAACGACCCATGCGGTCGGTACCAAACGGGCAAACGCCTGGGGCTTCCACGACATGCATGGCAACGTGGCCGAATGGGTGCTCGACGAACTCGTGCCCGGGGGCTACGCGCGGCAAGCGGCGCTGCCGCAGCCGGTCGGCGTGGACGACGCGGCCGTCTGGCCGACGCACCTGTCGCCGCGCGTGGTGCGCGGCGGTTCCTACTACGACGAGGCGACGCATTGCCGCAGCGCCGTCCGTCGGGGGAGCGAGGACACGGCCTGGAAGGAAGTCGATCCCAATCTTCCCAAGAGCCCCTGGTGGTACACCGAGGAACCCGCGCTCGGCGTCGGGATGCGCGTCGTGCGCCCGTTCGCCGAACCCGATCCGGCGGCGCGACGGCGCTGGTGGGATGCCGATATCGAAAGCATCCGCGCCGACGCCGCCGACCGCCTGCTCCAGGGGCGCGGCGCCCGCGGTATCGTCACGCCGACGCTGCCGGCCGAACTCAAGGCGGCGGGCCTGGCGAATTGATCCCGGGGCCGGGTATCGGCCCACGATCGCGGAGGGTTCCATGCAGCGTTCGATCGCCGTCCTCGGCCTGGCGTGTTGGCTCCGCGCGGCGGCCCTCGGCGCGGAGCAGTGGCCCGACTGGCGTGGCCCCGCGCACGATCGCCATGCGTCCGGCGCCGGCTACGTCACGTCGTTCGACCCCGAGGCGGGGACCAACGTCCTGTGGTCCAACGACGAGGCGGGGGGGATCTCCACCCCGGTGATCCTCGACGGCCGCCTCTACACCCTGGTACGGCATCGGCCCGGCACCGCCGAGGAGGCGGAGAAGGTGCTCTGCCTCGACGCCATGACCGGCGAGAAACTCTGGGAAAACGTCTTCAACGTCTATCTCTCCGACGTGCCCTCGGAGCGGGTCGGTTGGTCGGCGGTCGTCGCCGATCCCGCGACGAAGACGATCTTCGCGCACGGCGTCTGCGGCGTGTTTTCCGCGATCGATGCCGCCACCGGCCGGACGAAGTGGCAGCGTTCGCTCCACGAGGAGTTCGGCTTCCTCTCGACCTATGGCGGTCGCACCAACATCCCGGTGGTCTTCGAGGACATGGTGATCGCCAGCGCCGTCGTCACCGGCTGGGGCGACACGGCGCGACCGGCACACCGTTTCCTCGGCATGGATGCCGCGACCGGCGTGGTGCGGTGGATGAACGGCACCAAGGAACTGCCGGAGGACACGACGTATTCCACGCCGTCGGTCGTCGATCTCGGGGGCCGGGCGGCGCTGGTGTTCGGATCGAGCGACGGTAGCGTCTGGAACTTTCAGCCGCGCACCGGCAAGCCGGTGTGGAATCTGCGACTCTCGCGCCGCGGTCTCAACGTCGCGCCGCTCGTCGACGGGACGACGATCTACACCGCCCAGGCCGAGGAGAACCTCGACAACACCACGATGGGATCGGCGACCGCCTTCGACGGGACGGCGGTTCCGCCGCCGGTCACCGCGTCGGCGCCCCCTGCCGCCGGCGCGGCGCCGGCTCCGCCGCCGACCGACATCACCCCGGTGGCCGTACGGTGGCAGAAGAAGGGGGTGATGGACGGCCGGGCGATGCCGGTGATCGTCGGCGAGCGGATCTATTTCATCGACGATGGAGCGAAGGTGTTCGCCTTCGATAAAAAGACCGGCGCGCCGGTGGGCAAGCCGGTGAAACTCCTCGGCACCATCGTCCGGGGCAGCCCCCTTGTGGCCGAGGGCCGGCTCTACGTCTGCTCGACCGGGGGCTGGCACGTCCTCGAACCGACCGCGGACGGGTTGCAGTTCGTCCATCGGATGCGTCTCCCCGAGGCCGACGAGGTCACCGCCTCGCCGATCGCCTGGAACGGGCGCATCTATCTCACGACCGGGGAGCGATTGCTCTGCCTCGGGAGCCCGTCGGCACCGCGACAGGCCTCCCTCGGCGCCGTCGAGACGGTCGCCGAACGGGCTTCGCGCTCGACGCGGGTGGAAGCGCCGGGGGAGCCGGCCTGGGTCCAGGTCGTACCGGCCGAGGCGCAGATCGCCGCCGGGGGCACGGTGAAACTCGAGGCCCGCCTGTTCGATGCCGCCGGCCGGTTCGTCCGCGTGGCGCCGGCGGAGTTCACGACCACCGCCGGCGCCGTCGCCGCCGACGGCACCTATTCGGCCCCCACCGGAAAGCACACCGCCGCGATCGTGACCGCGAAGGTGGGCTCGCTCACCGGGAAGTCGCGGATCCGCTCGATGCCCGCGCTGCCCTGGACGTTCGACTTCGAGGAGATCGCCCTGGCAGCCGATCCGAAGGGTGGCCCGGCGCGGGGCGAACCTCCGCTCCCCTGGATCGGGATGCGTTACCGGCACGTCGTCCGCGAGGTGGATGGATCGAAATGCCTCGTGAAGATCACCACCATTCCCAAGGGCACGCGCAGCCAGGGGTGGATTGGGCCGATCACGCTGCACGACTACCGAATCCGGGCCGATCTCCGTGCGGCCGAAAGTGGCGTCGAGCGGCCGGGAGATCCGACCACCCCCGCCGCGTCGGCGAGCGACGCCGACGCGTTCGCCAAGGCGTTCGGTAATCCGGCGGCTCTGGAGAAGGCACGGATGCCCGACATGGGGCTGATCGCCCAGCGCTACACGCTCGATCTGATGGGAGCCAGCCAGCAACTCCAGATCCGTACCTGGCCGCCGCAGGTGGCGACCCACTTCGCGAAGACGATTCCCTTCCCGTGGGAGGCGGGGCGCTGGTACTCGGTGGTTTTCGAGGCGGGCACGCGCGGTTCCGCGGCGGTGTTGCGGGGCAAGGTCTGGCCCCGGGGCGAACCCGAACCGCCGGCGTGGACGATCGAGGCGGTGCACGAGGGGGGAAACGTGCAGGGCAGCCCCGGTTTCTTCGGCAATTCAAAGGACTCCGAAGTTTTCATCGACAATGTCGTCGTCGAGAGCCTCTCCGGCGCGACGACCCCGACCGGAACGACCTCCGTGGGAGCCAAGTGATCATGCAGCGCTCGACTCGTCCCTGCCCGACGTCGGTCTGGCCCTCGTTGCCGGCGGTCGTCTTCGCTTTGGCCCTCCTCGGCGGCGGTACCCTCGACACCCTCGGCGCCGCGGAACGCGGCCCGGGGGAAGCGGCCTGGAACCAATGGGGCGGTTCGCCGGCACGGAACAATACGCCGGCGGCGAAGAACCTCCCGATCGAATGGGAGCCCGGACAGTTCGACCCTGACACCGGCGCCTGGAAGCCCGACACCAGCCGCAACGTCGCCTGGGTGGCACAACTCGGCAGCCAGACCTACGGCAATCCGGTCGTCGCGGCAGGCAAGGTGTACGTCGGCACCAACAACGGCAAGGGCTGGGTGCAGCGTTATCCCGCCAGCGTCGATCTCGGCTGCCTGCTCTGCTTCGACGACCGTAACGGGGCGTTTCTCTGGCAGGATTCGAGTGAAAAACTCCCCACGGGCCGCGTGCACGATTGGCCGCTGCAGGGGATCTGCTGCTCGCCATTGGCCGAGGGAGACCGCCTCTGGTACGTCACCAGCCGTGGCGAGGTGAAGTGCCTCGACACCGAAGGGTTCCGCGACGGCGAGAACGACGGACCGTTCACCGGCGAGAAGGTGCAGGCGTCGGAGGAAGCCGACGTGGTCTGGGTGCTGGACATGATGAAGGAATTGGGCGTCTCCCAGCACAACATGTGTTCGTGCAGCGTCACTGCCGTCGGCGATTTGTTGTTCGTCAACACTTCCAACGGCGTCGACGAGGGGCACATCAACCTCCCCAACGCCTCGGCTCCGAGTTTCCTCTGCCTCGACAAACGCGACGGCACACTCCTCTGGGCCGACGGAACTCCCGGCGCCAACGTCCTCCATGGCCAGTGGTCGAGTCCCGCCTACGGCGAGTTCGCCGGCGTGCCGCAGGTCATCTTCGGTGGTGGCGACGGTTGGGCGTACGGGTTCGACGCCCGTGGGGAGAACGGCAAGGCGAAACTCCTGTGGCGCTTCGACTGCAATCCGAAGGAGTCGAAGTACGTGCTCGGCGGCCGCGCCGACCGCAATCACATCATCGGCACGCCGGTCGTCGAGGACGGATTGGTGTACGTCGCCGTGGGTGAGGATCCGGAGCACGGCGAGGGTGTGGGCCACCTGTGGTGCATCGACCCCACGAAGCGCGGTGACACGAGCCCCGAACTGGCGTTCAGCCTCAAGGATCCCGCCACCCCCCTGCCCCATCGTCGCAACCAGGCGGTGATCAAGGAGGAGGGCGAGGTGGCCCGACCGAACCCGAACTCCGCCGCCGTGTGGCACTATCCCGGCTTCGACGCCGACGGCAACGGGAAACTCGGCTTCGAAGAAACGATGCATCGCACCTGCGGCACCGTGGCGATCAAGGACGGTCTGCTGTTCGTCGCCGATTTCAGCGGGTTGTTCCACTGTCTCGACGTGAAGACAGGCAAGCCGCTGTGGACCCACGACATGCTCGCCGCGAGCTGGGGATCGCCGTTGATCGCCGACGGCAAGGTCTACATCGGCGACGAGGACGGCGATATCTCCATCTTCGAACTCTCCCGGGAGAAGAACCTGCTCGGCGAGATCAACATGGGCAACAGCGTCTACTCGACGCCGATCGCCGTCGGCGACACGCTGTACATCGCCAACAAGAGCCATCTGTTCGCGATCCGCGAGGGGGCGACGCCGGAGGCCCGCTAACAGCCCGTGGCCAAAGTCCATCCATGGCCTTTGGCCACTCGAAAAGCTGCGCTTTTCACGGGAGTTGCACTCCCGGCACCTCATCCCTGAGGTGCGGCAGGCTGTGTGTCCACAGCCTGCGAGCGGGTGTGGGCGAACAGCCTTCGGCAGCGGACGGATCAGGTGCCGGGAACGCAGCTCCCGCGAGCCGCGCCGCTTTTCGAGCGGCCCACGGCCAGGGATGGAATCGGGCGACGGGCTGCCCGATCGCCCGGCCGATGCGGGCGACCGCTCCACTCATGGCCGCTCGATCGCCTCCAGCCAGCCCCGTGCGCGGCCGATCGCGGCGTCCCACGCACGGCGCCGTCGGGCCCCCGCCGCGGGCGCCTCGCCGGGTGTGAAGCGGCCATCGAGCTCGGCCGCGCCGCGAACGTCGTCATGGCCTCCGTAGACGCCGGCCGCACTGCCGGCCAGGAGCGCGGCTCCCAGGGCGGTGGTCTCCCGCACCACCGGGCGCTCCACCGGAATGCCGAGCGTGTCGGCCTGGATCTGGAGGAGGAGGTCGTTGTCGCTGGCCCCCCCGTCGACACGGAGCCGTTCCAACGGCTGGCCGGAGTCGCGCTCGATCGCCGAAACGACGTCGGCGACCGAAAGGGCGATCGCCTCCAGCGCGGCGCGTGCCACGTGTCCACGTCCGGTGGCGCGGGTGAGCCCGATCATCATCCCGCGTGCCGCCGGGTCCCAATGCGGCGTCCCCAGACCGGTGAGCGCCGGGACGATCACCAGGCCGCCGGAGTCGGGCACGCTCCGCGCGAGCGCTTCGACATCGGCGCTGTGGGCGATCAACCCGAGCCCGTCGCGGAGCCACCCCACGAGGGCACCGGCGATGAAGACCGATCCCTCCAGCGCGTGGATCGGCGGCGCGCCGGGCCCCGGACCGCAGGCCAGTGTCGACAACAGACCGCTGGTGCTCGCCACCCGCCGGGAGCCGGTCGAGGAGAGCAGGAAGGCGCCGGTGCCGTAGGTGTTCTTGGCGTCGCCGGGCCGGAAGCAGCCGTGGGCGTATGCGGCCGACTGCTGGTCACCCGCGCAGCCGCGGATCGCGATCGGACCGCCGAACCATTCGGGGTCGGTGTCGCCGAACGTGCCGCTCGAGGGACGCACCTCGGGCAGGATGGCCGGGGGCACGTCGAAGATCGCCGCCAGGCGGTCGCTCCATGCCCGAGCGTCGATGTCGTAGAGCAGCGTGCGGCTGGCGTTCGTGGGATCGGTGGCGTGCACGCGGCCCCCGGTGAGCCTCCACACCAGAAAGCTGTCGACGGTGCCGAACAGCACCTCGCCGCGCCGGCACCGCTCCCGCAGTCCGGGAAGCGTCTCGAGGAGATGCACGATCTTCGTCGCCGAGAAGTAGGGATCGAGGACCAACCCGGTCCGCGCCCTCACCTCCTCCTCGACGCCCGCCTGCCGGAGTCGCGCACAGATCGGCGCCGACACGCGGCTCTGCCAGACGATCGCCGGCGCCACCGCGCGCCCCGTCGATCGCTCCCACAGCACGGTCGTCTCACGCTGGTTGGTGATCCCGATCGCGGCCACGTCGGCGGCGGCGAGCCCCGCCTCCGCCAGCGCGCGGCGGCCGCACTCGAGTTGGGTGCGCCAGATGTCCTCCGGATCGTGCTCGACGATCCCCAGGTCGGCCGCGCCGGTGCCGCCGCCGCCGTAATGCTGGGGGAACTCCGCCTGTGCCATCGCCACCGGGACGCCGGCGCGATCGAAGACGATCGCGCGGCTGGACGTGGTTCCCTGATCGAGCGCGAGCACATGGCCACCGGACGTCGCTTTCGCCATCGGACACCTCCCCCGTCGTCGGGCGCCACGGCCGGTGGACCGCTCCACCGCGCGGGCGCATGATCGGCTCCCTCATGCCGCGTCAGTCACTCGTGCCGCCTGAGTCAGTCGACCCGCTTGTCGTACCGCTCGGCGAGGCTCGCCACCAGCCGGGCCACCTCGTCGGCGGCCCCGCCCCGCGGCAGCACCCCGTCGGCTTCCATCACGGCGGCGATCCCGGCGAGGGTCGACCGCCGCAGCGGGATGGCGAACAGCAGCATCAGCCGCCGCTCGACGATGTCGGCGAGCGACCGGGCCCATTCCCGGCGCACGCAGTATCGCACCACGGTGGCCGGCAGCGGCGAACCGGGAAGGATCGCGGGCCCCTCGACCAGTCCTTCCCCCAGCGCCGCCGGCGCCAACGCCCCGAACAGGTCGACCGTCGCCACCGCGGCCGCCTCCCGATCGTCCGGCGCGACCCCGACCGCCGCCGCCGCCGCCGCGGTGCGCGCCACCAGCGCCGCGCGCTCGGCGCCCTCCGTCGCACCGGGCAACGGCCGCCGGCGTGACGTGCCGGCGACGGGCCGGCTCAACGCCGCGAGGATCGTCCGTGCCGCCGACTCCGCGAGGCTCCGGCAGGTGGTCAGCTTGCCGCCGACGACCGACCAGGCCGGGAGCGGCGCAGCGGGATGCCGCACGAGCAGGTGGCGCCGGGTGATCCCCGCCGGACTCGTCGCCCCCGTCGCGGGCAGCGGCCGCACGCCGCAGTAGTGTTGGACCACCGCCTCGGGTCCGGGCGCGACGGCGGGAAACAATCGCGCGACCGATTCGAGCAGATAGGTGATCTCCTCCGGCTCGGCGCGGGCCCGCCAGGGATCGCCGCGCCAGGGGAGGTCGGTCGTGCCGACGAGGACCGCCCGTGGGCCGAACGGCAGGACGAACACCGGCCGCCCGTCCGCTGCCTCCGCGTAGACGCCCATGCCGGCGAGCGCCTCGCGCAGCGGCGCATGGTCGACGACCAGGTGGCTGCCCTTCGTGCCCCCGACCAGCGGCGCGTCGTCGGCCGCCAGCCCGTGCAGTCCGTCCGCGAGCGTCCGATCGACCCAGGCGCCCGTGACGTTGGCGACGGCGTCGATCCGTCGCTCCGTCTCCGCGCCGTCGTCGCCCCGCAGCACCGCAGCGCCCGCGTTGACGGCGACCACGCGGCAGCGGGTGCGCACGTCGAGCATGCGTCCCCTCTCGGCCGCCGCCGCGGCGGCGTCGACGAGCAGCTCGACGGTCAACCGTTCCGGGTAGGTGAGCTGCGCGTCGACGTAGGTCTGCGCGCGGGGAAAACGCCGTCGATCGACGGCCGGAAGCCCCGCGGCCCCGGGGCGCACGGCGCGGTGCCACGGCCAGCCTCGGTCGGCGGCCAGCAGGTCGTAGAGCGCCAGGCCGATACCGGTGGCGATGCTGCCGCGGCCGCGTGCGGAGCGCAGCCGCCGCGCCAGCGTCTCGAGCCCCACGAACCTCGCCGCCGCCGACGCCAGCCCCCCGAGGCGGCCCTGGACCGGAAGATAGAAGCGGAGTGGCGCGACCAGATGCGGGGCGAGTCGCACCAGGCGGCCGCGCTCGGCGAGGCTCTCGCGGACCAGTCCGAATTCGCCGTACTCGAGGTAACGCAGTCCCCCGTGCACCAACCGCGTCGACCAGGCGGTCGTCCCCGCCGCGATGTCGTGGTCGTCGGTCACGATCACGTCGCAGCCGGCGAGCACCAGCTCTCGCGCCAGCGCCGCGCCGTTGATGCCGGCCCCGACCACGAGCACGGTCGGCGCGCTCCCCCGGATCATCGGCTCTCCCCGTCGACTTCCGGACCCTCCGCCGCGTGGCACTATACTCGCGGTCCGCGGGCGTCTGTCGAGATGCCGCGTCCTCCGGCCATCGAACCCGCACCATGGCGCACCGGCCCTCCGTCGCAGCGCGGCGGGGAGTGACACGCACGGCCGCGGCCGTCTGGGTGGCGCTCCTCGCCGTGAACGCCGTCGCGGCCGATCTCGGTCGGCCGGTGTCGGGTGTGTGGACTGCCGTGCCGGTCGGTGCAGTGGTCCGCTCCCTTGCGACTCAGGCGCAGGAGGTGATCCTGCTCGACCGGCGGGTCGATCCCACCACGCCCGTGACGATCGACGCCGACGACGAACCGCTGGGCGACGTCGTGGCGCGCATCGCCGAGCTCATCGGAGCCCGCGCCGTTCCGTCCGGCGGTGCCGTCCGAATCGTGCCGGGCGACCGGGCCATCGCGATCGCCGCGGCCGAACGGCGCCGCGAGCGCGACCTGGCCACCCTCGCACCGCCGCTCCGCCGCGTGGCGCGATCGACCGCTCCCTGGATCTGGCCGGACGGCAGCAGCCCGCGGGATGTGCTGCGTCAGGTCGCCGCCGCATCGGCCGTGTCGATCGACCGACTCGACGACGTGCCCCATGATCACCTGCGGGCCGGGGCGCTCCCGCCACTCCCGCTCGAGGAGCGCCTCGATCTCCTCCTCGCTCAATTCGACCTCCGCGTCGATTGGAGCGCGGCCGCGGCGGACGCGTCCGGCACCGTCGCCCTTCCCCTGGTGCCGCTGGCCGACGGCGTCGATCCGGCGGGCGCCGATCGGCCCCGCCGTCCACCGCTGGCCGTCGCCCATGCGAGGCAATCGAAGGGGCCGCGCCGGCCCACTGCCGACGACCGCTTCACGCTCCGGGCGGAAGCGAAACTCGGCGAGTTGATCGACGTCGTGGGCAAACGCACGGGTCTGCGTCCGGTCCTCGATCAGGAACGGCTCGCGGCCATCGGGGTCTCGGCGTCCACCATCGTCCGGGTCGAGGTGCACGACGCGACCCGCGGGGAACTCCTCGACGCCATCACCGCGCCGCTGGGGTTGTCGTGGCGCATCGACGGAGATCGCCTCGAAGTGCCCGCACCGCGTTGACCGGGGCCCGCACCGCGTTGACCTGACCGGCCGTGGACAAGCCGATCGCCCGGCGGCACCCGAGGAATCAACGGACGGGAGCCGCCGTCGGGAAAACCGGGACTTGCCGGCGGCTGCGCCCCCGAGGGCGTTGGGCCGAGGGCGGCGACTCCCGCTCACGCACCGATCAGCCGCCCGTCGCGCGGTTGGGTCGTCCCCGCACCGCCTCGAGGTTGCGCCGCGCCGCGGTGAACGACGGCTGGAGATGGAGTGCCGCCTCGAACGACGAGGCGGCGTCGGCGAACTCGCCCTGCCGCGCCTGGGCGACACCGCGGTTGAACCACGCCCGGGCATCGTCGGGCGCGTGCCGGATCGCCAATTCGAAGTCGGTCTCCGCCTTGTCGGGTTCGCCGGCGACGAGGTACGCCAGGCCCCGGTTGAGATAGCCCGCCATCAGCTTGCGATCGCGCTGGATCGCGGCCGAGTAGGCGACGATGGCGTCGCGCGGGCGACCGAGTTCCATGTAGGTCAGCCCACGCCACAACTCCGGGTAGGGATCGTCGAACGACAGTCCACCGGCGTCGTCGAAATCTTCCAGGGCAATGCGGTGCTGACCGAGGTGAAACCAGGCGATCCCGCGACGGAACAACAGTGCGCTGTCGAACTCGTCGACGCGCAGGCCGGCGGAGTAGGCCTTCACCGCCCCCACGAGGTCGCCGAGACGGCGCCGCACCATGCCCAGTGCGAGGGCCGCCGCCGTATTTTTCGGGTCGGCGGCGACCGCCTTGACGAGGACCGCTTCGGCTTCGGCATACCGCTTGTCTTGTTCGAATTTCGCCGCCTGGGCGAGGAACGGTTCGGCGGCCGACGGCTCCGCCGCGGGGTCCGGACCCTCCGCCTCCGGGAACGGCAACGGGAGGGAACGGTCGCGCCGCGGCCGCGCGGCGCCCGCATCGGCGTCGGGCGCGACGCCACCCTCGGGATCGCGTGGCAGGGTCGGCACGTCCGGGAGCGGCCGGGTCAGCGGCGTCTGGGGGCGTGTCAGGCCGGTGCCCGGGGCCGTCCGTGGCTTGCCCCCGCCGAGGGGATTGAGTTCGTCGGCGAACGGATCATCCTCGGCCGGTTTTTGTTTCGCCGCAGCGGGCGCCTGGGCCGACGCGACGGACGCGACGACGACCGTGGCGATCGCCAGCAGCGCCATCGCTCGCAGCGAGGAATCGGCAGACCAACGCCGGCAGGCCGGCAGCAGGGGAATCAACGGCATCTCGGCACCCACACGCGGAAGGGGAGGGACGGATCGCGCTCGTCCGGGATGATACCCTCGCCCTCGGGGTGGATCGACCACCGGCCGCGCGGGCGGCCAACGCCGGCGACGCGGCACCGACAATCGGCAGAATCGACGCGATCGGCACGCCGCGACGAACCGGCGAAGCGGGCGTTTTTCCGCACGCACCGGCCGCGCGTCCGACGGTGTGACGATCCCGCCCGCGGGCGGCGACGGGTCAGGTCAACAAGCCACCGAGCCGCTCCTGGATCCCCTCGCGGATCCGTCCCTTGAACAGGAGCGCCGTGGCCGGCAGGTCGACCTGCACCACCAGTTCCCCCACCAGCACCTCGACCCGACCGTTGATCCGCAGGCCCATCACGCCGAGGAGAAAGGCGAGGCGGTCGGAATCCTCCCAGCGGGCGTCGATCTCGCTGACGTTGCCCCCGAGATCGTCCCGCGCCCTGGCCAGGGCGTCGTCCAAGCGGCGCCGGACCTCGACCGGCTCCAGACCGTGCGGTACACGGACCTCCAACGTCCTCATCGTTCCACTCCTCGTGCGTCGGTCGGTGCGGGGCCGACACGGCGCAGGGCGACCGCCGCCCGACGCACGCGTTCTTCGACCACCCTGCCGTACCGTCCCCCCGAGCATACGGCCGT
>JBJSXB010000028.1:0-34935 GCA_046086245.1 Planctomycetaceae bacterium | reverse complement strand
GAGAACAGGCTCGATGCCGGGTGCATGGCGTCGCCGGCCGTCGTCGGCGACGACCTGGTGATCCGCACGAAGCAGGCCGTCTACCGGATCGGCGGCGGGCCGCCGCGCTGAACTCCGCGGCGACGCTGCTACAATGCGGTTCGGCACGAAAGCCAAGGTCACCATGCCGCTCTACGAATACGCTTGCCGGACATGTGGTCGCGCCTTCGAACTGCTCGTGCGGGGTGACGCGAAGCCCCAGTGCCCCCACTGCCGAAGCCGGGCGCTCGACAAACTCGTCAGCGTCGCCGCGGGCCACGTGGCCCGCGGCGGAAAGAGTGCGCCCGACCCGGGAACGTGCGGCCGACCGCAGTGCGGCAGCGGCGGATGCACGGGGATGGGTTGAGTCGCCGCCCCGGTTCCGGCGACCACCGCCCGGCCGTCTTCGCCCGGTGGACGACCTCCGTTTTCGACGCGCCCGCCGGCCGCGTGACCCCCTCCCACCATCGCCATGACAGACGCCGTGACGACCCGGACCCGCGAGCTGCTCCATCCCGCCGCCGACGGGCCGTTCTTCGAACGCCACCCCGACGATCTCGGCGACGACGCGCTGTGTGCGGAGCTCGCACGGCTCGCCTACGCCCCCACGGCGCGCATCGAGGCTGAATTGGCCCGTGTCGGCCTCGAATGGATCGCTCCGCTGCGCAGCAAGCGGCTGTTTCCGGCGCAGGCCGACACCGACGGGTTCGTCTGTCGCTTTCCCCGCCGTGACATTCTCTTCGCCGTCTTCCGGGGAAGCGAGACCGGCAACGTCGACGACCTGCTCTCCAACCTGCTCGTCGATCCCATCGAATGGCGGCCCGGCATGACGGCGCACCGTGGGTACGGCCGCACGTTCGACGAACTGCGGCGGCCGCTCGACGCCTGGCTGCTCGCGCCGCGCTCGCGGGCGATCGCCACCGGCCACAGCCTCGGCGGTGCGCTGGCCACGCTCTGCAGCGCCGACTTTCCCGCCGTCGAGTTGGTGACCTTCGGCGCGCCGCGGGTGGGCACGGAGTCGCTGTTCTTCCGCACGCGACGATCGGTGCGACGCTATGTGCATTGCTGTGACATCGTGCCGCGGGTGCCTCCGCCGAGTTTCTCCGAGGGTGATCTCCACGACCTCGCCGACGCCCTTCTCGACAACCTCGGTGAGCCCGACGGTTGGATCGGTGCAGCGACGCAGGTGGCGGTCCGGCAAGCAGCCCGCACCGCCGCCTTGAGCCTCGCGCGGATGGCCGACCTGCGCGGCTGGGCGCACCGCTTCGTCCACCCGCGGCCGCTGCTGTACCTCGACCGCCACGGCACGCTGCGAGTCGACCCCGACGACGCAGCCGTGGCCGCCGATCAACGGGCGGCGCGCCGCGACTACCGGGCGACGCTGGGCGGTGGGGCCGTGTCCGGCGAATCCGCCGCGGTGCTCGAATCGCTCGCCGCGCTCTCGGCGGCGCTCGTCCGCGGCGACGGCACGGGGGCCCGGGCCGCACGCGAGCGGTTGGTGCGGGAGTTCTCGCGCAGCGATCCCCTCGGTCGGGTCGTGGTCCGTGACCTCGCCGACCATGCGGCGATCCACTACGTGCGGGGCGTCGCGCGCGGCGGAGACGCGGGCTAGCAGTCCGTGGCCAGAGTCCATCCCTGGCCTTTGGCCACCGGACAAGCTGCGCTCCCGGCACCGCCATTCATGAGGTGCAGCAGGCTGTTTATCGACGGCCTGCTAGCTCGTGGCGCCGGCAAGCACCTTGCCGAGCGTGTCGCCAAGCGCGGCGGCGCTTCGCTTCAGGCCCTGCGACTCCTTCGGCCACAGTTCGATCTCGAGCGTCTTCTCCGCCCCCTTCCGGCCGACGATCGTCGGCACCGAGAGGGCGACGTCGCGGATGCCATAGCTGCCCGGGCCGCCGTGGAGCACGGTCGAGACCGGCAGCACGCACTTGCGGTCGAGTGCGACGGCGTGGACGACTTCCGCGATCGAGACGCCGACGGCGAAGCCGGCACCGGTTTTCTTCTTGATCATTTCCGCACCGCTCGACCGCGTGCGTTCGAAGACGTCGGCGGCCAGCTTCGGCGAATAGCCCGGCCACTTCTCCAGCGGGAGGCCGGCGATCGAGGCGCTGCTCCACACGGGAACCATCGTGTCGCCATGCTCGCCGAGGATGATCGCCTCGACCTGCGTGGCGGGCGCGCTGAGATGCAGCGCCAGCAGGGACCGAAAACGGAGTGTATCGAGCAGGGTGCCGAGGCCGATCACCCGGCCGCGGGGCAGGCCCAACTCGCGCTCGGCGAGGCAGGTGAGGATGTCGACCGGATTGCTCACCACGAGCACGACGGCGTCCGGCGCGATGCCCGCCGCCGCGAGCTGGCCGAGAATCGAGCGAAAGAGGACGACGTTGCGATTGATGAGCGCCAGCCGGCTCTCGTCGGGCTTGCGGCGCAGACCCGCGGTGATACAGATCAGGCCGGCGTCGGTGAGGGCGTCGTAGCCGCCCGCCCGGATCACCTGGTCGGCGACCGCCGGGGTGCCGTGAAGCAGATCGAGCGCCTGTCCGTCGGCGAGGTCGGCGTTGGCGTCGACGATCACGATCTCGTGGACGATGCCGCCGAGTTGGAGGGCGAAGGCGGCAGATGAGCCGACGATCCCGCCCCCACCGATGATCCCGACTTTCATGGAAATGCTTCCGTTGGTGTGCGGCGGTCCCTGGCGGACGCCGCGACGAATCGCTGCCGGTGCCGGTCAGGCCGCCGTGATGCCCAGTTCACGGCACACCTGTTCGGTCACCGCCTTGACGATCGCCTCGTAGTCGGGCGCTGACGCGGCAGGTGCCGTCGGCGCGGCCGGACGAGCAGCCGGCGGCGTCGGAAAGGCGCTGCGGGTCACGCCGGTATCACCCCAGCTGGCACGGAAGACGTCGTTGGCGCAGATGTCGCAGTTCTCCATCCCCTTCTCGAGGCGGGCGTCGGTGTAGCCCCACTTCTGCTTGAGGTCGAGCAGTTCCTTGGTCTCCTGTTTGGAGAGGAACGTGACGCGGCCGAGGTCCTTGGCGAGCATCAGAATCCGGCAGTAGGCGTCGAGGATCTCGGTCCACCAGTAGGCCTTCTCGACCGTCTCGCCGAAGCTCACCGTGCCGTGGTTGGCGAGGATCACGACGTTCGACTTCTTCACGAACGGTTTGACGGTGTCGGCGAACTTCTGTCCGCCGGGGGTCTCGTACTTCGTGATCGGGATGTCTCCGAGGAACACCTCCACCTCGGGGAGCACGCACTGCGGGATCGGCTCGCGGGCGACAGCGAAGGCCGTGGCGTGGGGCGGATGGCAGTGGACGACACTGTGGACATCGGGGCGCTCCTTCATGATCGTGAGGTGAAGGAGGATCTCGCTGGACCGTTTGCGGTGGCCGGAAAGCTGCTTGCCCTCCATGTCGACGACGCACAGGTCGGAGGGCTTCATGAAGCCCTTGGAAATCATCGTCGGGGTGCAGAGCACCTCGTTGGGACCGAGGCGGAAGGAGATGTTGCCGTCGTTGCCGGCGGCGAAGCCCTTCGCATAGATCCTTCGTCCGATGTCGCAGATCTCTTCCTTGAGCAGGGCGAGCGACTTGGTGCTGGTCTTGACGGCCATGGGGATCCTCCCGGGAAGCGGCGGGGCGACGGATTCGGTGGAACGTGGCTCGGTTCTCGATTCTTCCCCACGGTGCCGGTCGCGGGCGGCCTGCGGCCTGGGAAAGGGGTGCTGGCGATCACGGTCGTGATGGTCGGGGTGGTGGTGCGGGTCAGGAGGCGCCCCGGTCGAGGTCGAGGCGGTCGACGATCGC
Source organism: Planctomycetaceae bacterium (assembly GCA_046086245.1). Lineage (GTDB taxonomy): Bacteria > Planctomycetota > Planctomycetia > Pirellulales > UBA1268 > F1-20-MAGs016. The sequence continues at coordinate 31,111 of JBJSXB010000028.1, read as the reverse complement.
CGCCACGAAGGCGTCGATCGGCTTGTCGTGCGGCCGGAACGGCTGGGCGGCCTCTCCTCCCTCGCTGAAGGCGACCAGTTGGCCGTCACCGGCCCCGAGGTCGTCCCAGGCGACCAGCGGCTCCGCCACGCCGTCACCCCGGTCGAGGTCGGTGGCGGCCAGCGGCACCACGAGGCGAAAGACTCCACCGCGGACCGCCGGATGCGGTTCGACGAGGGTCACGGTGCCGATGGTCTTGCCCAAGCGCATCGCGGTCCCGGGGGTTGGGGGCGTTCAGTGGGTGCGGCAGCCGCAGCCCTCGGCTGCGACGACGAGTTCGGGGGGGAGCGGGCCGTCGGCACGGCGCGCGAACTCCACCGCCACGCGCTCGAGGGCCACGGCGGAGAGTTCGCCCGGGTTCACCACCACGAGGTTGGCGGCGGTCTCCCGCGCCGCGGCGAGCACGGCGGCGACATCGCGGCCGCCCACGGCGCGGAGCACCTTCGAGCGATTGGCGAGGACCAAGACCGTCGCGGCGCGAGGCGACAGGATCATCCCGCGGGCCCCGTCGCGGGCGGCGTGGAGTGCCAACGCGGCGAGGACGTCGGCGATGCCGGTGGCGGGCAGGTGCTGGGAGCCGGGAACGGCGCGGGCGATGCGGGCGCTGGTTGCGGCTGCCCCCTGCGGCCCCTTGGCGGCGGGGCAATCGATGCGCGCGAGGAAAAACGGGCGACACGGGGCGGCGCCGGCGATCCCCGGGGCCGCGCGGTCGATCGCGATGCCGCGGTCGGCGAGGCGCTCACGGGCGGATGGCGTCACGACCGCCCGTGGCCCGATCTGCACGCGGACCGTGCCCGCCGGAAGCCGCTCGACGAGCGCGAGCGTCACGACCGCTTCGCCGACGATCCCGGTGGCGGCGGGCGACGGCGCCGACGGCGCGACCGGACCGCCCGCCGTGCCGGCGCGGAGCCTGGCGATCACCTCGGCGACGAGCGCCTTGAGTTCGGCCTCGGATGGAAGCTGGCCGGAGGGTGTGTTCATGGGGTGGCGGTTGGGTGTGGGCGCGCGACCGATCAGCTTCGGACGTCCACCAGGGCGATGGCGCTGTATCGGGCCGGGGTCGTCTCGCTGCGGAGGCGCTCGCGGAGCAGCCGACCATCGCTGGTGATCACCACGACGTCACCGGTGGCGGCGGCGACGGTGTCGACGGCGATCTGGGGATCGCCGTCGACGCCGCGGCGGTCGGCGAGGAGGGGCTGGACGACGAGGAGGCGCACGCCGGCGAGCGAGGGGTGCTTCACCGTCGCCGTGGCCGTGCCGATGATTCGTGCGAGTTGCATCGTGGTGGTGCCTTCGCGGGCCGCCGGACGCGACGGTCAATCGAGCGCGGCGGCGCTCCCGAGGATCCGCAGGTCGTCGACGAGCGTGCAGCGCCGCTGCCGTGTGAAGGTGAGGGGGGTCGTCACCCCTTCGCCGGTCGGAGTGGCGATCGAGAACGACAGGTAGCCTTCGCCGCCGAGCCCCAGCCCGGCGACGCTCGGGCCGTTCTTCACGAACAGCGTGGTGTCGAGCAGCCGGCCCATCTTCGTCATCGCCCGGACGTCGTGCGAATGGATGATGGCGGTGTGCCGAAAGCCATGCTCGCTCTCGTGGGCGCGATGGATCGCCTCGTCGACGTCGGCGCAGCGCACGAAGGGCAGGAACGGCATCATCTGCTCCGTCGGCACGAACGGGTTGTCGGCGGACGTCTCGCCGAACACCAACTCCAGCCCGTCGCGCGGCGTCGCCCCCGCGGCACGGGCGAGGACGGCGGCGTCCTGGCCGAGCAGATCCTTGCAGGGCACCGGGTGGCGGTGGTCCCCCTCGCCGGCCATGACGATCGCCTTGGCGGTCAACGTGTTGACCTGCGCGGCGTTGAGCCGCAGGGCACCGGCACGCTCCATGGCGGCGAGCATCGGCTCGAACACCGCGGCGACGACGAACACCTGCTTCTCGGCGATGCACAGCAGATTGTTGTCGTAGGCGGCGCCTTGGATGATCGCCCGCGCGGCGCGGTCGAGGTCGGCGGTCTCGTCCACGACCACCGGCGGGTTGCCCGGCCCGGCGACGATCGCCCGTTTGCTCGACTGGAGGGCCGCCCGGGCGACGGCCGGGCCGCCGGTCACGCAGATCAGCTTCACGCCGCGGTGGGCGAACAGCTCGCCGGCCGTCTCCAGCGTGGGCTCGGCGATCAGGCAGACGAGGTTGTCGATACCCAGATCGCGGTGGATCGCGGCGTTGAAGCGGCGCACCCCTTCGGCGGCGACCTTCTTCCCGGAGGGATGCGGGTTGACGACCACGGTGTTGCCGCCGGCGATCATGCTCACCGCGTTGCCGGTGATCGTCGGCAGCGAATGCGTGACCGGCGTGATGGCGCCGATCACGCCGAACGGTGCGTGCTCGACGACCGCCAAGCCGTGGTCGCCGCTGAATACCTCGCTGGTGACGAACTCGACGCCGGGGGACCGCTCACCGAGCGTCTTCAGCTTCTCGATCTTGTGCTCGAGCCTCCCGATCCGCGTCTCGTGGAACTCCATCGTGCCCAGTTCGACCGCGTCGTCGATCGAGATCCGGCGGATGTGGTCGATGGCCCGCTTCCGGCCCGCGATACCGGCGCGCTCCAACTGGGCGAACGCCGCGGTCGCGGCGCGGACCGCCTCGTCGACGCTGGCGAAGATGCCATGGCGGCCTTCGAACGACGGCGCTGCGACGGGCGCGATCGGTGGCGCGACGGACTGCAGCGCCGCGGGATGCGACGTCGGCTGGGCGGTGCGCAGTTCGGCGATCACCTGGCGGACGATCGAGGCGATGTCGGGAGCGGATGGGGTGACGGTCGCCATGGCGGAGTCCTCGCGGTCGGGTCGGGCGGTGGGCTGCGGGGGTGGGGGGTTGGGGCTGTGGGACTGCCGGTCAGCGGCTGAAGACCGTCGCGCCACCGATGCGGACGGTATCGACCAGGCCGATGACGACCGCGTCGATCGGTAGCGACTTGGTTTCGGGGGTCAGCCGGGCGCTCGAACCCTGGGTCACGAGCACGAACTGTCCTTCTCCGGCACCGAGGGTATCGACGGCGACGAAGGTGCGCCCGGTCGGAACGAGGCGGTCACGGCCGCGCTCGTCGAGGCGATAGGGCTCGACGACGAGCAGTTTGTGGCCGGTCATCGACGCGGTCTTTTGCGTCGCCACCACCGACCCGGTCACCAGCGCGACGAACATCAGCCACCTCCTCCCGACGCCAGGCAGTCGCGTGTTTGTCGCGCCACCACCAACTCCTCGTTCGTGGGGATCACCCAGACCGCCACCGGGGCGCCCGCGGCCGCGATCGGCCGCTCGACGGCCGCGTGAGCCCCATTCGCGGGGTGATCGACCGTGATGCCGAGATCGGAGAGGCCGGCGAGCACCGCGGCGCGGATGGCCGGCGCGTTTTCCCCGATGCCGCCGGCGAAGGCCACCGCGTCGAGCCCCCCCAGTTCGACGATGCCGGCCCCCAGCCAATGGCGGATGCTCGCCACATACACGTCGATCGCCGTCCGTGCCCGGTCGTCGCCCGCCGCAGCGGCGCGTTCGAGGTCACGCATGTCGCCGCTGGTGCCCGACATGCCGGCCAGGCCGGCCCGGCCTGACAGCTCGCCGAGGAGGTCGGCGTAGTCGCGTCTCGTCCGCCGCGCCACATGAAGGATCGCGAACGGGTCGAGATCGCCGGCGCGGTTGTTCTGCGGCAGTCCCGACTGGGGGCTCATGCCCATCGACGTTCCGACGCTGACACCGTCGCGGAGCCAGCAGACGCTGCTCGACCCGCCGAGATGGCAGGAGATCGCGCGCAACGGTCGCCGCGGCACGATTTCGAGGAGGCGCGTCGCGACGAAGCGGTGGCTCGCCCCGTGGAAGCCGTAGCGGCGCACCTGGTGGTCGTCGGCCCACGCGATCGGGACCGCATACAACGCGTTGCGCGGGGGAATGGTCGCATGAAACGCGGTCTCGAAGGCCGCCACCAGTGGCACTCCGGGAAGCCGCGCCATCACCGTGCGCATCGCGTGGACGTACGGCGGATTGTGCGCCGGCGCGACCTCCGCCATCTCCTCCATCGCCGCGAGCACGTCGGCGGTGACCCGGACGGCACCCGTGATGCGTCCGCCGTGCACCGCCTTGAAGCCGACCGCCGCCACCGTGCCGCCGCCGGCGAGCGGACCACCCGCGGCGTTCAATTGCTCGAGTGCCGCCTCGAGGGCGACGCCGTGGTCGGGGACCGTCCGCGTCGTCTCGAGCGGCACCGGACGCGGGTCGTCCTTGCCCGCCGCCGGTGCCATCGTCGCGTACACCCGGCTTTCCGCCGCGCCGATCCGCTCCACGCCGCCCCGCGCCAATTCGACCTCCGCCGCGCCCGGCGTCGGTCGGTCGGCGAGTTCGAACAGCCGGTATTTGAAGCTCGTGGAGCCGAGGTTGGCGACGAGGATCTTCATCACGCTCCCGTCGGGCGTGCCGGCGGGGTCCGCGAGGGGTGGGAACGAGGCAATCACCCGCCAGCGGCGCGAGGCCGCCGCCCGGGTGGAACGCTCAACTGAAGAACGCCGTGGAGAGGCTCTCGGCGGGGCGCGGAATAACGTGGCTCGCCACGAGTTCCCCGACCTGCTGGGCAGCCGCCGCCCCCGCTTCGACCGCGGCACGGACGCTGCCGACGTCACCCTGGACGACGGTGGCGACGAACGCGTTGCCGATGCTGATCCGCTTGAGAATCTTCACGTTGGCCGCCTTGGCCATCGCGTCGGTGGCCTCGACGAGTCCGACGAGCCCCTTGGTTTCGAGCAATCCGATCGCCGTATTCATGGAACGACTCCTGGGTTGGATGCACTGGTGTGGATGAACTGGAAGAAACGACCGACCGCCCGGTGACGGGGGCGGGGCGCTGCGGTGCGCGGACCGTCCCCGCCCACCTCAACCTCTGGCCGGGAGGACGATTTCGAGATCCTCGTGCGGGCGGGCGATCACCTGCACGCTGACGACGTCGCCGATCCGGCCGCCTGCGGCCGCGCCGGCGTCGGTCGCCGCCTTGACCGCGGCCACGTCGCCGGAGACGAATGCCGTCACCAGGCCGCTGCCGATCTTGTCCCATCCCACGAAGGTGACGTTCGCCGCCTTCATCATCGCGTCCACCGCCTCGACGAGGGTGACGAACCCCTTCACCTCGATCATGCCGAGGGCTTCGACGTGTTTGGCCATCTGCTGCCGTGCTCCTGTCGTGGAGACCCGATCACTCGCTGCGGGGCCATCCCCGCCGACCGCGCCGGCACGTGCCCGCTGGACGGTCCTGTTCGTCGCCGGCGTCCTCGCCGTGGTCCGCGGCCTGCGTGCCGCGCGTTTCGCGCTCACGTCTGCCTCACCAGTTCGACGCTCTCGGCGTGGTCGAGGTCGGCCGCGTTACCCTCGTCGGTGTCGATGTGGACCTCGAGTCTGCTCGACGCGTCGGCGCGGACGAGAAGATCGCGGAACACGATCCCGCACCCCGACCGCACCACCAGGCTCATGCGGTCGCCGTCCTTGACTCCGAAGTGGGCGGCGTCGGCATGGTTCATGTGCACGTGCCGCTCCGCGCGGATCACCCCCTCGCCGAGTTCCACCGCACCGGCGGGGCCGACGAGCACGCACCCGGGCGTGCCGGCGATCCTGCCGCTCGGCCGGACCGGGAGGTCGATCCCCAGCGAGATCCCGTCGGTGAACGCCAACTCCACCTGCGACGCCTTGCGCGTCGGGCCGAGCACGCGGACGGTGGGGAGCATCTTCCGCTTCGGGCCAACGAGCATCACCGTCTCTTCGGCGGCGTAGAAGCCGTCCTGGTAGAGCCCCTTCATCGGGGTGAGGGTGCGGCCCGGGCCGAACAGCTTCTCGACATGGTCGTCGGTCAGATGGCAGTGGCGGGCGGAGATGCTGACGACGAGCTTGGGAGCGCCGCCTGCTGCCGCCTGCGAGGGGGGAACGGCGGCCCGGAGGACGATCTCCCGCACCACGCGTTCGACGGTTCCACGGTCGAGACCCGGGCCTCGCGCGTCGAGGGAGCGGCTCGTGGCGATCATCGCGTGCTTCTCCGCGGGGAGGGAGCCGCACGACGCCGCCCCGCTGGCTTCGTCGCCGGACCGCGCGCCCCGGGCGCACCAGCGCGCCGCGCCGTGACGGCCGTGGCCGGCGAGACCGGGGGCTGGGGGGGCGGGACGGCGGCGATGCGCAGGGCCGCTCCCGCCGTGGTGACGATCGAACGCCATGGCGCGTCGAGCCCATCGTCGCTGACCACCAGATCGACCTGGTCGAGCGCCGAGACGAACGTGAGGCTCTTGCGGCCGAACTTCGAGCTGTCGGCGACCACGATCACCCGGCCGGCGGCCCGCAGCATCGCCTGCTCCGTTTCGGCCAGCAGCAGATGGGCGTTGAACAGCCCCTCGGCGGTGATGCCGGCGGCGGAGAGCACGGTGGTGGTCACGTGGAGCCGGCCGAGCCATTCGTTGGCGTAGGGCCCGAGGCAGACGCCGGTTCGCGGCGAGACGTAGCCACCGAGGAGCACCAGATCGGTCCGTGCTTGGGCGGCGAACAGGTTGGCGACCGGCACGCTGTTGGTCACCACCTGGAGCGACCGCCCGACGAGCAGCCGGGCGACCTCGTACGTGGTCGTGCCGCCATCGAGCAGCACCGTCTCACCGTCGGCGATCACCTCGGCGGTCGCCGCCGCGATGGCCCGCTTGGCCGGCCAATGGGCGGGCTGCCGCCCGTCGCCGTCGGGGGCGCCCGGCATCCCGCCCGCAGCGAGCGCGCCACCATGGGTGCGGCGCGCGAGCCCCTGCTCCTCGAGCGCGTCGAGATCGCGGCGGACGGTCGATTCCGACACGCCCAGCTCGGTCACCAGCTCGTCGAGGGTGGCAAACCCCCGGATGCGGATGAAATCGATCAATCGCGTCCGCCTCAACTGCGTCGACACGCCGGAAACACTCCGTGACCGTCACAATCTTCCACATAAAACATTCATTGTCAACGGTTTCAATGATCGGTATTGAGTGATAACTGTCATTTTTTTCACTGAAAACGATCAAAGTGCAATCACTCCGGTCGGGGGCCCGCCGACCTTCCCGCGCGGGACTGCGCGGTCGCCACGCCGCCACGCGGCTACGCTGAGGAGCGTCAGCGGCCCCGCCGGGGCGCGGGTGGGCTGGTCGCGGATAAGGGGTTGGGAGTGCCGCGGATGCCGATCGTGCGTTATCGGATCGCGCTTCGGTCGGGGGCGGCCGCGGCCCCCGCGGGGGTGGTAGTGCGTTCCTGTTCCCGGCCGGACGACTGGCAAAGCGCGATCGCGGCGCTGGTCGCGCGGTGCCGGGTCGCCGCGGCCGACGGCGTCGGCCCCGTGCCACGTGCGGAGGGGCTGGCCTCGGAATGGGCATCACGACCGGGCCGGGAGGTGGTGGTGTGGGTGGCGGTCCCGGCCGACGACCCGGCGACCTGCCTCGGGCTCGTCACGCTCGTGGTGACCGGATGGGGCTTCTCGGTGGGGTGGCTGTTGGTCGATCCCGTCGCGCGGCGTCGCGGCGTGGGGCGGGCGCTGGTGGCGGCGGTGGCAGGCGAAGTGTCGCGACGGGGGGGAACGGCCTTCGCCGCCCACACCTCGACCGCCTGGCCGGCCGCAGCATGCTTCTGGCGGTCTGTCACGGCCGGCCCCGTCGGATGGGCGTCAGGAGATCCGCTTCGCTGACCGGCGTCGGTCGGCGGCGCCGATGGGACGACCGGGCCGGCGCACCGCAGGACTCCGGGAGAACACGCATCGCCCGGTCGGTCGTACACTGGTCGGGGTCGATTCCCGGGGAGCCCTGTGGCGCGATGCTGCGACGAGGCGTTCGGACGAGCGGATTCGCCCTGGCGGCCCTGGCGGCCGCGGCCGTCGCCACCGGCCAGCCCGTCGATTTCGTTCGCGACGTCCGCCCGCTGTTCGACGCCCACTGCGTCGGCTGCCACTCCGGGGAAATGGCCGAGAGCGGATTCCGGCTCGATCGACGTGCCTTCGCACTGCGCGGTGGCGATACCCACGGCGCGGCGATCGTGCCGGGCCGGGCGGCGGACAGCCCGCTGGTACGGTTTCTGCGCGGGGGATCGGCGGTACGGATGCCACCCGTCGATTCGGGCGTCGCCCCGCTGGCCGATGCGGGGATCGATCTCATCGCCCGCTGGATCGACCAGGGGGCCGACTGGCCGGAGGGCATCGATCGCGTCACCGCCGTCGATCGTGCCGACCACTGGGCTTTCCACCCCGTAGCCGACCCCGTACCACCCGCGGTCGCCGACGATTCGTGGCCGGTGGGGGAGATCGACCGGTTCATTCTCGGGCACCTCGAGTCGGAGGGACTGCACCCCGCGCCTCCCGCCGACCGCCGCACGTGGCTGCGACGCGTGACCCTCGACCTCACCGGCCTACCGCCCGCACCGGAGGCACTGGACGCGTTCGTGGCCGACGACTCCCCCGACGCCCGGGAACGGGTCGTCGACGCGCTGCTGGCATCGCCACGCTTCGGCGAGCGACAGGCGCAGCACTGGCTCGACGTCGTCCGCTTCGCCGAGACCGACGGCTACGAGGTGAACACCGAGCGCCCGTACGCCTGGCGGTACCGCGATTGGGTGATCGGGGCCTTCAACCGCGATCTCCCCTTCGACCGGTTCGTGATCGACCAACTCGCCGGCGACACCACCGGCGCCGACGCGGCCACCGGATTCCTGGTGACGGCGGCGGTCCTGCTCCCGGGCCAGATCGGCGCCGACGACGTCTCCAAACGGGCCGCCCGCCAGGACGCCCTCGCCGACATCCTCGTCAACGTCGGCGATGCGCTGCTCGGCCTGTCGGTCGGCTGCGCCCGCTGCCACGACCACAAGTTCGACCCGTTCACCGCCCGGGACTACTACGCGTTGCAGGCGTTCTTCAGCGGCGTTCACTACGGCGACCGCGAGCTGCCCGATCCCGTCGCCGACCGCTTGCACGCTGCCCTCCTGTTCGCGAAGCAGCGCCAGGTCATCGATGCCGACGACGCCACGCGGGCCGCGGCCGACGCCGAGGTGCGGGCCCTGGAGGCGGAGTGGGCGGCCGCGCGGACGATCGTGTACGGCGGTCGGTTCGCCGACCCCGAGCCGACCCATCTGCTGGAGCGCGGCGACGCCGAGCGCCCGGGCGTTCGGCTCGCGCCGGCCACGCCGACGCTGTTCGCGGCCACCGCTGGGTCGCTCGAACTTCCCGACGATGCGGGCGAGTCGGGCCGCCGGCGGGCGCTCGCCGAGTGGATCGTGCGCGCCGACCATCCGCTGACCGCCCGGGTGATCGTCAACCGCGTCTGGCAGAGCCATTTCGGTCGTGGCTTGGTCGAGACGGCCAACGACTTCGGACGCTCGGGCACGCCACCGAGTCATCCGGCGTTGCTCGATTGGCTGGCCCGGCGCCTCGTCGCCGGGGGATGGTCGCTCAAGGCGCTCCACCGCCAGATCGTCCTCTCCGCCACCTACGGCCAGTCGGCGGACGTCGATTCCCGGGCGCTGGGCCGCGACGCCGAGTGCCGCCTCCTGTGGCGCTTTCCCCCCCGACGGCTCGAAGGGGAGGCGATCCGTGACGGGATGCTCGCCGCCGCCGGCACCCTCGACCTGTCCACCGGCGGGCGGGGCTTCGATCTGTTCGCGACGCGCGGCGGCTTGGCGGGTTTCCTGCCGGTGGAGACGTTTTCCGGACCGGGGCTGCGGCGCATGATCTACGCCCATCGCATCCGCATGGAGAAGGACGTGGTATTCGGCGCGTTCGACTGCCCCGACGCCGGCCAGACGATCGGTCGCCGCCGGCAATCGACGACGCCACTGCAGGCGCTCAACCTGCTCAACAGCCGCTTCACACTCGATCAGGCGGAGGCATTGGCACGGCGCGTCGTCGCCGACACCGCTGCGGCCGCCGATCCCTCCGCAGCCCAGGTAGACCGAGCGTTCGCCCTCGCCTTCGGCCGGACTCCCGATGGCGACGAGCGTTTGGCGGCGGTGGCACTGGTGCGCGACCATGGCCTCGTGGTACTGGCACGGACACTGTTCAACGCCGCCGAGTTCATCCATGTCCACTGACCATGAGGCTCGAGAAGGCGTGGTTGGCGAACGCGACGAGGTCCGGCGCGCGGTGTCGGGGAAGCCGTCGACGCCACTGCTCGATCGCCGCGGCTTCCTCGGCGACGCCGCCACGGGCCTCGCTGGCGTGGCACTGGCGAGCCTGCTCGACCGCGATCGGCTGTTGGCGGGCCCCCCGACGCCGGTCGATCCGTCGCGTCCGTTCGCGCCGCGCGCCGGGCACTTTCCGGCGCGGGCCCGCAACGTCCTGGTGATTTTCTGTGCCGGGGCGGTGAGCCAACTGGAAACCTGGGATTGGAAACCGGCGCTCGTCGAGTGGGACGACCGGCCGCTGCCCGGCGGACCGGCGGTCACCTTCCAGGGGCCGGCGGGCAACCTCGCGAGGCCGCGCTACCCGTTCCGGCCGCGCGGGGAGACGGGGAAGATGGTCTCCGACCTCGTCCCGCATCTGGCCGCCCTCACCGACGATCTCGCCTTCGTCCATTCACTCACCAGCCGCACCAACACCCACGGGCCGGCCGAGAACTTCCTTTCCACCGGCTTCGCCGCCGACGGGTTTCCGAGCCTCGGTTCCTGGGTGACCTACGCGCTGGGTACGGACAACGACGATCTCCCCGCCTTCGTCGCGATCCCGGATCCGCGCGGCATTCCCCAGGCCAGTGGCAACAACTGGGGTCCCGGGTTTCTCCCCGCCGAATACCAGGGGACTCCCTGGAGCAGCACGGCGCCGATCCGCCACCTGGCGTTGCCGGCGGGAATCGACCCCGCGGCCGATCGCGCCGGCCGTGCGCTGCAGCGTGTGATCGACCGCCGGCATGCCGCCGCGCACCCTCTCGACACGGCGCTGGCAGCCCGGATCGCGGCCTACGAGTTGGCGGCCCGCATGCAGCTGGCGGCGCCGGCGATCGCCGATCTCTCGACCGAGTCGATTTCCACCCTCGCCGCCTACGGCGCCCTCGACGAGCGCCAACCGATCAAGGCGGCGTTCGCCCGCAACTGCATCCTCGCCCGGCGCCTGCTCGAACACGGCGTGCGCTTCGTGCAGCTTTTCAACGGCGCCTACGCCAGCGGCGGCGAGCTCAATTGGGACGGCCACGCGAAGCTCAAGGAGCAGTACGACCGTCACGCCCAGATCCTCGATCAACCCGCCGCGGCCCTGATCCGCGATCTCCGGGCCCGCGGCCTGCTCGCGGAGACGCTCGTCGTCTGGTGCACCGAATTCGGTCGCATGCCCTATTTTCAGCGGGGCGCGCAGGGCCGCGACCACAACCCGGACGGCTTCACCTGCTGGATGACCGGTGCCGGGGTGCGGCGCGGGGCGAGCGTGGGTCGGACCGACGAGTTCGGTGCGCGGGCGGTCGAGGAGATCCATCCGCTGTACGATCTCAACGCGACGATCCTCCACCTCCTCGGCATCGAACATGAACGCCTGACGTATCGTCACAACGGTGTCGAACGACGGCTCACCGACGTCCACGGTCGGGTGATCCGCGGCCTGCTCGCCTGAGCGGAGGGAATCACGCATGCGCGTCGTGCCGTGGGCCGATCCCCGTGATCTTCAGGATCGGCTGTTCGCCGCCCTGTCGGCGATGTTCGCCACCGAGGTGCCGCTCTACGGCGGGGCGCTCGCGGTCAACGACCTGTGCAACGCCGCCGCCGTCGCCCTGCTCGAGCAGCGTTTTCCCGTTCTCGGCACGGTGGCGTGTCGCCACCGCACGCTGGGTGCCGAACGGCACGGGGCGATCCGAATCGGCCGCCCCGACGAATACCGCTGGGTGGGGCGGCTGTTCGCCTGCTTCGGCATGGAACCCCACGGCTTCTACGACATGACGAGCGTCGGGGCGAAACGGCAGCCGATCATCGCCACGGCGTTCCGCTCGCGGATCCGCCCCGAGCATCGGATGTTCTGTTCGCTCCTGGTCACGGACGCCTTTCCGGCGGCGACGCGGCGCCGTGTCGAGGAAGCGCTCGCGACGCGCGACGTGTTCGGGGACGACGCCCGCGGGCTGGTGGAAAAGCACGAGCGCCAGGGCGGCCTCGGCGACGGCGACGGCGATCGGCTGATCGCCGAATGCGTCGGCCGCATCTTCGCCTGGTCGGGGCGTGGGGGGCCGCTGGAGCTGTATCGTGACTTGGTCGATGCCGACATGCGGATCGCCGCCGACATCGCCTGTTTTCCCTCCCACCACCTCAACCACCTGGCTTTCAACGCCGTCGCCATCGATCTGTTCACCTCCGCGATGCGGCGCTGCCTCGGCGAGCGTGATCGCACCTGGTTCCGCGACCGGGCGACGGCCGTGCTCGGCGACCTCGCCCGGCGTGCCGACGCCGATCTGGTGCGCCTCCTCGTGCCGCACGCGCCGGAGGACCTCGGCGCGGCGGCGGACCCGTCGGCGGCGGCGATCGGCGCCATCGTCGACGGGCTCGACCGACAGCTCGACGACGATCGCTGTGCGCTCCACCGGTTGCCGCACGCGGGGTTCAAGGAGTCGACCGAAGGCCCTCCCGCCGACGTGCCGATCCTGCTCCGACAGGACTCCTACCGCGCGCTGACCGAGACGGTCACGTTCACGACCGCGGCGGGGCATCCCTGCCCCGGCACTCATACCGCCCGGTTCGGCGAGGTCGAGCAGCGGGGGTATGCCTGCTCCGCGGACGGCCGAAGGATCTACGACGCCTGCCTCGCCGCCGCGAGCTTCACGCCCCTCGGACACGATGCCGCGACCTTGTTCGCGCGCGGGCAGATCCTCGGCCGGTATCGTCCGACGGTCACCGGCTTGGCCGCGCGTGTGGCGGGCGTGGAACTCCCCACCACGCTCCCGGACCTGCTGACGGCGGGATACGTGGCCCGTGAGCCGCTCCGCTACGAGGACTTCCTGCCGGTCAGCGCCGCCGGCATCTTCGCCTCGAATCTGCGCCAATCCGGGGCGGGCATCGGCACGGTGGCCGCGCCGCCCCGCACCGCCGCCGAGTTGGAGGCGATCCTCGGGCGTTCGATCGTGGATCCGGTGCGGGCCGACGCGGCGACGGAGGCGGAATCGATCCGCGAGACGCTCGTCGCACTGGGCGTCGTGGCGCCGGCGGGCGCGCCCGCGGGCCCCCGTGGCGGAGGCGGCGACGATGGGCGCGCGTGAGCGGCGGCTCCCGACGGGCACCGGGCCCTCTCGGACGGCGTGCGCCGCGACGATTCCTTCGCGCGCGGTGTCGCGCCGCGCCGCGATCAGCCACGCGACGATCGGTGTGGCGTCGTTGGTCCGCGCGGGCGACGCCGCCGGGCCGGGGGTGGCGGGGGATCCGCCACGGTCGGTCGTGTTCCGCGCCGGTGACGGCGGAGTGACGCTGTACCGCATTCCCGCCACGGTCGTCACCGCGGCGGGGACCCTCGTCGTGGTCTGCGAGGCGCGGCGTGACTCGCGGCGCGACTGGGGGGAGATCGAGGTCCATCTGCGACGCAGCCGTGACGGCGGGCGCACCTGGGAGCCGGCGCGGCACGTCGCCCACCACGGACCGCGCATCGAGGGCAATCCCACCAAGCGCGTGGGGGGCGAACACGAGCAGACGGTGAACAATCCGGTGGCGGTGGTCGATCGCGGCAGCGGTGACCTCGTGCTGGTCTACTGCGTGAACTACGGCCGTGCGTTCGTGATCCGCAGCGCCGACGACGGTGTCCGTTTCTCCGCGCCGGTGGAGATCACGGACGCGTTCGAGCCCTTCGCGCGGCACGTGCCCTGGAGGGTGCTCGCCACGGGTCCGGGGCACGGCATCCAACTCCGCGGCGGACGGATCGTGGTGCCGGTATGGCTCGGCCACGGTGCGCCCGGCGACCATCACCCGTCGGTGGCGGCGACGATCGTCAGCGACGACGGCGGCCGCACGTGGCGCGCGGGCGCCCTCGCGGTGCCGGCCCGCGAGGGCGTCGGCGATCCCAACGAGACGATCGCCGCCGAGCGTGCCGACGGCAGCGTGCTCCTCGTCACGCGCAACGTGTCGCAGGCCGGTCGGAAGCTGGTCACGAGCGGCCCCGATGGCGCGAGCGGCTGGTCGACACCCGAGTTCCACGCGGCGCTCCCCGAACCGGTCTGCATGGCGGGATTGGTGGCGCATCCGTCACGTCCCGGGCTGCTGGTCTTCTCCTGTCCCGATTCCCCGGCGCGTGACGCCGCCGGCGCGGTGATTCCCCACGGCAGGGGGCGGCGCCGCAATCTCACCCTCCGCGTCAGCCACGACGACGGGGTCACCTGGCCGGTCGCGCGCGTGCTCGAGCCGGGCCCGAGCGCCTATTCCGATCTTGCGGTCCTCGCCGACGGCACGGTCGTGTGCGTCTACGAGGCGGAGGATCGGATCGTGGCGGCGCGGGTGTCGCTGGAGTGGTTGCTCGCCGGCGACGCCGCGCACCCCGATCCGTCCGCCGACCCCTGACCGCGCTACCGCAACGCCACGGCGACCACCGCGCGATCCGGGGGGTGCGACGGGGTGGACATGGTGGTCGCATTTGGCGGCCCGGCCGCGGCCGGGGATACTGGAACCTCGAATCCAATCGACCCGGGAGCGGTGGCATGACCTGCGCGAGCGCTGACGCCACGCCCGGTCGGCCCGTACCGCCGATCGGCCGCGTGGCGGGAGCCGGTGTGGCACTCTGCCTGGCCTGGGTGGCGGGTACGAGGCCGGCGCCCGGGGGCGAGGAGCGCGAGCTGTTCGAGGGGCGGATCCGACCGGTGCTCGTCGAACGTTGCTACGCCTGCCACAACGCCGCCACGACCGCAGAAGGAGGTCTGGCGGTCGATTCCCGGGAGGGTTTGCGGACGGGCGGGCACTCCGGGCCGGCGCTGGTGCCGGGCGATCCCCGGGGCAGCCTGCTGGTCCGGGTCCTGCGGCACGAGGTCGACGGGCTGAAGATGCCCAAGGATTCCGGCCGGCTCCCTGCCGAGGTCGTGGCCGATTTCGAGCGGTGGATCGCGGCGGGCGCGCCCGATCCCCGCGATACCCCGCCGACCGCCGCCGACATCGCCGCCGCGACCTCGTGGGACGCGGTGCGCGACCGGCGGATGCGCTGGTGGTCGTTTCAGCCGCTGGTCGATCCGCCGCTGCCCGACGGGGATGACGGCCCCTGGGCGCGTCATCCGGTCGATCGCTTCGTCGCGGCACGGCTTCGCGCCGCCGGGGTCACGCCGGCCGACGAAGCGCCCCCCGCGGCGCTCGTGCGGCGGGTGTTCTACGCCTTGATCGGCCTGCCGCCGAGCCCGGAGGAGTCGGCCGAATGGTCGGCGCGCATCGCGACACCGGGTGGCTGGGAAGCGCTCGTGGACCATCTCCTCGCCGATCCGCATTTCGGGGAGCGCTGGGCCCGCCACTGGATGGACTGGATCCGCTACGCCGACACGCACGGCTCGGAAGGTGATCCGGAGATCGTCGGCACCCACCTCTACCGCGACACCCTGATCCGCGCGCTGGCCACCGACGTCCCGGTCGACCGGCTGATCCGTGAGCACCTCGCCGGCGACCTGCTCCCCGATCCGCGTCTCGATCCGTCCGGTACGCTGAACGAATCGCGAATCCTCACGGCGCACTGGCGGATGGTGTTTCACGGCTATTCGCCGACCGACGCGCTCGAGGAGAAGGTGCGATTCGTGGACGACCAGATCAACGCCGTCACCAAGGCGTTCCTCGGTCTGACGGTGTCCTGCGCGCGGTGCCACGACCACAAGTTCGACCCGGTCAGCCAGCGCGACTATTACGCGCTGTTCGGCGTCGTGGCCTCGTCGCGACCGGGGCGGATGGAGGTGGGGCCTCCGGCGGCGGCCGCCGTCGCACGGCGGGAGCGTGTCGCGCTCGAGCCGGCGCTGCGCGCCGCGCTCGCTTCCCGGTGGCGGGCCGGGCTGGCCGATCTGCGGGTCCGGTTCACGCGTCGCGACCCGCTGCTCGAAGGCGGGAAGGCTCCGGAAGCGCTGCTCCATCCCTTGTATCGCGCCGGGGCCGGCGACGACGCCGCGGTCGTCTCGGTCATCGACCAGTGGCACGCGGCGGCAGCGCGTCGCGTTCCGGCCGGCGACGGTGTCCGCTGGGAACTGAGCGACGCCGCGACCCGATCGGCCTGGTCGGCGGTCGGAAGCGGCCTCGACGGGCTTGCCGGGCCGCCGCGTGCCGGAACGCCGATCGCCGCCGCCGACGGTCCGCTGGCGCTCGACCGCATCATGCCGGCCGCGCTCATGACGCACCGCATATCGACGAAACACGCCGGCCGGCTGACCTCGCCGGTGGTGCGCGTGGAAGGGGCGCGCGAGTTGTGGGTGCTGGCCGCGGGGGGCGGGGGGGCGACGGTGCGCTACGTCGTCGAGGACTATCCACGGGCAGGTCCGGTCTACCCGATCGTGTCCCTGACGCCGGAGTGGAAGTGGCACCGGTTCGACCTCGGCTACTGGGACGGGGACCGGATCCACGTCGAGCTCGCCACGGCCCGCGACGCCGTTCTCCCCGCGCCCGATGCGGCCGAGCGGTCGTGGTTCGCCGTCCGTGAGGCCCGGCTGGTCGCCAAGGGAACGGAGCCACCGCCACTCCCCGACGACCCCCGCAACGCGGTGCTCGAGCGACTCGGTGCCGGCCCGCCGACGGCGGCCATGGTCGGCGACGCGATCGTCGCCGCGCTCGGGGACGCCATCGAGGCATGGAGAGCCGACGATGCGACCGACCGCGACGCCCTGCTGCTCGACGCCGCCCTGGCTCAGGGGCTGCTGGAGAATCGCATCGAGCACCTCGGCGACGGTGCCGCCGTGATCGCCGACGCGCGGCGCCTGGAGGGGCTCGTGCCCGCGCAGCCGCGTGCTCCCGGCCCGGAGGAGACGGCGGGATCCGATCAGCCGCTCCTGCCGCGCGGCGACCACCGCACCCCCGGTCCGCCGGTGCCGCGCGGGGTTCCCGCGCTCCTGGCAGGTGGCGCGGCGATCGACGCGGGCAGCGGGCGACTGGCCGTGGCGGAAGCGCTGGTGGGCGAGGGCAACCCGCTCGCGCGGCGGGTGATCGCCAACCGCGTCTGGCACCACCTGTTCGGCCGCGGGATCGTCGCCACCCCCGACAACCTCGGGCACCTCGGCCAGCCGCCGACGCATCCGGAACTCCTCGACCATCTGGCGGTACGGCTGGGGCGCGAGGGATGGTCGCTCAAGGGGCTCGTGCGGTACCTCCTCACCTCACGGACGTGGCGTCTCGACAGCGTCGCGCCGGCCGCGACACACGATGCCGATCCGGAAAACCGGCTCTGGTCCCGAGCGTTGGTGAGACGGCTCGACGCCGAGGCGATCCGCGACGGCGTGCTGGCCGCCGCCGGAACGCTCGATCGCACGGCGTTCGGGCCACCGGTCGGCGGCGGCGGCGATCGCCGCAGCATCTACGTGCGGGTCGCGCGCAACGCCATCGATCCGATGCTGCGGGTCTTCGATTTCCCCGAGCCGTTCAGCACGACGGGTGCCCGCGACGAGACCAACGTGCCCGCCCAGGCCCTCACCATGCTCAACGACCCGGACATCGCGCGCCGGGCGGAGCGCTTCGCCGACCGGGTGCTCGCCGAATCGGCCGCCGGCACCGATGACGCCCGGCTCGACCGGATGGTGCGTATCGCCCTCGGCCGGCCCAGCGACGCCGCCGATCGCGAGGCCCTCGGCGGGTTGGTGGCGGCATCGCGGGCCGGTCTCGCCGCCCGCGTCGCCGAGGCGGCCGCGCTCGACGAGCGCGTCGTCGCGCACCGCGCATCGCTCGACCACCTCCTCGAGGCCGACGGAGACGGGGCGGCCGTGGCCCCACCGGCGCTCTACGCGTGGGACTTCTCGGCGGCCCTCGACGGAGTCGGTCGTGCCGACGCGGGTGCGGACCCACTGCCCTCGACCGCGCATGGCGCCGCGGTGGTGCGCGACGGGGGCCTGGCCCTGACCGCGGGCGGCTACGTGACGACCGCGCCGTTGCCGCGTTCCATCCGGGCACGCACGCTGGCGGCGTCGGTGCAACTCGATGGATTGGAGCAGCGCGGAGGAGGCGTGGTGTCGATCCAGTCGGCCGACGGCGCGGTGTTCGATGCGGTCGTGTATGGCGAGCAGGCGGCGGGGCAGTGGCTGGCCGGCAGCGATGTCTTCGCACGCACGCGGCCGTTCTTCGGTCCCGTCGAGATGGAGGCGGCCACGCGGCCCGTCCACGTGGCGATCTGCTGGGACGACGACGGCACGGTGCGCGGCTACCGCGACGGCGTTCCCTACGGGGCGTCCTACCGGAGCGCGGGGGTGATCGAATTTCCGGCCGAACGCAGCGTGGTGTCGTTCGGATTGCGGCACCTGCCGGCGGGTGGCAACCGGATGCTCGCCGGCCGGATCCTGCACGCCACGCTCCACGACCGGGCGTTGTCCGCGGCCGAGGTCGCCGCACTGGCGGCGTCGGCCGGCAGTCTCGCCACGGAGGCCCGTGTCGCGCGGCTCGCCGCGGGGCCGCGGCGGGAGGCGGAAGCGCTCCTGGCGGACTTGGCCCACCTCGAGCGGCAACGCCGGGAGCGCGCGGTGCCGCCCCCCGACGGACGCGAGCGCGCCGTCTGGAGCGAGCCCGCGCGGGCGCTGTTTCTGTGCAAGGAATTTCTCTTTCTCCGGTGACGACATGGCCCTTCCCCTCCCCCCGACGGCACCGAGCATGACCGAGAACGGTGGCGCATCACGACGGCGGTGGCTCGCCGAGGCATCGATCGGTTTCGGCGGCGTCGCCTTCGCGGCACTGGCGGCGCACCGGGCGCAGGCGGCGCCGGCTCGCCGTGCGGTGCGGGCCCGGAGCGTGATCTTCTGCTACATGTCGGGAGGCGTTTCGCACGTCGATTCGTTCGATCCCAAGCCGCGCCTCGACATCGACCATGGCAAGCCGCTGCCGATGAAGGTCGAGCGGACCATGTTCAACAACAACGGCCTGGTGATGCGCAGTCCGTTCACGTTCCGTCCCTGGGGGGCGAGCGGGATCCCGGTGAGCAGCATGTTTCCCCACGTCGGCGCGGTCGTGGACGAGTTGGCGGTGATCCGCTCGATGACGTCGCCCGTGAGCGAGCACGCCCAGGCCAACTTCCTCATGCACACCGGATTCCCGTTCCTCGGTTTCCCCAGCGCCGGCGCCTGGGCGTCGTACGGCCTCGGCAGCGCCAACGACGACCTGCCCACGTACGTCGTGCTCCAGAGCGGCGACGCGGCGGTGCCGCACGGCGGCGTCGGCCTGTTCAGCAACGCCTTCCTGCCCGGCCCGCATCAGGCCTCGATCGTCAAGGCCGACGGCGCGGATCCGATCCGCAACATCCGTCCGCGTGACGGCGCCGCGGCCCAGCGGCGCCGGCTCGACGCCGTGGCCGGACTCGATCGCGGCTTCCGCGCCGCGACCGCCGATCCGCCCGCGGTCGCGGCCGCGATCGCCAACGCCGAGACCGCTTTTCGGATGCAGGCGGCGGTGCCGACGCTCGTCGATCTTGCCGGCGAGTCGGCCGCGACCCGCGCTCGCTACGGGGTCGATTCCCCCAACGCCCCGACCGCCGCCTACGCACGCCAGTGCCTGCTGGCACGGCGGCTGGTGGAGGAGGGGGTGCGCTTCGTGGAACTCTCCTGCCTCACGCAGAACATCGGTGCCGGCGGCGCCGGCAACCCCTGGGACCAGCACGGCGACCTCGCCAAGGGGCACGCGGCGATGGCTCTCCAGGTGGACCAACCGATCGCCGCACTGCTCGGTGATCTGCGCGACCGCGGGCTGCTCGACGAGACACTGGTCGTGTGGGCCGGCGAGTTCGGCCGGACGCCGTTTTCACAAGGGACGGACGGCCGCGACCACAATCCGATGGCGTTCAGCGTCTGGCTCGCCGGCGGTGGGGTGAAGGGGGGCACGATTCACGGTGTCACCGACGATTTCGGCTACCGTGTGGTCGAGCAGCCGTGCACGGTCTACGACATGTGGGCCACGGTCCTCCATCTCCTCGGCATCGACCATGAGGACCTCACCTACCGCTGGGGCGGACGCGACTACCGGCTGACCGACGTCCACGGACACGTCATCCGGCCGATCCTCGGGTGAGCGGGACGCGGCGCGCACGCTCCCTCTCACGCTGGGCCGACTGCCGCACGCTCCGCGCGGGGGACGCGGCGCGCACGCTCCCTCTCACGCTGGGCCGACTGCCGAACGCTCCGCGTGGGGGACGCGGCACGCACGCTCCCTCTCACGCTGGGCCGAGACCCTCGATCCGGCGCCAGGCGCTCACTTGGCCGAGATGCATCATCATGTGCCCGCCGGAGAGGAACCCGGTGAGCGATCCCACCGAGGGAAACATCTCGGCCATCGGTCCCTGCATCGGGTTGGCCCGCGCGAGCACGTCATCGGGCGCGGCGCGAAGGGCGGCGATCGCCTCGCGGCAGCCGCGGCGGAAGACCTCGACGACCTCTTCCATCGGCGGGTAGGCCGTGCCGCCGACGTCGTCGATGCACGTGTCGTCCTTGGAGAATGCCTCCTCGAACCGCGTCGGCACGGCCGTCGGCGTGCCGCCGAGCAGGGAGACGATCCGCGGTGTGTAGAGCGCGAGATGGCCGAGGACGAAGGCCGGGTGATTGGATTGAATGGTGCGCGTGCCGCTCGGGCTCGTGGCCACGGCTGCAAAGCGGGCGAAGCGGTCGGCGGGAATCCCCGCCAGCAGCCGATCGGCGTAGCCGAGCGACACCTGAAGTGAATCGGCGATGCAATTGCCTTGGCTACGCGACATCGATGGCTCCTCGGGAAACGGGGGACGCTGGAGGGGGAACGAATCCGGTCAGGGCAGGGTGCCGGAGGCGATCCGGGCGATGGCCTCCGGCAGGGCGATGCATTCGGCGGCGAACACGCGTGCGGCGAGCGAGTCGGCGGTGTCGTCGGGCAGTACGGGCACGGTCCGCTGCAGCAGGATCGGTCCGTGGTCGTAGACGTCGTCCACGAGGTGCACCGTGCAGCCCGACACGGTGCAACCGCGCTCGATCACGGCGGCGTGCACCCGCCGCCCGTAGAAGCCCCGCCCCCCGAACGCTGGCAGGAGGGCGGGATGGATGTTGATCGTCCGCCGCGCGAAATCGGCGGGGATCGGCAGCAGATGGAGCCATCCCGCCATCACCACCCACCGGGCCCCGGCCTCGCGGCAGGCGCTGAAGACGGCGTCGCTCCAGCCGATCGGCTCTCGGCCCTCGCGGGGGAGAATCGTCACCGGAAGGCCCGCGCGCCGTGCGAGCGCCTCGGCACGCAGGCCGGGCCGGCTGGCGACGACCAGGCGGATCGTCGCCGGGAGCGTTCCGGCGGCGATCCGCTCGAGGAGATTGGCCAGCGACCGGCCCCCGCCGGACACGAGCACCGCCAACGGCAGCGGGACGGCGCTCATGCCGTGTGCCCCGGCGGCAGCGGAACGACGGTGATGACCAGCGGGTGTCCGTCGACGTCCAGCGATTCGCGGTGGCCGCCCCCCGCGGCGGCCCTCGACCCGGCCGGCGGCCCCTGGCACACGGACGCGGCGAGCGTCTCCGTGGCGATCGCGGCGGCGTGGATCGTCATCGCCGCCGCCAACTCGGCCGAGGGCGTCTCGAGGAACAGTTCGATCCGTTGGGTGAACTCGAGATCGAGCGACTTGCGCGCCGCCTGCACGGCGTGCACCACCTCGCGCACCAGCCCTTCGGCCACCAGTTCCGGCGCGAGATCGGTCGCGATCACGACCACCGCATGGGCGCTCTCCGCCGCCGCCCAGCCGTCGCGGGCGGTCGTCCGAACGATGAGGTCGTCGCGTTCGAGGGTCGCGCTGCCGCCACCGGACAGTGGCAGGACGACATGTCCATCGCGCGCGCAGGTCGCCAGCAGCGCCGCGACGTCGGCCGCGGCCAAGGCCGCGCGGACCCGCGGCAGATCCTTGCCGAGGCGTGGGCCGAGCCGCTTGAGGTCGGGTTGGACGGAGCGGGTGATGTAGCGGTCGGGCTCGCGGCACACCTCGAACTGCTTGACGTTGAGTTCGTCACGCACGAGGTCGGCGTGGGCCTCGAGCCAGCCGGCGTCGGCCGCGGCCCCGTCGGCGAGGATCACCTCGACCTTGGCGAGCGGCTGGCGGACCTTGAGCTTGGCGCCCGCGCGGGCGGCCCGTCCCGACGAGGCGACGTCGCGCACCAGCGCCATCCGGCGGACGAGGTCGGGGTCGAGAAGGCGGGAATCACCGACCGGATAGTCGGTGAGGTGAATGCTGTCGGGCACCCGGTCGCCGAACGGTCCGACGGCGAGGTTCCGCCACATCGACTCGGTCAGGAAGGGCACGAACGGGGCGGCCAGCCGGGCCACGGTGAGAAGGGTCTCGTACAGCGTCCAGTAGGCGTCGAGCTTGTCGGGCTCGCCCACCGCCGAGTCGTCGGCGCGGCCGGGTGCCCAGAACCGGTCGCGGCTCCGCCGCACGAACCAGTTGCTGGCGGCGTCGACGAGCGCCGCGATGGCGCCCGCGGCGGCGAAGTGATCGAAGGCGTCCATCCGCTCGACGACCGCGGCCGCGGTGGCGCTCGTCTCGGCGAGCATCCAACGGTCGAGTTCGTGCCGGTCGGCGGCGGGCCGCCAGCCGCGGGCCCGGGCGAGGTCGGCGTGATCGAGCCGCCCCGGAGCGTCGAGGAGGCGACCGGGATCGAAGCCGTCGATCCGCGCGTAGATCACGAAGAACGAATAGACGTTCCACAGGCGGAGAAGGAACTCCGGCACGCTTTCCCGGATTGCGCGCTCGCTGTAGCGGATCGTGGTCCAGGGAGGTTGGGCGGCGAGGAAATACCAGCGTAGGGCGTCGGCGCCATAGGCGTCGAAGATCACCCCGGGCTCCTTGTAATTCCGCTTCTGCTTGCTCATCTTCTGCCCGTCCTCGCCGAGCATGAGACCGAGCACGATGCAGGTGCGGAACGGATGGGGCCAGGCGGCCGGCGGCGCTGCCACGCCGGCGGGGAGGGACCGCGGGCCGTCACCGCCGAAGAGGAGGGTGCTGATGGCGAGTTGGCTGTAGAACCAACCGCGCGTCTGGTCGATCGCCTCGGAGATGAAATCGGCCGGGAACTGCGCGGCGAAGTCGGCCGCTCCGGCATGTGGCCAGCCCCACTGCGCGAACGGCATCGCGCCGGAATCGAACCAGCAGTCGATCACCTCGGGCACCCGTGTCATGCGGCCGCCGGGAGCGAACGGCGAATCGTAGGTGACCGCGTCGATGTAGGGCTTGTGGACACGGAGGTCGTCGGCGAGTTGCGGGTCGTGCTCCTTCGCCCGGTCGAAGCGATCGGTCCCGGTGACACCCGGTTTGGCGAGAAGCGCCGCGTAGGAGGGCACGGCCTCGGCACGCCCCGTCTCCGAGCAGACCCAGATGGGGAGCGGGGTGCCCCAGTAGCGTTCCCGCGACAGGGCCCAATCGACGTTCGTCTCGAGGAAGTTGCCGAAGCGGCCATCGCGGATGTGCGCGGGCAGCCAATCGATCCGCGCGTTGTTGGCGAGCATGGCGTCGCGGAACTGCGACGTGCGGATGAACCAACTGGCCCGCGGATACTGGATGAGGGGATCGGCGTCGGCGCGCCAGCAGAACGGATAATCGTGGACGTACTGCTCCTGGTGGACCAGCAGGCCGCGGGCGCGGAGATCGCGAACGATGTCACGGTCGCAGTCCTTGACGAAGCGGCCGCTCCCCATCGGGAACGTGTCGGTGAACGTGCCGTCGGCGGCGACGCAGTTGAGCAACTCGGGACCGCCGGCCTGGAAGCGGGGCTGCTCCGCCAAAAGCACCCCGTAATCGACCTCGCCGAACGCCGGGGCGACGTGGACGACACCGGTGCCGGAATCGGTGGTGACGAAATCGGCCGCGACGACGCGCCATGCGGGCGTGTCGCTTCCCCCCGCCACGAGCGGGGCCCGCTGCGGCGGGCCGGCCGGCCGGTAGGTGTCGAACGGCGGCAGGTACGCGCTGCCGACCAGATCGGCTCCGCGAAGGGTGGCGACCGTCTCGAACGACACCTTGAGCTTCTCCGCGAGCGCCGCCGCCAGCGTTTCGGCCACCACGTACTCGCCGGAGTCGGCCCCGCCGGCCGCGCGCGCGACCACGTAGGCGAGATCCGGCTTCACGGCGGCGAACTGGTTGGACGGGAGCGTCCAGGGAGTCGTCGTCCAGGCGACCAGACTCCGCGCCGTCGGCCTGCCGGCGTCATCGAGCAAGGGCAGGGCCACGTAGACGCTCGGGTCGGCGACTTCCTTGTAGCCCTGGCCCACCTCGCCGCTCGACAGCGCGGTCCCACCCTGGGCCCACCACCAGACGATCTTGTGGCCACGGTAGAGCAGCCCGCGGTCGAACAGATCGGCCAGCGCCCACCAGACGCTCTCGACGTACGCGCGGTGGTAGGTGACGTAGGCGGTCGAGAGGTCGAGCCAAAACCCGATCCGCTCGGTGATCGTCTCCCACTCCTTCATGTAACGCCACACGCTCTCCTGGCAGCGGTGGATGAAGGGCTCGACGCCATAGGCTTCGATCTCGGCCTTGGAGTGGATCCCCAATGCCTTGCAGACCTCCACCTCCACCGGCAGGCCGTGGGTGTCCCAGCCCGCCTTCCGCTGGCACCACTGGCCGCGCATCGTGCGGTAGCGCGGGTAGAGATCCTTGATGGTGCGCGTCAGGCAATGGCCCGGATGGGGCATGCCATTGGCGGTCGGTGGCCCCTCGTAGAACACGAACGCCGGCGCGCCCCGCCGCTGCTCGAGCGATCGGCGGTAGACGTCGGCCTCGCGCCAGAAGGCGAGAATGCCGCGCTCGAGCGAGGGAAAGTCGGGACGGCCGCCGACCGCGGCGAAGGGAGCCATCGGCTGCGCTCTCCTACCGGCGGACCCCGCCGGCGGACCGGACCGCGGCGGTGATGATCGCGCTCAGTTTCGGTTCGGCGGAGCGGGCGACGGCGAGGATCTTGTCGACGGTGGCCACCTCGAGCGCGTCGGGCAGGCACATGTCGGTCACCACCGAGAGGCCGAGCACCTCGAGCCCCGCATGCACGGCGACGATCACCTCCGGCACCGTCGACATGCCGACGACGTCGGCGCCGATGCCGCGGAGAAAACGATATTCCGCGCGCGTCTCGAGGTTCGGCCCGGTGACGGCCACGTAGACCCCGCGATGGGCGACGAAGTCACCGCGCCGCGCCTCCGCCAACGCCGCGTCGATGAGCCGGGGGGTGTAGGGCGCCGACATGTCCGGAAAGCGCGGGCCGAGCCGCTCGTCGTTGATCCCGATGAGCGGATTGTCGTTCATCAGGTTGATGTGGTCGTCGATCACCATGATGTCGCCGGTGCGGTAGTGCGGATTGAGTCCGCCGCAGGCGTTGGTGACGATCAACAGTCGCGCGCCGAGCCGTTCGAGCACGCGCACCGGAAAGGTGATCTGCGCGAGGGGGTAGCCCTCGTAGGCGTGCATCCGCCCTTCCATCACCACCACCGCCGCGCCGTCGAGCGTGCCGCACACGAGTTGGCCGGCATGGCCGTGCGCGGTGGACCGCGCGAAGTGCGGGATCTCCTCGTAGGGGATCCGCACCGCATCGGCGAGCGCCGCGGACGCCGCGCCGAGCCCGCTGCCGAGGATGATGCCCGCGGTGGGCCGACCGGGCCAGCGCGAGGCGATCGCCCCGCACGCGTCGGTGATCTTGTCGTAGAGGTCGAGCATAGGTTTCCGTCACGACCGGAACAGGGCCCGGAACTCCGGTCGGTCGCGGAGCGACGCCAGGTCGGGATCGGTTCGCATGTAATCGAGGTCGGCGTACCCGAGACCGACCGCCATGCGCAGGCAGGACAGCGCGTCGTCGGCACGGCCCGCGACAGCCAGCGAGCAGGCGAGATTGTAGCGGGCGAGGCAGTCGTCGGGCAGGCACTCCACCAGCTGTTGATCGACCTCCACGGCGCGCGTGTGCAGACCCTTTTGCGACGCCAGTTCCCCGAGGGCGCGGAGTGCGTCGACGGCCCGGTCGTTGCGCGCGATCACCCGCTCCAGGAAGTCGATGTCGAAATCGAGCTGGCCCATGGCCCCGAAC
This sequence comes from Planctomycetaceae bacterium, assembly GCA_046086245.1. GTDB lineage: Bacteria > Planctomycetota > Planctomycetia > Pirellulales > UBA1268 > F1-20-MAGs016. The sequence continues at coordinate 4,913 of JBJSXB010000028.1, read as the reverse complement.
CAGCCGGCGCGGTGCCGCTTCGCCTTGCGGCGCTCGCCGGGGCTGTCTTCGTCGGAGGCCGACATCGGGACGCTGCCACTCCTGCGCACCGGGCGCTTATTTCTTGCGTCCGGGGCCCTTCGCCGGAGGAGGCGGAGGAGGGGGCTCGGCCTCCTCGGGATGGTCCCAATCGGGGTCGTGCTCGTCCTCCTCGAAATCGTCGTCGAACTCGTCGTCGAAGTCGTCGAAGGCCGAGTCATCCTCGGTCGAAAGCGGCTGATCCGGGCTGAGCGGTTCATCCTCGCCGAGATCGTCGTCGTCGTCCGGGTCGTCACCGGCCCGGACAGGGCCCGGATGCACCGGACGAGTCTGGACCGTGCCCGCCCGGTGGGGGACCGACGTCGGCCGCACCCGGATGTCGGCGGGGCGGGAGGGCGCGAGGACGGCAGGCATGGGGGCGATCCGCGGACGGGGACGGGGGAGGCGAACCTTTAGGAAACCCTGTCTGCGCGCGGCCGTCAAGCTGGTTGTCGGCGGGCAGGAGCCGCCGGCGCCGGCAGCGGGCCTGCCCACCCCGGCTGGCCGGTCCGCCGACGCCGCTGCAAAGGGGCCGACGGCCGGGCCGGGTGCGGTGACCTCAGGTGTGGTAATCGGCGTTGAGGTGGACGTAGTCGGCGGAAAGGTCGCTGGAGTAAAAGCGAATCGAACCGGGGCCGGCGTCGAGATCGAGCTCGATGAGCGTCTCCCGAGCGGCGCGGATCGATGCCGACACCACCGCGCCGTCGAAGGCGACCGGGGACCCGTCGCGGAACAGCAGCGTGCCGTTGAGCCGCAGCGAGAGCCGCGCGGGGTCGAACACCACCCCCGAGTAGCCGGCCGCCGACACGATCCGTCCCCAATTCGGATCGGCACCATGGACGGCGGTCTTCACCAGCGGGCTGTCGGCCACGGTGGCGGCGATCTGCCGCGCGTCCTCGCGCGTCGCGCAGCCGCGGACCTCGATACGCAGCACGTGTGTCGCTCCCTCACCGTCGTCGGCGATCTCGCGGGCGAGCGTCGAGCAGGCCTCCACCAACGCCCGCTCGAAGGCGGCGAGCCCGGCCCCTTCGAGGGGGCGGCCACCGGCCGCGCCGTTGGCCAGCAGCAGCACCGTGTCGTTGGTGCTCATGTGCCCGTCGACGCTGACGCAGTTGAACGTCACGTCGGCGGCGGCCGCGAGCAGCCGCTGCGCGTCGGCCGGCTTCACGGCGGCGTCACAGAGAACGACGCCGAGCATCGTCGCCAGCCGCGGCCCGATCATCGCCGCCCCCTTCGCCATGCCGAACAACGTGCAACGGGTGCCGTCGGCGTCGAACGACGAACCCGCCAGCTTCGGTCGCGTGTCGGTGGTGAGCATGCCGCGCGCGGCGGTCACCGCCGCTTCGGCGTCACTGCCCAGCCGCGTTGCCACGGCGTCGATGCCCGCGTCGATCTTCCCCATCGGGAGGAACTCCCCGATCACGCCGGTGGAGAGCACGAGGACCTTTTCAGGATCGACCGACAGGCGGGTGGCGGCGGCGGCGGCCATGCGCCTGGCATCCTCGAGGCCACGGGCACCGGTGCAGGCGTTGGCGTTGCCCGAATTGACGACGATCGCGCGAAAGCCGCTCCCCGGGGTGCGGGCGCGGTCGAGGGCGACGGGGGCGGCGTGGACGATGTTCGTCGTGTACACGCCGGCCGCCGTCGCCGGCGCGTCGGAGAGGATGATCGCCACGTCCTCGCGGGTCGGGTTGCGCTTCAGCCCGGCGTGGACGCCTCCCATGCGGAAGCCCTTGGGCAGCGGGGGAATCGGCAGTTTGAGGGCCGTCTCGGTGATCGCCATGCGGAAATCCCGGGGGGTGTCGCCGGCGGCGAGGGCCGTGACCGGCGGATCGATCTCACAGCAAACCCGTCGTCTCGGGCAGCCCCGCCATGCAGTTGAAGTTCTGGACGGCCGCCCCGCTGGCGCCCTTGACGAGGTTGTCGAGGCAGCTGATCACCAGCACACGACCGCGCACGACCCGGACGGTGACATCGCAGAAGTTGGTGCCGACGCAGTCCTTCGTGCCGGGCAGGTGGTCGACGATGCGCACGAACGGCTCACTGCCGTAGGCGCGACGGAGGATGTCGGTCGCCTCCTTTTCGGTGATCGGCGCCGTGGGCCGCAGGTAGATCGTCGCGAGGATGCCACGGTCCATCGGCGCCAACTGCGGCGTGAAGATCACCTCCGGGCGCGTACCGGTGTGGCGGGCGACGACCTGCTCGATCTCCGGCGTGTGTCGGTGCCGGCCGACGTTGTAAGCGGAGAGGCTCTCGTTGCATTCGGGGAAATGGGTCGTGAGTTTCGGCGACCGGCCGGCTCCGCTGACGCCGCTTTTGGCGTCGACGATCACGTCGTCGGCATGGAACCTGCCGCTCGCGAGCAGGGGAGCCAGCGGCACGATCGCGGTGGTCGCGTAGCAGCCCGGATTGGCGACGAGCGCCGCGTCGGCGATCCCCGCACGGAACAGTTCGGGAAGGCCGTACACCGTGCGGCCCAGCCGCGACGGATCGGGGTGCTCGTGCGCGTACCACTCGGCATAGGTCGCGGCGTCGTCGAGACGGTAATCGGCACTGAAGTCGATCACGCGTGCACCGGCCGCGACCAGCTTCATCGCCACCTCCGCACTGGCGGCGTGGGGGAGGCAGCTGAAGACGAACCGGGCCCGCGCGGCGATCTCCGCCGGCTCGAGATCCTCGAGAGGCAGATCGATGCGGCCGACCAGCGAGGGATGGACGGTGCCGATCGGGGGCCGCCCCTCCTGGCGGCTCGTCGCGGCGACGATCCGCACGCCCGGGTGCCGCAACAGGATGCGAATCAGCTCGAGTGCCGTGTAGCCGGTGGCACCGAGCACGGCGACGGGAATCGGGGCATCCATGGCGCGGCGGCACCTGGGCGGAGGGGGTCGGCCGAGGGAGGAGGAACTATACCGCCTGGCCCACAGGCCGTCATCGGCGCCGCGGCGACGGGAAGCGTTCGTCGAACAGCGCCACCAGCCAGCGGGCGACGGCCCGCTTCGATCCGGCGCGGCCGCCGAGATGGGTTCCCGACGGCTCGTACACATCGACGCGCGTGCGCGACGACTCCAGAGCCGGCAAGCCGTTGCAGACGATCAGATCGCAGCGCTTCGCCACCGCCTTGGCCACCGCCCGGTCACGGTCGGCGCCGACCTCCAGCGCGAACGCCACCACCCATTGCCCGCGCCGGGCCCGCCGTGCGAGCGTGGCGACGACGTCGACGGTCGGCTCCAGGTGCAGCGTGAGCCGGGTGCCGGACCGTGGGATCTTTCCCTTCACACGCTCGGCCGGCTGGAAATCGCAGGGCGCCGCCGCGGCGATCACACCGTCGACGCGCGGCAGCACCTCCAGCGCGGCGGCGAGCATCTCGTCGGTCGTGGTCACGCCTTCGACGCGGGCCGCCGCGGGATAGCGGCAGGCGACCGGTCCCGACACGATCGTCACCTCGTGCCCCGCCCCGATCGCCGCCACGGCGAGCGATGCGGCCATCCGCCCACTCGACGCGTTGGTGAGGAAGCGCACGTCGTCGAGGTAGGCGCGCGTCGGGCCGGCGGTGATCAGCAGGCGGGCCATGGGCATCGGAGGGCGACGGGCGGCCGGGCTCACGGGGTGCGACGCGGCCGTCCGGCGAGCACGGTCGCCAGCGCCGCGGCGATCGCGTCGGGCTCCGCCATGCGGCCGGCGCCGGTCTGCCGGCAGGAGAGCCAGCCGGTACCGGGGCCGACGATGACGAAGCCGTCGGCCACGAGACGCTCGACGTTGCGCTGCACCGCGGGCTTGGCCCACATCGCGGCGTTCATCGCCGGGGCCAGAAGCACGGGGCACTCGGCGCACAACAGCAGGGTGGCGAGCAGGTCGTCGGCGAGGCCGAGCGCCGCGCGCGCAAGGAGGTCGGCCGATGCGGGGGCGACCACGACGGCGTCGGCGTCGCGGGCCAATTCGATGTGGGCGCCCAGGGGATAACGCCGCGGCTCGAACGATCGCGTTGCGACCGGACGCCCGGAGAGGGCCGCGAACGTCGCCTCGCCGACGAACTTTCGCGCGTTACCGGTGAGCACCGCGGTCACCCCGGCGCCGTGCTGGACGAGGTGGCTGACGAGGACGGCGGCCTTGAAGGCGGCGATGCCGCCGGAGACGCCGACGACGATCTCACGCCCCGTGAACGCGGTGTCCGGGGCGGATGGGGCGTGGCGTGCGGTCATCGGGGCGGCACCGCTCGGGTCGCGGCAGGAACGCGCTGGGGACGCCGGCGGGCCATCGGGCCGCGCCGGGCAGTCCCCGTCATGGATGCGTCAGAGGGTATCGGCGGTGAAATCGAGCGGGCCGCCCGCCTCGGGCGACTCACCCGTGATCCGCAGGTTGGACGAGGTGTCGAGGTAGATCTTGTCCTGTTTGATCTCCTCGATGACGATCTGCATCTTGTCGTCACTGTCGATGTCGACGAGCGGACGTCCACCCGCGTTGAGCGCCACGAGTCGTTTTTGGATCAGGGTGGAGAGTTTGAATCGGCCACCGACCTTGTTGACGATCGCTTCTTCGCGGAGGTCATCGATCATGCGGTTGCTCCCGTGGTGCGAGTGGGGGACGGCTTGGGGGTGACGAGAGACGGGCTGCCCGCGCGGGCGAGAATCGCGATCACGTCCTCCACCGCCTTGTCGACATCGTCGTTCACGACACGGTGGCGGTAACGGTCGGCGTGATCGAGTTCCCGGTGTGCTACCTCCAGCCGGCGTGCCATCGCCTCCGCCGATTCGGTCCCTCGATGACGCAGCCGCGACTCGAGCGCCTCGCGTCGTGGGGGCATCACGAAGATCGTTTCGGCGTCGGGGAACCGATCGACGATCGAAAGTGTACCTTCG
>JBJSXB010000027.1:0-5004 GCA_046086245.1 Planctomycetaceae bacterium | reverse complement strand
CGACGAGGTCGAGCCCCGCCGCCCCCTCGAGCGTGACGTAGCAGGCGATCAGGGCGTCGAGCCCCGAGCGGACCTCGGCCTTGTCGCCGTCGTATCCGGTACCGGCGAGGATCGCGGCGATCCGCTCGGCATCGGCCTTGCTGCCGCAAACTCCGAGCATCGTGGCATACAGCCGGCGCCGGTTGGGGGCGACCTTCGGATTTTCGATCCACGCCAGTAGTTGGGCCGCGTCCATGCGGCTTTCGAGCCCACGGACGTCGTCGTACGGGGCGACGGCGAACTCGTCGTAGGCGTCGCGGGCGAGCGTCTCGTCGGCGTCTTCGAGGTACTGCTGGAAGAACGCCAGTCGGTCGGCCCCCTTCTCCGGCAGCGTGCCGAGACGCCGGATGTACTCGACCGCCCGGTCGCTGACCGCGATCGGGGTCGACCAGACCAGCTTCGGGGGCTCGACGGCCATCAGCAGGTGCAGCCCTCCGACCGGCTTGCGATCGAGCATGATCGTCTCGATCGGCGCGCCGTCGAGACCGCCGTGGCCCGCCTCGTCGACGAGGTCCGCCCCCTTGAGTATCTCGACGACCGCGAACTTGCCCTTCGGCAGCGGTCCATCGGCGCGCAGGCCGATCGAGCCTTCACTCGGCGGCTCGACGAGCCGTGCGATCACCGCCGCCTGACTCTGGGCGATTTCCTGCGCGAACGTGAGGGAGACGGCACTGCAAAACGGACAGCCCCGGGCCACGTCCGGCAGGACGGCGAGGAGGGCCGCGGCGCAGACGGGGATGACGACCAAGAATGATGAGACGTGTCGCATGGATTGATTCTATCAGGGTATGCGGCGCCGGCTTGAGACCGGTTTGCGGGCGACGGAAGCCACGCTCTTTCGCTCCCCGGTGCCCGTGCTACCCCGGCCCCTGCAGCCACCGCGCCACGTCGGTCCGGTAGGCGGCGATCGCCGGGACCAGGGCCGCCACGATCCCCAGCAGAATCAAAGCCGGCACGAGGAGCAGTTCCGACCGCGGCGCTGCCGAAAGGATACTCGCCGACACGCCGGCATTGGTCGCGATCCAGGGGCCCAGGGCACCGACGAGCAGATGCCCGAGGATCCAACCGGCGATCCCGCCGCCGACCGCCAGCAGCACCGCCTCGGCGAGCACCGCGGCGAGGACGTGGCTGCGGCGCGCCCCGAGAGCCCGCATGATCGCCACGTCGCGAGTCCGCTCGAGCGACGATCCGATCATGCTCACGAGAATGCCGATCGCCGACACGAGCACCACCAGAGCCGTCACCAGCAGGAGCAGCAGTTCCAGCGGCCGGACGAACAGATCGAGCAGTTGACGGATTTCCCCTACGGGCAGCACCGCTTGGGCGTCGCGCCCTTCGTTGATCGCCGTCCGCAGCACCATTCCGGTCAACTCGGCCGGGAGCGGAGGCATACCCGGCAGCCCCGGTTGGGAGGCCGTCTCGAGAAGGATCGCCGTCACCTCCCGCTGCGCCTTCGGCAGCGGGGCGGGCCGGCCGTCGGTCGGGGGCGGGGGCGGTGGGGGTGGATCGATCCCGTCCGGAAGCGGTTTGGCGTGGCCGTCTTGGAGATAGAACCCCTCCATGTTGACGAACACGCCGCGGTCGATCGGCGTGTCGGTGCGCGCGAGGATACCCACGACGGTGAACGGATCGTGCACGGCGCCATCGTCGGCGCCGTGCGTCGGGGAGAAGCGATCGCCGACCCGGAGGCCGAGTTTCGCCGCCACCGTCGCGCCGAGCACCCCGCCGAAGAAATCGTCATCGCGGAAGTTGCCCCCCGCCGAGAAGCCGAACGGGCTGCCGTCACCCCGTGAAAGCGTGCCGAAAAAGTCGGCGTTCGTGCCGACGACACGGAACGAGCGGAAGTAGTCCCCCATGCAGATCGGCACGGCGGTCTTCGTGCTCACCGCGTGGCGACCGTCGACGCCGTCGCCGCGCCGCGCCGCGGGGAGGAAGTCCTCGTACACGCCCCAGGGCAGGTTCTCGATCGGTTTGCTGATGAAATAGACGCTGTTGAGCACCAACTGCAGGGGGCTTCCCTTGGCGCCGATGATCATGTTGTAGCCGAGACCGGCACCGCTCTCGAACGCCTTGTGCACCAAGCCGGCCGTCACGATCGTCGCCACCACAAGCGCGACGCCCAGCGCCAGCGAGAGGCTCGTCAGCAGGCTCGTCAACGGCCGCTGCCGGATGCTGCGCCACGCGATCCCGAGGATTCCCATCGGTCACTCCCGGCCCACGGGCCGCGCGGCCGGCGCGGCGGCGGCGCGGTTGAAGTGCTCGAGCCGCAGCCGGCGCGGGAAGGCGGCGGCCACGTCCGGCGCGTGCGTCACCACGACCAACGCCACACCCTGCTCGGCACAGGTGCCGCAGAGCAGATCGATGACCTGCGCCTGGTGCGCCGCGTCGACGCTGGCGGTCGGCTCGTCGGCGAGGACGACCCGCGGGCGATTGGCCAACGCCCGGGCGACCGCGACCCGCTGCTGCTGGCCCGTGGAGAGCTGTGCGGGGCGGTAGTGGAGGCGGTGGGACAGGCCGACCGCCGCCAGCAGGCGTTCGGCGCGGGGGCGATCGGGTCGATCGGAGCCGAAGGCCATCGCGACGAGTACGTTGTCCAGCGCCGTGAAGCCGGGCAGAAGGTTGAACGACTGGAACACGAGCCCGAGCTTGTCGGCGCGCAATCGGTCGCGCTGCGGCTCGGCGAGCCGCGTGATGTCGATGCCGTCGATCAGCACATGACCGGCGTCGGGGCGGAGGATCCCGGCGATCACGTTGAGCAGCGTCGATTTGCCCGAGCCGCTCGAACCCTCGAGCGCGACCTGTTCGCCCGCCGGGATGACCAGTTCGGCGACGTCGAGGATCTCGACACGGCCGCCCTCCGGCTCGGGGAAGGACTTGCGCACGCCGGCGAGTTCGATGACGGGTGTGGCCATGGACTGAATCTACGCGGTGGTCGGCCCGCGCTGTCAAAACCGGCGCGCGAAACCCGCGGACCGTGATTTGAGCCGTCGGCGCCGGGAGGTGTATATTCCGCACCCGTCGCCCGGCCGAAACGCCGGTTTCGCCGCCCCGTTTCCCAGGAGGCTCTCGTGCCCATTCGCGTCGGCATCAATGGATTCGGTCGTATCGGACGCCTCACATATCGCGCCATCTACGAGAAATACGGTCTCGGTGGCGACGTGCAGGTGGTCGCCCTCAACGATCTCACCGACGCCAAGACCAATGCCCACCTTCTCGAATTCGACTCCAACTACGGCCCCTTCAAGGGCCGTGTCGGGCACGAGGGCAACGATCTTTTCGTCGACGGGCACAAGATCCACGTGTTCGCGGAGAAGGAACCCGGTGCAATTCCCTGGGGCAGCCAGGGGGTGCAGATCGTCGTCGAGAGCACCGGATTCTTCACCGATGCCACCAAGGCGGTCGCCCACAAGCGCGACAGCGTGAAGAAGGTGGTGATCTCGGCACCGGCCAAGAACGAGGACCTGACGATCGTCCTCGGCGTCAACAACGAGATGTACGACCCGAAGAAGCACCACGTCATTTCCAACGCCTCGTGCACGACCAACGGCCTGGCGCCGGTCGCCAAGGTGATGCACGAGACGTTCGGGATCGATCGCGGCCTGCTGACGACGGTCCACGCCTACACCAACTCGCAGAAGACCGTCGATACCGCGGCCAAGGATCTGCGCGACGCCCGGGCCGCGGCCCTCAACATCGTGCCGAGCAGCACCGGCGCGGCGAAGGCGGTCGGGCTGGTGATCCCGGCCCTGCAGGGCAAGTTCACCGGCATGGCGTTCCGGGTGCCGGTGCCCACCGTGAGCGTCGTCGACTTCACGGCGATCCTCGGGCGTGACGCCACGCCGGCGGAGATCAACGCGGCGATGAAGAAGGCGGCGGACGGGCCGCTCAAGGGCATCCTGCGGTACACCGACAAGGAGTTGGTGTCGACCGATCTGAAGGGTGATCCCCACAGTTCGATCTTCTCGGCGGTCGATACCGTCGGCCTCGGCAACTTCGTCAAGGTGGTGAGTTGGTACGACAACGAGTGGGGCTACTCCAATCGCGTCGCCGACCTCCTCAACTTCCTCGAGGACCGCGGGCTGTGAGTCGAGGGTGGGTGGTGCCGTCAACGGGCGCCGTGAGCCGCCATGGTGACGTGCGTGCCGTGGTCGTGGAGCGGGCGGTACGGTCGCGCGGCGGACACGCCGTGGACATGCACCGGCCGCACCTGACGGCTCGGGTGCCGGGGGCGGAACTGGCATGAAAGGCGTCGCCGTTCGATGGCCGAAGGTCATCGATGGGCGCTGGCCCCGGGCCGTTACCGGGTGGCGACCAGCGCGTCGGCCACGAAGCTGCGACCGTCCGCCGTCGAGAGGGTGACGAGCACCCGGACGTGGTCGGCCTGCGGCACGCGGCCCGGCCAGCCGAGCATGAAGTGCAGCCCCCGTGCGCGTGACGTGGAGCGGAAGCGACCGTTGGCTTCCGCCTCGGGGATCGTCCACCGCGCCAGGCAGGCCTCCGCCGGCGGTGGTCCCGCGGTCGCTTCGGCCGCCGGAGGGCCTCCGGCGGGCACGACCACGGGTGCCACCGACTCATCGAACACCGCGATCACCAGGTCGCCCCCCGCCGCGACCAAGCGGTCGGCCGCATCGCGTGGCTCCACGACGAGCGACAGTCCTTCGCTGATCCCGTCCGCGTTGTGGTCGAAGCAAGTCGTCTGAGACGGATTGACCACGAGCGTTGCGATCGCCCCCTGCGCGGCGACCGTCTCCTCGTGCGACAGCCGGCGGATCGGCGGCAACGTGAGCGGACCGGCGGCCGAGGTCCGCCCGGCAGGTCCGGCCGGGAGCGACGAGCCGCCCGGGAGCGGTGGCACGCCGTCGAGCGTCGGCGGGGCGACGACGCCGGGGATCGCCGCCGGGGGCATCGCTCCCGGCGGCGAGGAGGGCGGACCGAAGCGAAGGCTGCCGCCGGCCGGCGGCGGCG
>JBJSXB010000026.1:0-23285 GCA_046086245.1 Planctomycetaceae bacterium | reverse complement strand
GCCGCGAGCATCCGGATGTCGGTCGTTCCAGCGGGGCACGCGCGGAGGCCATTAGCTTTTGATCCGTCACGTAGGTCTCCGTCGCGTGGGTCTCCGTCGCGTGGGTCATGAGGGAACGGAAGCTGCCGGCTCGTCGGGCGTTCAGGGTTCGCCCCAGTGATCGAGTCTGTTCGCCGCGATGTGATCACCCGTTGTCGTGCTGAATGGCGATGAATGCATTCCGGACCATCTGGGCCATCCTCACTCCGTCGCAAAAGCGCGCCGCGATCGGATTGGGTTGCCTGATGGTGGTGAGCATGCTCTTGGAAATGGTGGGGCTCGGCTTGGTCGTGCCGGCGCTCGGGCTGATGGCGACGGACCGCGCCCCGCCGTTGTCGCCCACCGCGGGCGTTACTCTCGATCGCCTCGGCAATCCGTCACGGTTGATTCTAGTGCTGATCGGTCTCGGCGGGCTGCTCGCCCTCAACGCGTTCAAGGCGGCTTTTCTGCTATTCTCCGTTTGGCGGCAAAACAGCTTCGTGCGCGAGATCAACGACGACCTTTCCCAACGTCTCGTGACCACCTACCTGATGCAGCCCTGGGCTTTTCATCTGCAGCGCAATTCCGCGCAGTTGATCCGCAACGTGCAGTCGATCGTCCAGGTGGCCGCATCGCTGACCGCCATGCTCAGCCTTCTTGCCGAATGCTTCGTGCTCGTCGGCGTCGTCGCGCTCTTGCTGTGGTTCGAGCCTGTCGGGGCGATCATGGTGGGCTGCCTCTTGGCGGGTGCGGCGTTTCTTCTCGAACGTCTGACGCGCCGCCGGCTGGGGAGGTGGGGTGCCGAGAATCACCACCACGCCGGGCTTGCCCACCAGCATCTCCAGCAAGGGCTGGGGGCGGCGAAGGAGATCAAGTTGCTGGGCAGTGAGCGGACATTGATCGACGCGTTCTTGCGACACAATCGCCGTGTGAACGTGCTTCTCGCGCGTCAGCAGTTCTTCAACAACGTGCCGCGGCTGTGGTTCGAGTTGCTCGCCGTGTCGGCGATGTGCGTCCTGACGCTGGTCATGGTGATCGAAGGAATGACAACGCGTGAGATGATCCCGACGCTCGGGTTGTTTGCGATGGCCGCATTTCGTTTACTCCCCTCCGTCAACAAGTTGTCGAACGGCATCCAGACGATCCGCTACTACAACACGCTCTTCGAGGAAATCGCCGGCGAGTTGCGGCTCGGTGGCGATGTCGTGGTGGACACGGTTGCGAATCCCCTCTCGTTCCACGATCGGGTCGTGCTCCAAGGCGTGACCTTCTGCTACCCTTCCGCTCCCGCTCCGGCATTGATCGGCGTCTCGCTCGTGATCCCCCACGGGGCTTCGGTGGGGATCATCGGTGGAAGTGGCGCCGGCAAAAGCACGCTCGTCGACGTCGTGCTCGGTCTGCTCGCACCGGATACCGGGCATGTGCTGGTCGATGGGGTGGACATCGGTACGAACACCCGCGGATGGCAGCGATTGGTCGGGTACGTGCCGCAGTCGATTTATCTGAGCGATGACACCATCCGCCGCAACGTCGCCTTCGGGGTGCCGCCGGAGGATATCGACGATGCCGCCGTCCGCCGTGCCCTGCGATCGGCGCAACTCGACCGCTTTGTGGACGAACTTCCCGAGGGAGCCGAGACGTTCATCGGCGAGCGCGGCGTGCGCTTGTCGGGTGGGCAGCGCCAGCGGATCGGGATCGCAAGAGCGCTCTATCACGATCCCCAGTTGCTCGTGCTCGACGAGGCGACGAGTGCCCTCGACACGTCGACGGAGCGGGAGGTGATGCGGGCCATCGACGATCTGCATGGCTCGAAGACCCTGCTGATCGTCGCCCATCGGCTGACGACACTCGAGAACTGCGATCTCGTCTACCAGCTCGAGAAGGGCAAGGTGCTGCGCTCCGGCGCCTACGCCGAGGTCGTGGGTTCGTGAAGGCCAGCCAGCCATCGCCGCGCCCCTGGGGTGTGATCCAAGGCCCCGTGCCGCCGGGACCGCGACGTCGCGAGTTTCCGACATGAAGAATGCGTCTCGAGAAGCGATGGATACGGCGCGAGGCATACCCGTCCGAGCGGCGCGCGACACAGTGTGTGGCGTGTGCGGAAATGCCCGCGGCAATGCCGTCGTGGTCGCCCGTGAGATGATGTTCGGCCTGCGTGACACCTTCGAGTATCTCGAGTGCGCCGATTGCGGCTGTCTCCAGCTGATCGATCCCCCGGGCGACTATTCGCCGTACTACAGGCGGGGCGACTACTACTCCTTTGGGCAGCCGCAGCCACCGCGGTGGTGGAAGCGGTGGTTACGCCGCGTGTGGGCCAGGCATTCAACCGGTCAGCGGGATACGATCGGCGCGATTGTCGCCTCCGTGCGCGGTGAGATGCTCCCCCGCTCGTGGTTCACCGAGACCGGCGTGGTTCCGGAATCGCGAATCCTCGACGTCGGCTGCGGAGGGGGCGGGCTTCTTGCGTTGTTGAACGAGGCGGGGTTCCATCGCGTCGAGGGTTGCGACCCATTCATCGACGAAGAAACTGTTCTCAAGGGTGGTGCCCGCATCCACAAGAAGACGATGGCGGAAATGGTCGGGCCCTTCGACCTGGTGATGATGCATCATTCCCTCGAACACATGCCGGACACATACGAAGCACTCAAGGAAAGCTTTCGCCTCTTGACACCTGGTGGGTGGTGTCTCGTCCGGATCCCGATTTCATCGTGTGTCGCCTGGAGGACCTACCGGGCGGATTGGGTCCAATTGGATCCCCCGCGTCACCTTTTCGTCCATTCCGTGGCGAGCTTGAGTCTCGTGGCCCATCGGGTGGGATTTCGTCTGGCACGCGTCATGTACGACTCGACGGAGTTTCAATTCTGGGCCAGTGAGCAGTACCGTCGGGGAATACCGTTGAACGACCCTCTCTCCCGTTCGCGGGGCGGGCGCGGTACGGATTGCTCCCCGAAGGAAATGGAAATCTATCGACGCGATGCCCGCCGGCTGAATGCGACCGGCGAGGGTGATCAGGCGGCTTTCTTCCTGCACAGACCCGACTGACGTACGACACGGTGGTATGTGAAGCGATATCCGTGTCAGTCACTCGGCAGGGTGATGCTCGCGGTTTTGGCGAGTGGACCTGTCGCTTCCATGGACGCCCTCGCGAGGGATGGAGACTTTTTCGAGCGCGAGGTGCGACCGCTGCTGGTGGCGAAGTGCCTCGAGTGCCATTCCGGCGACAAGGCGGGCGGAGGCCTGCTGCTCGACTCACGGGACGGTTGGCAACGGGGCGGTGACGGCGGCGCCGTGATCGTGCCGGGCGACCCGGCGGGGTCGCGCCTCGTGAAGGCGGTCGGTTGGGAGGACGAGGCGCTGCGGATGCCGCCCGCCGACGCCGGTGGCCGCCTCGACGACGCCCAGATCGCCACCCTCGTGGCGTGGGTGCGCGACGGGGCGTTCGACCCCCGCCAAGCGGCCGCCCGAATCGGAGGCATGAGCCCGGCGGAAGCGGCCGATTGGTGGGCCTTCCAGCCGCTGCCCGGTGCAACCACGGCACTCACCAGCGGCGAGATCGACCGGCGGTTGGACGAGGCGTTGGCCGACGCCGGACTCGACCCCGCACCGCCGGCCGATCCGCGGACGCTCGTGCGGCGCCTCTCCTACGACCTCACCGGCCTGCCACCGACGCCGGAGATGATCGACGCGTTCGCGGCCGATCCTTCCGACGCGGCGTACGAGGCCCTCGTCGATCAACTGCTCGCCAGTCCGCAGTACGGCGTCCAGATGGGACGGCGGTGGCTCGACGTGGTGCGTTACGCGGACACCGCCGGCGAGAACACCGACCGCCCCCTGCCCCATGCCTGGCGCTACCGCAATTGGGTGTTCGACGCGTTCCACACCGATCTCCCCTTCGATCGCTTCGTGCGGCTCCAGATCGCGGGTGATCTCCTCGCCGCCGACGCGCCGGCGCCCGAACGGGCGGCGGCGATCGTCGCCACCGGTTACCTCGCCGTCGCGCGTCGCTTCGGCCACGACATCGACAAGGACGTCCATCTCATGCACGAGGACGTGATCGACAACGTCGGTCGGGCGTTCCTCGGGCTGTCGCTGGCCTGTGCACGCTGCCATGACCACAAATACGACCCCGTCACCGCCGCCGACTACTACGCCCTCTCCGGCATCCTCGCCAGCACACGGTTCGCGTTTCCGGGATGCGAGGCGAAGGGGCAGCCGCGCGACACCGTGCCACTCCTGCCCCCCGACGAGGTCGAGACCAGGCTCGCCCCGTACCGCGAGCGGGTGGCGGCCCGTGCCGCCGCCGTGGCCGCGCGGGCGGCCGAAGCCGATCCCGCGCGGCTCGCTGGTCTGGCCGCCGGCCACGTCGAGATCCTGGTCGAACGGCCGGTGGGCGAAGGAGCCGCCGTGATCCTCGATGCCGACGAGGACACGCCCCTTGAGGTGGTGCTGTACGCCGGCGACGTGCTGCAGGTGGTGGTGCTTCCCGGCGGCAGCCATGGCGCCGACACCACGCTGGTCGATTGGTGGATCGAGGAGCGGGCGGCGAACGGTGGCGCCAACGGTTCCCGGCGCTGGTCGACGGCCGACGTCGTCGCCAGCGGGCTCGAAGTCTCACCGGTCGCCGATGCCGACGGCCCGCGCTGGTGCTTCCTCGAACGGGCGCCGCCGGGACCGATCCATCTCGACGAGCACAAGCGGGACGTCGCCGGAGCGCCCGAGCTGCGGGCCTGGACGCGTGGCGACACGCCGAGCGTACTGGTCAACGTGGGTACCGCTGCGGCCGCGGTATGGACGACGTTGCCCGCCCGGTCGCTGTTCGTGCACCCGGGGCCCGATCGGCCGGTGATCGTCGCCTGGGTCTGTCCGCGGGACGGCGTCTACCGCACCGGCGGACGGGTCGCCGACGCCCACCCCGCGGCGATCGACGGCGTCAGCGTGCGCCTCGAACACGTCGCGGCGGCGTCTTTCGGCCCGGCGCTGGTCGCCGCCGGCAGGTTTCTCGGCACCCCGTTACCCGAACCGGGGCCGGAGCCGATCATCCCGGTCGCCTACGCGGTCGTCGAGGGGACGCCTCACGACGTGGCGATCGCCGAGCGCGGCGATCCCGCACACCCCGGAGCCGTCGTGCCGCGGCGGTGGCTCGGCGTCTTCGGCGGCGCCACGCTGCCGTCGGGGGCGGGCAGTGGCCGCCGCGAACTCGCCGACTGGATCGTCGACCAACCCCTGTTCGCGCGGGTCGCCGTGAACCGGATTTGGCAGTGGCACTACGGGACGGGTCTGGTGCGGACCGCCAACGACTTCGGAACCCGCGGCGCGCGGCCCAGCCACCCGCGACTGCTCGATCGGCTCGCCGCCGGGTTCGTGGCCGGCGGTTACGACGTCCGGTCGCTGTCGCGCGAGTTGGTGCGGACCGAGGCCTACCGGCGGTCAAGCACGCCAACCGCTGCCGCCCGCCTCGGAGACCCCGACGCCCGTCTTCTCTCGCACATGCCGCGGCGCCGGCTCACCGCCGAGGAACTGCGCGACAGCCTGCTCGCGGTCGCGGGAGCGCTCGATACGACCCCCGCGGAGGCCCATCCGTTCCCCCCCGAGGCGAGTTGGACGTTCACGCAGCATGCCCCGTTCGTCGCCGTGTACGAGACACCCAAACGCAGCGCCTACCTGATGGTGCAACGGCAGCGGCGCCATCCGTTTCTCGCCCTCTTCGACGGTGCCGATCCCAATGCGTCTTCGCCGCGGCGCGAGACCTCGACCGTGCCCACGCAGGCGCTGTGGTTTCTCAACGATTCCTTCTTCCACGCCCAGGCCGCGGGCCTCGCGCACCGTACGGCCGACCATCCCGATCCCGCCGGACGCGTCGAACGGATGTTCCGCCTCGCCCTCGGCCGTTCGCCCGACGCCGCGGAGCGCGACGGCCTGCTCGCCTTGATGGCCGACGGTGATCCCCAATCGGAGGCGGCCTGGGAGGCCCGGGCACGAGTCATCCTCGCATCCAACGAATTCCTCCACGTCGATTGAGATCGATCGGATTCCACGTCATGCCTCCACGCCGCTCGTCCGCCGCCTGGAACACGTCGTGCCGACACGGGCGGCGCGGCTTCGTGCGGTCGGCCGTCGCCGGTTCGATGGTGCTGCCGGCGATCGTCGAACAACTCCTCGCCGACGACTCCGGGAATGGCGCGGCATTCGGCCCCCACTTCCCGCCGCGGGCGCGGCGGGTGATCTTCCTCTTCATGACCGGCGGCGTGTCGCACGTCGATTCCTTCGACCCCAAGCCGGCGCTCACGCGCGACCATGGGAGGGAGATCGCCGCCGATCATCCCGAGATCAAGGACCGCCCCGGCTACGAGCGGATCTTCCTCAAGCGGCCGCAGTGGTCGTTCGCACCGCACGGGCGGTGCGGCACCGAGGTGAGCACGTTATTTCCCTGCATTGCGTCGCGCGTCGACGATCTCGCCCTCATCCGCTCGATGCACACGTCGCATTCCAACCACTACAACGCCACCCTGGGCATGCACACCGGGTCGTTCGCCTTCTCCCGACCGAGTATCGGCGCCTGGATGAGTTATGGGTTGGGGACGAGCAATCGCGATCTCCCCGGATTCGTCGTCATCGCGCCACAGCAGACCTATGCCGGCACCCAGGTCTATGCGGCCGACTTCCTCCCGGCCGCCAATCAGGGGACGCTGATCATTCCCGGTCCGACGCCGGTGGCGAACGTGGCGCCGCGGGTGCCGCTCGACCGGCAGCGCGACGAACTCGCCGCCCGCGAGCGACTCGACCGCGGCCACCTCGCCCGTGGCGGTGACGATCCGCGGCTGGCGGCGCGGATCCGCTCGTTCGAGACCGCCTTCGGCATGCAGATGGCGGTGCCGGAGGCGTTCGATCTCGGCGGCGAAACCACGGCGACGCTCGCCGCCTACGGGCTCGGGTCGGGGCAGACGAGCGGCTTCGGATGGCAGTGTCTGGTGGCGCGGCGGCTCGTCGAGCGGGGCGTGCGCTTCGTCGAGTTGATCGACAGCGGCTCGAGCAACAACTGGGACGCCCACGGCGACATGCTCACCCACGAGCCGTTGGCGCGGAACGTCGATCGACCGATCGCCGCTCTGCTGGGCGACCTTCGCCACCGCGGGTTGCTCGACGACACGCTCGTCGTCTGGACCACCGAGTTCGGCCGCACCCCGTTCAACAACTCCGCCGATGCCAAGGGACGAGAACACCATCCTTGGGCGTTCAGTTCGTGGCTGGCGGGCGCCGGCATCCGCGCCGGCACCGTCCACGGGGCGACCGACGAGTACGGCCTCCGCGCGGTGGAGAAGCCCGTGCACGTGCACGACTTCCACGCCACCATCCTCCATCTGATGGGCTTCGACCACGAGCGGCTGACCTTCCGTCACGCCGGCCGGGATTACCGCCTCACCGACGTCCACGGCCACGTCGTCCACGACGTGCTGGCGTGAGTCGGGGGGCTGTCCGGAACGGCCGGTGGTGCGACGCGAGCCCCGCGACCACGTCGCAGGAGTGTCAGTGCCCCGTCCCCGCGGCCGCCATGCCGACCGGGCGATACCACCGCCCGCGGAGCCAGTCGGCGATAAGGCCGATTTCCGCGGCGGAGAGTGGCGCCCGCGCTCCCTCGGGGGCGGTGCCGAATCGCGGCATCCGGTCGTTGGCGGAGCCGTAGAAGCGCTCGTGCGTGGGGTCGGTGATGATCCCCACGACCCACTCACGCGAGCCCCAGCCGGTGAGGTCGGGCGCGCCGCCGGCGGCAGTGCCGTTGTCGTGGAAGGTGTGGCACGCACCGCAGCGATCGCCGTCGGCGACGAGCACGCGGCCGCGTGCCACGACAGCCTCGTCGAGGCCGGCGCCGAACCCCCCTTCGGTCGCGAGTGCCGCCACCACCGCAGCGATGTCGTCGGGCTTCCACACATCGGCGTCGGCGAGATCGTTCTGCACGAAGGACACCATCTCCCCCTCCTTGTGCGCGGTGGTGCCGAAGTAGGCGGGGCCCGCCACCTGGGTCGCGTCGAGCAGACCGCTTACCCAGGCCGCGGTGCCGAATCCGTGGAGATTGGCCGCCGATCCGGCGGCGATGCGGGCCACGGCCTCCGGCGCCGTGGGATCCTCGTGGGCGTGGCATCCCGCGCAGTGCTGCGCGAAGAGTCGCGGGCCCTGTGTCTTCGGATCGCCGCGCACCAGTTCGAGGATGCCGGCGGCCGGGATCCGCTCCGGACGCCCCGCCAACTCCACGGCCCGCCGTGCCTCGGCGTGGGCCGTGTCGACGGCGTCGAGGAAGGCCTGCGAGTGCCGGGCGGCATCCCACTGCCGGCGCCGGACCGCGAACGCCGCCACGCGCGCCGGATCGTTGCCGAGCGCCGCGGCCAGTTTCGTCTCGCCGCCACCGGTCTCCTCGAGAAGCCGTTTCACGTCGGCGAGAGCCCCGGTGTCGATGAAGCGGACGGCGTAATCCTCACGGAGGGCGAGGGCCGTGAGTACGCCGACGCCGCCGAGCAGGCCGATCGTGAACGCGACGTTGAACCTGTGACCGAGGCGCCAACGGCCGACGATCGGCATCAGAAACATCGCCACCATGACGAGCCCGGGCACGACGATGGCGCCGAAGAATTCGCCGCTCGCCCCCTGCCCCTCGAACAGCTTGAGGAACTGGAACAGGAAGAGGAAATACCACTCCGGCCGCGCCGCCGCGTAGGGCTCGGACGGGTCGGCTGGCGCGCCAAGTTCGGCGCCCAACGCACCGAGCACGATCGGGCGCCCGTCGAGCACGGCTTGCAAGGCGGGCACCAGGATCACCCCGAGCACCACCGCCATCACCGCCAGGCAGGCGACGGCGTCCTTGAGCACCTGGTCGGGCCAGAACAGCGCGTCGGGCTTGGTGAACGGCCGTTTCGCGCACAGGCCGTGCTTGCGGAACAGCGCCAGATGCACCACCAGCATGAAGACGAGCGTGCCGGGGAGGAACCCGGCATGCAGCGCGAAAAACCGGGTGAGCGTGTGATGGCCGTAGTCGGGGCCGCCGACGATCACCTGCTGGAGCGATGGTCCGATCAGCGGCACCAATCCCGCCAGATTGGTGGCGACGCGCGTCGCCCAGTAACCCTTCTGGTCCCAGGGAAGTAGGTAACCGGTCAGGGCCATGCCGAGGACGAGCATCATCAGTACCAAGCCGAGCCAGAAGTTCACCTCGCGCGGCGCCCGGTAGGCTCCGTCGATCACCACCTGCAGCAGGTGTACGGCGAGCAGCACGACCATCATCTGGGCCATCACGTGATGGATGCCTCGGACGAGCCAGCCGCCCGCCATCTCGTGCTGGATGTAATAGACGCTCTCCCAGGCGGTCTGGGCCCCGGGTGCATAGCCGCTCCAGAGCACCAGCCCGGTGACCAGTTGCGTCACGAACGCGAACACCAACGTGCTGCCCCACACGTAACGCCACCGCGCTCCTCCGGGGACGCTCTCGAAGAGTGCCTCGTGGATGAGTGCACGATAGCCGGTGCGGTCGTCGAAGAAGTCGCCAAGGCGACCGAGGAGGCCGCGGCCGGAGCCGGGACGAAGGTCGCTCATGGCCGTGCCTTTTTTTCGGCGATGCCGGTGTAGAAGTTCTGCCAGAGCACCTCGATCTCTCCCTCGGCGGCGACCCGGCACTGGAGCGTGTCCATCGCCCGGGGGCTGGGGCTCGGGTGGACGATGCCGCCATCGATGGCGAAGCGGCTGTTGTGGCACGGGCACCGAAAGCAGCGCTCCTGGGCGTCGACCTCGATGAAGCAGCCGGCATGGGGACAGGTGGCGGAGAGTGCCGTCACCTCACCGGAGCCCGCCGTCCTGCGGAGGTAGACGGCGCCGACAGGCTCGGCGGCGAACCCCGTCCAGGCGTCGCTGCGTTCGGCCACGACCGAAAATCGGCGCGGCACCCCGTCGTCGGGGATGGCATCGAGTTGGGCGACGGGCAGAAAGGCCGCCGCCGATCCCCGACGGAAGAGCGGATCGAGGAAGGTCCACGCCGCGGCGAGCACCGGTGGGAGCGTAGCCAGGCTGCCGCATACGATCGCGGCCACGCGCGCGAGCCAGCGCCGCCTGCCGTCGGGGGTGTGATCGACCGGGCTAGCCACCCGATGCGCGTCCGAGGGTCGTGCCACGCGTGTTCCTCCGACGACGTGCGTCGCGACGGTCGGCCGCCCGACCGCGAATCGCGGCGACAGTGTACTCTCCGCGAGGGGTTGTTCGACGCACCACGGTCACGACCGAGGGTATGATCGGCAGCCCCCGGCCATCTCGCGTTGCCCCATCCCCGGAGCGATCCATGCGACCGTTGACCTTCCTGCTCGCCCTGGGCGGCACCGTCGCGCTGGCGGACGTCTGGAATCCGCCGGCCCAGCCCGATCCGCAGGCGATCCTCACCGAGGCCGGAGCCGACCGTCGCGCCGGTCGTTACGCCGTGGCCCTGGCGAAGCACGAGTGGTTCCACGACCATGCCGTCGCCATCGATCCCGGGATGGGCGGGGTGCGGCTCTCGTTCGCGCTCGCCGACTGGCAGGAACTGGCGAAGCAGTATCCGCCCGCCCTGGTGAAACTCGAGGCGAAGCGCGCTAACGCCCGGAAGTTGGTGATCGCCGCCCTCGACCAGGAGTCGACGTTCGATGCCTTTCACGACTTCGCCGCGATCAGCGGCATTCTCGGCGACGAGGGGGCGACGAAGGACCTGTTCGTGGCCATGGAGCGGGGGCACCCGGACATGGCGAAGGTGCTGCTGTTGATCGCCCGGCCGGCACTGGTGCGCGCGAAGGAATACCGCCTCCTCGCCAAGTACATCGAACCGGACACCGATTTCGAGCGGCTCGCCGAAGCCTATCGGCGGCAGGAGCAGATGGCCCGCGACCCGAAGTTCGGCGATGAGATGGCACAGTTCGCCCGGAAGATGTTCGCCAACGAGGCGGCGACGATGGTGGCGCTTCTCGCCGTCGACGGCCGCACCGCGGAGGCCGGCGCGATCGACAAACGGGCGCGGGCCGTGCTCGACGACGCCGAGTTCCGTGCGACTCTCGACGAGGCGATCCGCGGGGTCGTGCCGGATCCTTGGCCTTGAGGGGCCTCGGCCTCGAGAGGGCCCGGGTCCTCTTCGAGCGCATGATTCGCTCAGACGCCCGGGCGAGCCCCTTCGCGCGGGCCTTTGCGACGACGAGCCACCACCGGTCAGGCCCCCGCGCGCCAGGCGGCATCGACGGCGGCGGCAACCTTGGCGAAGGCGTCGTCGAAAGGCCCCGCGAGGATCGTGCCCGCGGCGGCCCGGTGGCCGCCGCCACCGAAGGTCGCCGCCAGCGTGCTGGCATCGACGTGGCTGCGGCTGCGAAAACTCACCTTCACCCGACCGTCGGGTTGCTCGATGAGGATCACCGCCAGCGCCGTTCCCTTGACGGCGAGGGTGAGATTGACGAGATCCTCCGTGTCACTCGGCTGTGCGCCCGCCTCGCGGAGGTCGGCCAGTCGGACCACCGACGTGATCACCCGCCCGTCGTGCGAGACGGCCGCGCCGGCGAGCGTGCGCCCGACGAGGTGCAAGCGGCCGATCGAATCCTGCTCGAACAATTCGCGATAGACCATCGGCGGGCTCGCGCCCGCCTCGACGAGGCGGGCGGCGATGCGGAAGGTTTCGGCACTCGTCGACGGGAAACGGAAGCCGCCGGTATCGGTCGACAAGCCCGCGTACAGGGGGGTGGCGATCGGCTCGGTGAGCGGCACCTTCAAGCGCATCCCGATCTCGACGACGATCCGCGCGGTCGCCTCGGCGGTGGGGTCTTTGAACCAGCGGTCGGAGAGATCGTCTTCACTGACATGGTGATCGACCACCAGCACGCGGTCGCGGTGGGCGCGGATCACCTCCCCCATCGCCCCGAGTTGCGCCCAGGCACTCGTGTCGAGGACGATGAACAGATCGGTCGCGGCAAGCGCGGCGGGATCGACGCCGCCGGCGAGCGATTCGATCCGACCCCGGGGATCGATCCAGCGGAGGCCGGCGGGCGTGGCCTGTGCGTTGACGATCCGCACCGACTTGCCAATCGCCTCGAGAATGCCGAGCATCCCCAACTCGCTGCCCAACGCGTCGCAGTCGGGCCGCACGTGGCTGGTGAGGACCACCGTGCCGGCGGCATGGATCACGTCGAGCACCGCGCCCCAGTCGAGTCTCATCGGCCCTCCGTCGGCGTCAGGGATTCCGGAACGACGGCCGTCGCGGGCGCCCCGACCGACACCGCGGCCCGGGCGGCGTCGGCGGTGAGCTGCGCGACGAGGTCGTCGACCGAGGAAAATCCGCGAGTGTCGCGCAGCCGTTCGACGAAGTCAACGTGCACGACGGTGCCGTAGAGGTCACCACGAAAACCGAGCAGGTGTGCCTCCACGGTCGGCTCGGTGGCCCCGAAAGTGACGCTCGGTCCGACATGCACCGCCGCCGGCCACACGGAGCCGGCGTGGGCGTCGTCGGCGACCGCGACTCGGGCGGCATAGACGCCGCCGGCAGGCAGGAGCGTGGCGATCGCCGACAGATTGGCGGTCGGGAAGCCGAGCGTGCGCCCGCGTTTCGCCCCTTCGACCACGCGGCCGCTGATCCGGTAGCACGCCGTGAGCAGGCGATTGGCGGAGGCGACGTCGCCGGCGGCGAGCAACCGCCGGAGCCGCGAGCTCGACACCAGGCCGGCCCCGTCGATTACCGGGGGCACGACGTCGAGGGGAATGCCCGCGGCGGCGCACAATCCGCCCAGCAGTTCCACGTCGCCCCGCCGCCCGGCACCGAAGCGGAAGTCGGCCCCCTCGACGATGGCACGGGCACCGAGCCGTCCGACGAGCATGTCCGCGAAGAAGGTCTCCGGCGCTTCTGCCAGCAGGGCGCGGTCGGCCGGCTGGACGACGACGGCATCGACTCCCAGCTGTGCCAGCAATTCGGCCCGCCGCCGCGGAGTGGTGAGTGCCGGCGGCGCGGCGTCGGGACGGAGGATCGTCGATGGATGGGGGTGGAACGTCACCGCCACGCTCGCCACGCCTGTCGCCTCGGCACGGGCCACGAGGCGCCGCGCGATCGCGGCGTGGCCGACGTGAACACCGTCGAAATTACCGACCGCCACCACACACCCGGCCCGGCCGGGATTCCAGCGCCCCGTCGCCGAGAAGACGTGCGGTGGACGGGCAGTCGGCGGAGGCGTGGGCACGGCGTCGATCGGAGGGGAGGCGAGGTGAAGATGCGGCGGCACGCAGCGGGCGCGTGCGCGCCCGCCGACCCGGTCGAGTCTAGCCGATCGGCGCCCCCGCGCAGCGAGCCGGCCTGCCGCCGGAGGTATCATGGCGACGGTGGACCGCATTCTCCGGGTTGCCCCCATGCGCGAGCCGGTCGAAGAAGACAAGCAGATCTACCTCTCGCCCGAGATGACCACGCGGCTCGGGGCGATCGACATCGGCTCCAACAGCGTCCGCCTGATCGTCGCGGAGGCCTTGCGCGGCGGCGGTTACCGGATCGTCGACGAGGAACGGGAACCGACCCGCCTTGGCCGCAGCGTGTCGGCGACCGGCCGCCTCGACGAGGCGTCAATGGCCCACACGCTCGAGGCACTGGCGTCGTTTCGGCAAATCGCCGCCGGATTCCAGGTGACGGCGTTGCGCACGATCGCCACCTGTGCGGTGCGCGAGGCGCTCAACGGGCCGGAGTTCTGCCGCCGCGTGCGCGAGGAGGTGGGCATCGAGGTCGAGGTGATCACGGCCGAACGGGAGGCGCGGCTCGCCTTCAGCAGCGTGCAGCATGCGATCGACCTGGACGGTCGCAACGTGGTCATCGCCGACATCGGTGGGGGCAGCACCGAGATCGTCTACGCGACGGGCACGCTCATCGAGGCGATTTTCACGACGCCACTGGGGGCGGTGCGGCTCACCGAGGCCTGCGGCGTCGCCGATGCCGTCGGGATCGAGGCGTTCGCCGGGCTGGAGGCGGAGGTGGCGGCATGCCTGAAGAAACGCACCACCCGGCCCCCGTTCGCTCCGCATTTCCTCGTCGGCTCCGGGGGTACCTTCACGACGCTTGCCGAACTGGTGATGGCCGGCAAGCGCGAGAGCGACGTGCCTGTGGCGGGCTATCGGGTGTCGCACGCCGAAGTGCGGCACCTGCTCGACCGGCTGCGGAAGCTGCCGTTGCGGGTCCGGCGCGACCTTCCCGGCATGACCCCCGACCGGGCCGACATCATCATCGCCGGCCTGACGATCGTCGACGGGCTTCTCAAACGGTTCCGTTGCAACACGCTCGTGGTGCACACGCGCGGCGTGCGCGACGGCCTCCTTCGCGAAATGATCGACGACGCGCTCGGGTCGGCCGCCGCGCCGGGCGATTTGTCGGCGCTCCGTGAGTCGGCGATCGAGCGCCTTGCCGCCACCTGTTCCGGTGAACTGGAGCATGGCCGGCAGGTGGCCCGGCTGGCGGGCCGGCTGTTCGAACAGCTGGCGGCCGCACTCGGCCTCGAGCCGGGCGATCGCCCGTTCCTCGAATGGGCGGCCCGCCTCCAGGACGTCGGCTATGTCATCAATTACGACCGCCATCACAAGCACAGTTACCACCTGATCCGCAACACCAGGCTGCCGGGGCTGCGCCCCCGGGACCTGGAGTTCGTCGCCAACATCGCGCGCTACCATCGCGGAGCCCTGCCGAAGAAGAAACACGACAACTTCGCACGCCTCGCCCCCGAGGAACAGCGGCGCGTGGAGCGCTTGGCGGCGATCCTCCGCCTCGCCGGCGGACTCGATCGGAGCCGGTCGCAACTGGTCCGTGACGTCGTCGTCGCGGTGGACGACGATCGGGTGACGATCGAGGTGGTCGCCGAGCAGGAGCCGCAGGTCGACATCTGGGGAGCGGAGCGGCGCACCGACCTGTTCGAGCGCGCCTTCGGCCTTTCGGTGCGCGTGCTGTGGGAGGGACGGTCCCGCGACCTGGCCGACGGAGGCCGCTCACGGGGCAAGGAGCCGGGCCGGAAACGTCGCGACAAAGACCATGGGTCCCGTCGCGCTGGGCGCGGCGATTCCGGGGGGGATGCCGCCTGACTCGGTCGTCCCGGGTGCCGTCCGAGCGCGACACGCCGCGCCGGCCGATGGGCACGACGGCGGTGCAACCGGCCAAACCGCTACGTCCGCTGCCTTTCCCACCGCGGCGAAGCGCGGTATCGCGGCGTGTCGATGACGACCGAGGCCGTCTCCCGTCGTCGAGGATCACCCATGGCGCGTCGCATCAACCCCGCCGGTTTCACAGCCCGGCTCGTCGTCGCGCTGGTGCTGATCGCGCCGGTTGCCGCCGGCGACGACATCAGCCGCGTCGGCGACCCCAAGCCACTGCCGCATGGCACCCCCCAGCGGCAGGCACCCTGGGGCGGCGGCGTCAACCCGTCGGTCACGCGCGGCGGACGCTGGCGATACTGGGTGAACCCCACGCTCCCCCGCACGCCGACGTGGCGTGCCTACAGCGTCCCGCCGGGCGTCAGGCCGGGCGATTGGCCCGTGTACGCGCCCTTCGGATTCGGGGGCTACCGCTTCCCGGCCGTGGGCAACCAGGCGTACCGCTGACGGCCGGCTCCACGTCCCTGCCCAGCGGCGGTCCCGCACCGTGGGGCTGCTACGATGCGTCGGGCGGTCCTCGCCGTGGCCCGGCGGCCGCGGGAGCGCGGCACGGTCGCGGGGCCAGTCGGAATGAGCGACCTTCTCGAGGTCACCGAGTCGGGCCTCTACTGCGCGGCCGGCGACTTCCACATCGATCCGTGGCGGCGCGTGCCACGCGCGGTGATCACCCACGCCCACGCCGACCACGCCCGGCCCGGGTGCGATCGCTACCTCTGTGCCGCCCCCGGCAAACTCCTCCTGCGCACCCGCTTGGGGGCGGGTGGGACGATCGATTGCCTCCGCCGCGGCGAGTCCCTGTCGATCAACGGCGTCCGCGTGTCGCTGGCCCCCGCCGGGCACGTGCTCGGGTCGGCCCAGGTGCGACTGGAGCATCGCGGGGTCGTGTGGGTGGTGACGGGTGACTACAAACTCGCCCCCGATCCGACCTGCGATCCGTTCGAGCCGGTGGAGGCCGACGTGCTCGTGACCGAGTCCACGTTCGGCCTGCCGATCTACCGCTGGCCCGATCCCGCGGAGGTGGCCGCGGAGATCGACGCCTGGTGGCGGGCCAATCAGGCCGCCGGTCGGGCGAGCATTCTCTTCGCCTACGCGCTCGGCAAGGCGCAGCGCCTCGCGGCACTGGTCGACCCTTCGATCGGTCCGATCATCGCCCATGGCGCGGTGGCGAAGCTCGTGCGTGCCTACCGCGACAGCGGTGTGCGGTTGCCACCGGTGGAAGGCGTGCCCCCCGGCGCCCGCAGCCTCGGGCAGGGGCGGGCGCTGGTGCTGGCGCCGCCGTCGGCCGCCGGCAGCGGCTGGCTGCGGCTGTTCGGGCCGTCGAGCTGCGCCGCGGCGTCGGGCTGGATGATGCTCCGCGGAGTCCGCCGCCGTCGGGGTTTCGATCGCGGGTTCGTCCTCTCCGACCATGCCGATTTTCCCGGCCTGCTGACGGCCGTCGAGGCATCGCGCGCCCGCCGGGTGCTCGTCACCCACGGCAGCGCCGATGCCTTCGCCCGCTATCTCCGCGAGCGCGGTCTGGACGCCGCGGTGCTGCCGACGCGATTCACCGGCGAGGCGCCGCCCGACGCCGGCGCCGATGAAGCCGAGGCCGGCGCCGCCGACGCGGAGGCGTGCGACGGCGATCGCGCTGACGACGATGAAGGGCCGTCGGACGACGGCGCGGCCACGGCGGAGACGGCGAGCCGGTCGGCCGGAGCCACGGCGGAGCGGATGCGATGAGGGGGTTCGCCGATCTCTACTGGCGCCTCGACGGCACGACGAGCGTGACCGAGAAGGTGCAGGCGCTATGCGACTACTTCGCCTCGGCGTCGCCCGACGACGCCGCGTGTGCGTTGCGGGTGCTCGGGGGCGCTCGGCAGTCGCGTGTCGTGCCGACGCCGCTGCTACGACGCCACGCGGCCGCCGCGGCCGCCATCCCCGAGTGGCTGCTCGAGGAGTGCTACGCGCAAACCGGCGACCTCGCCGAGACGTTGGCGCTGGTTCTTCCGGCCGCTGAACGCCTGCCCGCACGTCCGCCCGACGGGCCCGCCGAGGCGATCGCGCCCGACCTCGGATTGGCCGGGCACGTCGCCCGCCTCGCGGCCTTGCGCGGCGAGAAGGACGAAGGGGTGATCGGCCGGTTCCTGCTGGCGACCTGGCGCGTGTTGGCGCCGCGCGAACGGATCGTCTGGCACAAGCTCATCACGGGCGGATGCCGCGTGGGGGTGTCGCGATCGCTGCTGGCCCGCGCCCTGGCGGAGGTCGCCGGGACCGACGTCGCAACGATGGTCGCTCGGCTCGTCGCCACCGCGCCGGCCGACGGCGCGGCTTTCGGCCGGCTCCTCGCCGGGGAGGGCGACGGCAACGACGGCTCGCGGCCCTACCCGTTCTTCCTCGCCTCACCCCTCGACGGCCCGGTCGAGCGACTCGGCGACCCGGCCGACTGGCTCGCGGAATGGAAATGGGACGGCATCCGCGCCCAAACGGTCCACCGCGGCGGCACGGTGGCGGTGTGGACGCGGGGGGAGGATCTCGCCACCGATGCGTTCCCTGAAATCGCAGCCACGGTCGCGCGGCTGCCTCCCGGCACGGTGCTCGACGGCGAACTCCTCGCGGTGCGCGACCACTGCCTGCTCGGCTTCGCCGCGCTGCAGCGGCGCAGCGGTCGCCGTCGCGTCACCAGGCCACTGCTGGCCGAGGTGCCCTGCGTATTCGTCGCCTACGACGTTCTCGAGGCCGATGGAGAGGATCTCCGCCACCGGCCGCTCGCCGAGAGGCGCGAGCGGATGGAGCGTCTCCTCGCCACGTGCGGCGCGTCGCCGGCGCGGTTTTCTCCCCCGGGTACGGCGCCAGGGCGGCCGGTACCACCGGCGACGCTCTGGATCTCGCCCGCCGTGGAGGGGAGCTGGGCCGACCTCGCCGAGCGCCGCGCCGAAGCGCGGCAGCGCGGCGTCGAGGGGCTGATCCTCAAACGCCGCGACGCCCCCTATGGCACCGGCCGCACGCGCGGCGACTGGTGGAAGTGGAAGATCGAACCCCTCGAGATCGACGCCGTTCTGCTGTACGCGCAGGCGGGTCACGGCCGGCGGGCCGCCCTCCACACCGACTACACGCTCGGCGTCTGGCACGATGGCCGGTTGGTGACCGTCGCCAAGGCCTATTCCGGCCTCTCCGACGCCGAGATCGTCGAGGTCGATCGGATCGTCCGCGCGACCACGCGCGAGCGCCACGGCCCCGTGCGCATCGTCGAACCGTCGCTCGTGTTCCAGCTCGCCTTCGAGGGAGTGGCACCGTCGGCACGACATAAGGCGGGTCTGGCGTTGCGATTTCCGCGCATCGTGCGCTGGCGGCGCGACAAGGCAATCGCCGACGCCGGCTCATTGTCCGATCTGAAACGGTGGTGCGCGGCTGCACTGCCGGCGGGGAGCGAACCATGACCCGCGTCGCCGCGGCACCGCGCGGCGCCGCCGTGGCGACGCTGCGGCGCTGGTTCCGGGGGCGGGGCTGGCGTCCCTTTCCCTTCCAGGTCGAGGTGTGGCACGCGATCGCCGCCGGCAGCAGCGGGCTTGTGCACGCCCCCACCGGCACCGGCAAGACGCTCGCGGTCTGGCTGGGCGCGCTGGCGCGGGGGAGAGAACGGGCCGCCGCCCCGGGGCCGCGCGTCGTCTGGATCACGCCGCTGGTTGCGCTGGCCACCGATACTGCCGCCGCACTGGAGGGCCCCCTCGACGGGTTGGCGGAATGGCTCGGCGCGCGCTGGCGGGTGGGGGTGCGCACCGGCGACACCGGTGCCGCGGCCCGTCGCCGCGTGCGCGAGGACCGCCCCGAGGTGCTGGTGACGACGCCCGAAACGCTCTCGATCCTGCTCTCCCTCGATACGTCGGCCGACCTGTTCGCCCATCTGGAAACGGTCATCGTCGACGAGTGGCACGAGTTGCTCGGCTCGAAGCGCGGCGTGCAGGCGGAACTCGCCCTCGCCCGGCTGCGCGGCCTGGCTCCGGGGCTGGTCACCTGGGGCCTGTCGGCGACGCTCGGCAACCTCGACGACGCGCTGGCCGCCCTCGTCGGACCGTCGGCGGCGCCGGCCGCGCGCCTGGTGAGCGCCCGGGTGCCGCGCCGGCTCGAGGTGACCACCCTCGTCCCCGAACCGATGGAGCGGTTTCCCTGGGCTGGACATATGGGATTACGGCTGCTGCCGCAGGTGATCGCGCGGATCGAGTCGGCCGCGACGACGCTGGTATTCACCAACACGCGGGCCCAGGCGGAGCGTTGGTTCGAGTCGATCGCCCGGGCCCGGCCCGACTGGCGTGGGGCGATCGCCCTCCATCACGGGTCGATCGACCGCGATCTGCGGCAGGCGGCCGAGGCGGGCTTGAAGCGCGGCCGGTTGAAGTGCGTCGTCGCCACGTCGAGCCTCGATCTGGGGGTCGATTTCGGCCCCGTCGAGCAGGTGATGCAGGTGGGCAGCCCGAAGGGGGTCGGCCGGTTGCTGCAGCGGGCCGGTCGCAGCGGCCACGCCCCCGGGGCGACGTCGCGACTGGTGTGCGTACCGACGCACGCCCTGGAGTTGATCGAGTGTGCCGCCGCGCGGGGCGCGGCGTCCACCGGCCGCGCCGAGTCGCGGCCGCCGCTCGACTGCCCGCTCGACGTCCTCGCGCAGCACCTGGTCACGGTCGCCTGCGGCGGTGGATTCGTCGCCCATGAATTGCTCGCCGAGGTGCGCTCGACGCGCGCGTACGCGAACCTCGACGAGCGCTCGTGGCGCTGGGCGCTCGACTTCGCAGCCCGCGGCGGACCGGCACTCGCCGCCTACCCCGACTTCGCGCGGATCGTGGAGCGCTTCGGCCGCTGGTACGTCGCGTCGCCCGCCATCGCCCGGCGTCATCGGATGTCGATCGGTACGATCGTCGGTGACGCCACGGTCGAGGTGCGCTGGCTGCGCGGCGGCGGCCTCGGGAGCGTCGAGGAAGCGTTCGTCTCGCGCCTCGCCGAGGGGGATCGTTTTCTGTTCGCCGGGCGGCCGCTGGTGTTGTTCCGGTTCGACGGACGCGTGGCCTGGGTGAAGCGGGCCCGGTCCGCACAGGGATTGTCGGTGCCGCGCTGGAACGGCGGCCGGATGCCTTTTACCACGCTACTGTCGGAGCGGATTCGCGACCTGCTCCACGCCGCGGCAGCCGCCACGCCGGGCCGGCTGCCCGCCGAGGTACGGGCGGTGCTGCCCCTCCTCCGCACCCAGCGCCGCTTCAGCCGGCTCCCCGCCGCGGACGGCCTGCTCGTCGAGCGCTTCCGCGGCCGTGACGGCGAGCATGCCTTCCTCTATCCATTCGCCGGCCGGTTGGTGCACGACGGCCTGGCGACGCTCGTCGCCTGGCGGATCGCCCGCCGCCGGTCGAGCAGCTTCCGTCTGGCGGCCACCGATTGGGGGCTGCAGTTGGCGGGACGGGGCCCGTTTCCCGACGACGAGGCGGGATGGCGCCGGCTGCTCTCCCCGGGCCATCTGCTCGAGGATCTGCTGGAATGCCTTCGCGGCACCGAAATGGCGCGGCTCCATTTCCGCGAGATCGCCCGCGTGGCCGGCTTGGTGTCGGCGAGCCGGCGGGGCGACCGCCAGACACAGACGTCGGCGGGCCTGATCTACGACGTGCTCTGCGAACATGACGCCGAAAGCATGCTGCTTGGTCAGGTGCGGCGCGAGGTGCTCGAACGCCAATTCGAGTTCCGCCGACTGGAGGCGACGTTGGCGGAGATCGCGGTCCGCGACCTGACGGTGGTCGAGACGCCGCGCCTCTCGCCCCTCGCGTTTCCGATCTGGGCCGAGCACATCCAGTCACGCCTCTCCACGCATGACTGGCTGGAGCGCATCACCCTCATGGCGGCCGAACTCGAGGCGGCGGCCGATGCCGCGGCCGGAGCGACGCGCCGGGGAGCACGCCCTCGATCCCCATCACCACCCCCGACGAGGCGGCCACCGACGGCGTGGTGCTCGTCCCCGGCCGCGCCGCCTGGGTGCCGGCCGCGTCGACGGTGCTGGTCGCCGACCTGCACCTCGGCAAGGCGGCCGCGTTCCGCCGGGCGGGTATCCCGGTGCCGGAGGGGTCGGCGGCCGCCGATCTCGACCGCCTCGCGAGCCTCGTACGCCGGTGGCGGCCGTCGCGCGTCGTGGTCCTCGGCGATCTGTTCCACGCGCGTGCCGGGATGACCGCGGCGGTCGAAGAGCAGTTTCGCGCGGGTCGGGCGGCACTCGGCGACGTGGAGGTGGTGCTCGTCGAGGGAAACCACGACACACGCATCCGCGACCGCCTGGCACGGCTCGGCCTCGACGGGTACGTGAACCGGCTCGTCCTGCCTCCGTTGGTGCTCGTCCACGATCCGCTGGCGGAGCCCGTGACCGCCGGCAGGCTCGTGGTCGGCGGTCATCACCATCCCCGCGTCACCGTTGGCGCCCCCTCGGGCGACAGGATCACGGAGCGGTGTTTCCTGGCCGCCGGCGGCCGGCTCGTGTTGCCCGCGTTCGGGTCGTTCACCGGTGGCGGTCCGCTCGCCCCGCCGGTGGATGCACGGGTGTGGATGGCACGCGACGACGTCGTCGTCGAGGTGACGAGGCTCCTCCGACTCGCGGCGGGCGGGCGGAAGGCGTGAGCGGCCGGCGGCTCCCAGCCACCGGCATCAGGCGGGGTGCCGGTCGGCGAGCAATTCGAGGAGCGCCCCGGGGAGGTGTGCGAGCAGGTCGCGCGCGGTGAGCGACACTTCCCCGAGCTGGGCCGCGGCGAGATCGCCGGCACGGCCGTGTGCCCAGACGGCCAACCGGGCCACGTCGCCCACCGGTGCACGTGCCGTCGGGCCGCGGGGGGACGCGCACGGCTGACAGCACAGCGCCGCGATCATGCCGGCGAGCACGTCGCCCGTGCCTCCGGTCGCCATGCCCGGGTTGCCGGTCGGGTTGTGCCATCGCCTGCCGCCGTGCGTCACGAGCGTGTCGGGGCCCTTGAGCAGGACGACGGATTGCGTCGCCTCCGCCAGTCGCTCGGCGGCATCCTCGAGCGCGGTGCGGGAGTCGCCCGTCCCGGCAGTGACGAAACGGCCCAACTCCCCTTCGTGGGGCGTGAGAATCCGCGGGCCGGCGGCGAGCCCGCCGGAGGGTGGTCGCGGAGCCAGCGCCCACAGCGCGTCGGCATCGAACACCGTCGGCACCCGTGCCTCGGTCCAACGACGCGCGACGATGCCGGGTATCGCGGTACCACGGCCCAGTCCGGGACCGATCACCACGGCGTGCGCCCCGGCCACGCGGGCGGTGATCGACGGGTCGGCGGCCGCGGCGAAGGCGCCGTCACCGTCGGCGGGGAGGCCGCGCACCATGAGGCAGGGATCGAAGCTGGCCGCCACGGCGGCGATCGGCTCCGGCACGAGCACCTCGACCAGTCCGGCGCCGCAGCGCAGTGCCGCCAGCGCCGCCAAGACGGGGGCCCCGGCCATGCCGGACGATCCGCCGATGACGACGACGCGCCCGTAGTCGTGCTTGTGCGACGCGCGGGGGCGGCGGGCCAGGCGCGGCAGGTCGGCGGGAGGGATCATGCTGCCACGGCCGCGAGGTGGATGAATCGACCCGTTTACCTTGACTGAAAGACGGCGCAGGGGCTACCCTCGCCGCGAAAATGTCCGAGGAATCGGCCGACCGGAGATCGTAGGGCCCCATGAAGCCAAGCAAGGCGGCGGACAAGAAGACCGGCAAGCCGGCGGAGGGACCCGGCGGCACGAAGCACCCCGGCGACGCCGGCGGGATCTTCGACGAGCGGCGCGTGAAACGGCTCATCAAGTTGATGAAGCGTCACGAGCTGACCGAAATCGACCTTCAGCAGGCCGATCAGCGCGTCCGGATCTGCCGCGGCGGCGGTGTGGCCGTGCACCCGGCGGGGTCCGGGGCGGTGTCGCCGGGGCCGGTTTCGTCCGGCGCGGTTTCGCCCGGGTCGGTGGCGGCGCCCGCCGCTGATGCCGACACCGCCCGGATGGTAGTGGTGAAAAGCCCGATGGTGGGGACGTTCTATCGGGCGAGCGGTCCGGATGCCGCCCCGTTCGTCAAGGTGGGCGACCGCATCGAGCCCGAGAAGACCGTGTGCATCATCGAGGCGATGAAGGTGTTCAAC
>JBJSXB010000025.1:0-12369 GCA_046086245.1 Planctomycetaceae bacterium | reverse complement strand
ACCTTCAAGAACAAGAAGATGGCCGGCCATCTGGGGCAGGAGCGCGTGACGACCTTGAATGTCGAGGTTGCGGGCGTGGATGCCGATCGTGGCCTGATCATGATCAAGGGTGCCGTCCCGGGTGCCAAGGGCGGCTATGTGCTGGTGCGTGACGCGATCAAGCGCGCGCGTCCGGCCGATGCGCCCTATCCGGCGGCTGTGATCGCGGCGCCGGCGGCGGGTTGAGGACAGGAACGATGCAGGTCGAGATCACCACCCTCGATAAGGGCAGCGCCGGCAACGCCGATCTGCCCGACGAGATTTTCGCCGCCACCGGACTGCAGTTCATGGAGATCAATACGCTCTACCAGCTGCTCGCCCTGCACAACGCGCGATCCGATCTGCTCTCCGCCGCGGGACGGCTGGTGATGATGCCCGACATCGTCCACTGGCTCCTCACCGGAGTGGCGTCCAACGAGCGGACCAACGCCACGACGACGCAGTGCTTCGATCCACGTCGCGGCCAGTGGGCGTTCGAGTTGCTCGATCGCCTCGGCATCCCGCGGCGCGTCTTCGGACCGGTTCTGGAGCCGGGGGCCGACCTCGGACCGATCCGGTCGGAGGTGGCGGCCGAGACCGGACTCGGCGGCGCACGGGTCGTTCTTCCCGGCACCCACGACACCGCCAGCGCGGTGGCCGCCGTGCCGGCGACCGAGCCGCCGTCGAGCCACCCCGAGTGGTGCTACGTGAGTCTCGGCACCTGGGCGCTGGTCGGCGTGGAGATCGACCGGCCGCTGGTCACGCCGGCCTGCCTCGCCCACAACTTCACCAACGAGGGAGGCGTCGGCGGGACCACGAGGCTGCTGAAGAACGTCTGTGGGCTGTGGCTGGTGCAGCAGTGCCGGGCGGCGTGGCGTCGCGGCGGCACCGAGTGGACGTGGGATCAACTCACCGCCCTCGCGGCGGAGGCCGCGCCGTTGGCCACCCTCGTCGATCCGGACCATCCATCGCTGATGGCTCCCTCCGACATGCCCGACGCGCTGCGCCGGCTCGCCCGCGAGATGGGTGGTCCGCTTCCGCAATCGACTGCGGCCGTGGTGCGCTGTGCGCTGGAGAGCGTTGCGGCGGCGATCGCCCGGCGGCTCACCGAGATCGACGGATTGCTCGGGCGCCGCGTGGAGAGGATCCACGTCGTCGGTGGCGGAGTGAAAAACCGTCTCCTCTGCCAATGGATCGCCGACGCCACCGATCGGGAGGTCCACGCCGGGCCTGTCGAGGCGACGGCGATCGGCAACGTGCTAGTGCAGCTGCTCGCACAGGGGGGTGCGGTCGACCTGCGGGCGATCCGCGCGGTGGTCCGCGACAGCTTCGCGATCGAACGCTTCCAGCCACGGGCGGCGTCCGTCTGGCACGAACGGCTGGGGCGCCGGTCGCCGCACCGCTGAGGCTGCGGCGGCCGTCAGGCGACCTGCATCTGCCGTGCCGGGCGCTTGCGCACCTGTCCGTGTTCGACCTCGAGGATCGTGTCGGCCAGCGCCAGCGTGCTCGCCCGATGGGTGATCATGATCACGGTGCGGTTTTCCACGTACCGCGCCAGCGCCTCGTGGATCAACCGCTCGCTCTCGACGTCGATTTGGCTGGTGGCCTCGTCGAGAACGAGGATCTCCGCGTCGCGAAGGAAGGCCCGGGCGAGGGCGATCCGCTGGCGCTGACCCCCCGACAACCGGAACCCGTTGGGGCCGACCATCGTCCGGTAGCCCTCGGGGAAGTCGGCGATGAAGTCGTGGGCGTGTGCCTTCTTGGCAGCCTCGACGATCTCCTCCTCGGTCGCGTCCCAGCGACCGTAGCGGATGTTGTAGAGGATCGACTCGTTGAACAACTCGGTCTGCTGGGTGACCAACGCGATCCGGCCGCGGACGTCGCGGAGTGCCATCTCGGTCAACGGCACGCCGTCGAGCAGCACCTGACCCTCGGTCGGGTCGTAGAATCGGCAGATGAGGTTCACCAGCGTGCTCTTGCCGCCGCCGTTGGGGCCTACGATCGCCACGCGCTCCCCGAACGGGATCGACACGTTCACGTTCTTGAGAACGGTGTCGATCCGGTCGTAACTGAACGACACGTCGGCGAGGCGGATCTCGCGGTGCGGCGCGGAAAGGCGCCGTGGCTCCGTCGGTTCGGCGAGCTTCGAAGGGGTGTCGAGCAACGGGTAGAGCGACTGGGCGCCGACGATCCCGACGTTCACCCCGGTGAACACTCCGGAGAGTTTCCGCACCGGATCGCTGGCACCGATCAGCATCCCGAAGAACACCATGATCCCGGGCACCGTCATCGGCCGCTCGGTCATCGTGAAGCCGAAGATCTGCGTCTCCTGGTTGATCACCAGCCAGGCGCCCACGGCGATGCTGGTGGCTACCATCCCGATGCCGAGGATCTCCGTGATCGGATTGGCGAGGGCGAAGTAGAAGGTGTGCCACATGCCGGTGCGCATGACGTCGCGGGTGCAGGTGCGGAATTTGTCGCGCTCGAAGTCCTCCATCGTGTAGGCCTGGACCGTGAGGACGTTGTTGAGCGCCTCGAGGAGAACGTGGTGGAAGCCCATCGACCGGGTGAGGATCCGCTTCGACACTCCGCGGATCCGGCGGTTGAGCCAGACCATCAGGAAGCCGACGAGTGGGGCGAGCGTGAGGCAGGCGAGCGTCAACTGCCAGGAGATGCAAAATGCGCCGGCCAGGCAGGCGGTGATCTTCAGCGGTTCGGTCACCGCGCCACCGAACACGCTGGTGATCCCGCTGGCGAGCATGTCGGAGGTGCCGGTCACCTGCGCCATGAAGCCGGCGGAGCCGTTGCGCATGAATTGCGTGCGATCGAGCGCGAGCGCCTTGTCGAACACCTTGAGACGGATGTCGCGGCTGATGTTCATCGCCACCCAGGCGACGAGAAGCGTGCTCGCCATCAGGAACGCGTGTTTCACGAACGTGCTGACGACCACGAACGTCACGACCCACAGCACCGTCGTGAACGGATCGGTGGGAAGAAAGCGCGTCAGCCAAGGGGCGAGGCGTTCGGAGGTGGCGAGCAGGGCCTCGTCGCCGCGGACGGCGAGCAGAAGCCGTTCACGTTGGGCACGAAGGGTGGCCGCGTCGCCGGATGAGTCGCTGAGACGCCGGTCGATATCGGCGATCGCTTCCTTCGACCGCCGCAGGTTGTCGCGGGCCGTTTCGATCCGCCGCGCGTTCCAGGTCTGGAGCGAATCGCCGTTGAGCGTGACTTCGATGATCGGAAACAGTGCGGCGATGTTCGCCCCCCAGAGGCTCGCGACTCCGGCCGAGCAGAGAAACGAGGCCACGAGGAAGGGCCACATCCGGCCGGCATCTCGCAGCGCGCGAAGGAAGCAGTGCATCGACGGTTTCGTCCCCGGACCTGGCTTGATCGTGTCCATTGGGAATCGGTCGGTG
Source organism: Planctomycetaceae bacterium (assembly GCA_046086245.1). Lineage (GTDB taxonomy): Bacteria > Planctomycetota > Planctomycetia > Pirellulales > UBA1268 > F1-20-MAGs016. The sequence goes on along the minus strand of JBJSXB010000025.1, from coordinate 8,935 downwards.
CCGTGGCGTCGGGCCACGGGAGGCACTCGGCGGTGGGAAAGGGAAGATTGGGGCGGAGGGCGAAACCGGGGCGAATGGCGGTTCGGGCGCCTTCTTGCGGCGGAGGAAGGTAGAGAGGAGTGGAGCGCCGTACAAGATCAGACGGCCCGCCCGGCGTCCCACGGAAGACGGGGGTGCGATATCTCCGGCCGGGCTTGTGCAGACCCCCCAGGCTCGAGCGGGCGAGGGGAAGCCTTGGGCGCCCCGGGAAATCAACGGCGGCCGATGCGCAGTTCCGCCGCCAGCAGGGTGTTCGCCAGGAGCATCGCCACGGTCAGCGGCCCGACCCCTCCCGGCACGGGGGTGATCGCGCCGGCCACCGCCGAGACGGCCGCGAAGTCCACGTCGCCGACGAGTCGGGAGCCGTCCCCGTCGTCGACGCGGTTGATGCCCACGTCGATGACTGTCGCGCCCGGGCGCACCATGTCGGCGGTGATCAGCCCTGGTTGGCCGACCGCCGCGACGAGAATGTCGGCGGAGCGGCAGTGGTCACCGAGTGTGCCGCTCCGGCTGTGGCAGATGGTCACGGTGGCGTCGCCTCCACGCCCCCGTGAGGCGAGCAGCAGCGCCAGCGGCTTTCCCACGATATCGCTCCGTCCCACGATGACCGCATGGCGCCCGGCCGTCTCGATCCCCGCGTCGACGAGCAGCCGTTGCACCCCGGCCGCCGTGCAGGGGATGAACCGCGGACGACCCTGGGAGAGGAGACCGGCGTTCTCGGGGTGGAACCCGTCGACGTCGAGGTCGGCCGGGACCGCATCGAGCACCGCGGCAGAATCGACCTGGCGCGGCAGCGGCAATTGGACCAGTATCCCGTCGAGGGCCCCTCGATCACCGCGGGCGATCGCCTCGACGAGCCGCACGAGTGCCACGGTGTCGGACGTGCCCGGGGCGCGGACCACGTCGGCGACGATGCCGACCCTGGCCGCCGCCCTCGTCTTCGCGGCGACGTACGACGCACTCGCCGCCATATCACCCACGAGCACAACCACCAGGCGCGGTGCCCGGCCCGACGCGCTGGTGAACGCCGCCACCTCTTCGCGCAGCGAGCCCTCGATCGTCACGGCCAGTTTTTTACCGTCGAGGAGCGCCGCCGTCATCCGCCGTCCCTCGACCACGCGCGCCACCGGTCCTCGATGCCGGCCGCCGCCGCGTCGCCATCGTGGATGACGATCCGATAGCGCAGGGTCAGCGATTCTCCGGCAGGGATCGTGTGATCGCCGCTGCCACGTGCGGCACCGGTGAAGTCGTGCAGGCCGAAGGGGTTGGCGGCGAACAAGCCGTAGTCGCGGGCGTGCCAATGGGTGGGATGACGGATGTTCGCGGGATGATCGAGCATCGCGATTCCGACCACCGCCCCCCCGATCGGACCGGAGTAGTCGACCCAGCGGGCCGGTTTTCCCCACGCGGCACCGTTCTCGAGCCCTTCGGAGTTGACGATCCTTCCGGCCGCGCCAGCCGAACCGTTGGCCTCCTTCGGCTGGAGCGGAGTCGCCACGCGGATCGCCATGGTGCCCTCCTTGGTGTCACCGAACGTGACCGAGCCGTGGTCGGCCGCGATGGTGATCTCCACGTCGACGACGCGCGCCGTCGCGTCGGCCGAGAACACGAACCGGCGTCGCTCGGTGCAGACGATCGCTCCGTCGGGGCCGACCCAGTCGTTGGTCGCGTCGATGCTCGCGCGCCCTCCGGCAGCGGTGGCGGCGAGGGCACGCTGCATGATCCGGGGAATCGGCTCCACGGCCGGGTCGGACGGCCACCGCCCCTTGGCCTTCGCCCAGAAATCGATGCCGTTGACCATGCCGTGGGTGAACCAGAGCGACTCATGGTGCGGGTGATCGTGGGCCTCGCCCGTCACACCCTCTTCGAGCGGCCAGGCGCGGGTGACGCGTCGGCCACGCGGTCCGACGAGCGGATGCAGCACCGGCTTGGCGCGGCCGCCGTGCAGGTACTCGGTGAACAAATCGCCGTCGACGAGGATCCGCACCCGATCGTCACGGCTCTCGATCGTCACCTCCGCGGCGCGGGCCGCGGGCGCATGCTTCGTTCCCCACGCCGCGACGCACCCCGCGGCGACCGTCGCCATGCCGAACGCCGCGCGCACCGCCCCGGCGATCGTGCGGTTGCCGGCGTGTTCGGCTCCTCCGACGCTCATGGCTCGTCCGCGGCGGTCCCCGCGCCTCCCTCCTGGACGAACTGGATCCGCAGCTCGTGCTGCACCTCGTCGAGCAACCGGCGTTCGTCGGTGTCGAGGTTGCCCGCCGTTTTCCCCTCGAGCATCGCCAGCATGTCGATGAAGTGGCGAGCCGTCGCCAGGTTTTTCATCGATTGTTTCGTGATCGGGTTGGGAAGCCGCCCGAGGGCCATCAAGGCCTGCGTAAACAGCGTATTGACCAAGAACGCGAACGTCGCCGGAGGAGCGCCCGTCGCCTTGGGGGAATCGTCGTGGGCCATGGCATGCTCCCGTGTCAGCTCTCCGCCACCCAGGCGCTGCCGGCGTGTCGCTCGACCGCGGCCGCGACCAGGCCGGAAAACAAGGGGTGGGCCGCGGTCGGTTTGCTCTTGAATTCCGGGTGGAACTGGACCGCGACGAACCAGGGATGATCGGCCAATTCGACGATCTCGACCAGGCCCCCGTCGGGGCTGGTGGCGGCGATGACCAATCCGGCCTCCTCGAGCACCTCACGATACTTCATGTTGAACTCGTAGCGGTGCCGGTGCCGTTCCATGATCCGCGTGGACCCGTACGCGGCGGAGGATCGGGTGCCCTCGGCGAGCACCGCGGGCTGCGACCCGAGCCGCATCGTTCCCCCCTTGTCGGTCACCGCTCGTTGCTCGTCCATCAGGCAGATCACCGGATGGGGGGTGGTACGACTGAACTCCGTGGAATGGGCGCCGGACAGCCCGGCACCGTTGCGGGCGACCTCGATCACGGCGCACTGCATGCCGAGGCAGATCCCCAGGAAGGGTAGGCGCCGTTGCCGTGCGAAGCCGATCGCCTCCACTTTTCCCTCGATGCCGCGTTCTCCGAAACCACCGGGCACGACGAGGCCGTCGAAACCGGCGAGGAGCCGCTCCGCTCCCTCGCGCTCGATGTCCTCGCTCTTGATCGGCTGCACGCGCACCTGTGTCCGGTTGGCGATGCCGCCGTGGTCGAGCGCCTCGTAGATGCTCTTGTAGGCGTCGCGGTGCTCGGCGTATTTGCCCACCAGGGCGATCGACACCTCGTGTTCCGGATTGCGGAGGCGGTGGAGGATGTCGTGCCACTCGTCGAGGTCGGCGGGTGGGGCCTGGATCCCGAAGCGGCGCAGCACGAGATCGTCGATCCGGTTCGACTGCAGCGACAGCGGCACCTCGTAGATCGAGAAATCCTTGTCGCGTTCCTCGATGACCGCGTCGAGCGGGACGTTGCAGAACAACGCGATCTTCTCCCGGTCGGACGTATCGAGGGCCCGTTCCGTGCGGCACACGAGCACGTCCGGCTGGATGCCGATCTGGCGGAGCAGTCCCACCGAATGCTGCGTCGGCTTCGTTTTCAGCTCGCCGGCAGCCTTGAGATAGGGCACGAGCGTCAGGTGGATGAACATGCAGTTCTCGCGTCCCACCTCCAGCGGGATCTGCCGGATCGCCTCGAGGAACGGCAGGCTCTCGATGTCTCCCACCGTGCCGCCGATCTCGGTGATCACGATGTCGGTGTCGGATCCCGCCAGCGCCTTGACCACCTCTTTGACCTCGTTGGTGATGTGGGGGATCACCTGGACCGTCTTGCCTAGAAACTCGCCGCGCCGTTCCTTGTTGATGACCGACAGATAGATCTGGCCGGTGGTGTAGTTGCAGGCCCGGGTCAGCGCCGTGGACGTGAAGCGTTCGTAATGGCCGAGGTCGAGATCGGTTTCGCTACCGTCGTCGAGCACGTAGACCTCGCCGTGCTGGTAGGGACTCATCGTGCCCGGATCGACGTTGATGTAGGGATCGAGTTTCTGCATCCGTACCCGCAGGCCCCGGGCCTCGAGCAACATGCCGATGCTGGCGCTGGTGAGCCCTTTGCCGAGGGAACTGACGACCCCGCCGGTGACGAAAAGATGCCGCGTCATCGATCGCACACTCCCTTCCTGCCGGCTTCCTCGCCCACGGCTCCGCCGAACCCGCGCCGCGACTGGCGCCGGCCGGCCCGATTGAACCAGTGACCACGCGGGGGGTCAATCGCCCACCGTTCCGCCACCGCGGTGTAGAGTGGAGGCATGACCATCGTGCCCGATCCCCGTGGCGCCGGTGCCCCCCCGGCCACCGGGAACCTGCGGATCCGCAGCCTCGATCCTCTCGTGCCTCCGGCCCGTCTGGCGGCGGTGCTCCCGCTCGACGGCGATGCCGCCGAGACGATCGTCGCCGGCCGACGGGCGGTGGAACGCGTGCTCGCCGGGGAGGATCGGCGGCTGATGGCGGTGGTCGGCCCGTGCTCGATCCACGACCCGGCTGCAGCCCGCGATTATGCCGGCAGACTGGCGGCGCTCGCCGCCGCCCTCGCGGACCGTTTGCTGGTGGTGATGCGGGTCTATTTCGAGAAACCGCGGACCACCGTCGGGTGGAAGGGGATGATCAACGACCCGCATCTCGACGGGTCGTTCGACGTCGCCACCGGCCTGCGGTTGGCGCGGGGTCTGTTGATCGACATCGCCCGCCTCGGCGTTCCGACGGCGACGGAGTTTCTCGAACCGATCACCCCGCAGTACATCGCCGACACCATCGTCCTCGGTGCGATCGGCGCGCGGACCACCGAATCGCCGACGCACCGGCAGATGGCCAGCGGGCTATCGATGCCGGTCGGATTCAAGAATTCGACCGATGGTTCACTGCAGGCGGCGGTCGATGCGATGCAGTCGGCGCGTACCTCGCACAGCTTCCTGGGCATCGACAACGAGGGGGGCACGTGCGTCGTCTCGACCACGGGCAACCCGTGGGGCGTGCTGATGCTGCGGGGCGGTCGCAGCGGGTCGAATTACGCACCGGAGTTCCTCCACGAGGCCCGCACCCGACTGGACAGCGCCGGGTTGCCCGTTCGCGTGATCGTCGATTGCAGCCACGCCAATTCGGGAAAGGATCACCGTCGTCAGTCGATCGTGTGGCGCGACGTACTCGCCCAACGGGTGGCGGGCGATCGCTCGATCGTCGGCATGATGCTCGAGAGCAACCTCCACGCGGGCAGCCAGCCGGCGTCGGCGGACCGCGACCGACTCGCCTACGGCGTGTCGATCACCGACGGCTGCATCGGCTGGGACGAGACCGAAACGCTCCTGCGCGAGGCGCACGCCGGCCTCCGGGGCGCGACCTGACCCGGCCAATCGGCATGACCGTCCCGATCGTGCCGGTGGCGTCGAGTGAATCGATCGGGGGCGATTTGCCGCCCCTCTGCACCGGGGCTAGGCTCGAATCCAGGGGACGGTTCATCGTTTCCCCGGGGCGGCGGGCCCCTTTCCCGGTCACGCTCTCCCCGTCGCGTTCCAGCGACCGCCGGATCGACCCATGGCTCCCGCCGACGAAGCACCTCTGCCGGCTGCGACGGCTGCGAAGATCCTCCAGCAGATCGGCCTGGAACTTGCCTTCGCGACCCCCGGATCGGAGGGCTCGGCAGCCACGCTCGACGACTTGTTCACGTCGCTCCTGGTGGCCTTGCCGGCGACCGCGCCGCCGGAGGTCGTGGCCGGTGTGACCGCGGCCGCCGAACGGCTCGTGACGGTGAGCGGCGGCGCCCGTCCGTCGGCCGAGGCGCTGCGAATGCTGGCGGCATGGCACCCGTGGTGCGAAGAGGCGCTTGCCGCCTGGGATCGCGGTGGGCCGGTGCCAACCTGGTCGCCCGACACGGCGTTGGGGGCCGCGTCATCGTCCGGTCCAGTGATGCCGCCGGTTGCCGTCGAGGCCGCGGCACCCCCGCTGGCGTCGCCCGCCGCCCTGCCCGTCGCACGGGCCGCCACGCTTCCGGATCGTCCAGGGCAGTCGATCGACGTGATGCCGGCCGATGCCGATCCGGAACTGCTCCACCTGTTCTGCGCCGAGGCGCAGGATCTGCTCCGCGACATCGAGCAGGGGGTGCTCGCACTCGAGAGCGACCCGACCGATGCCGGTCAGATCAACGCGGTCTTCCGGGCGTTCCACACGTTCAAGGGAAACGCCGGCGTGATGAAGTTGGCGGTACTTCAGCAGTTCACCCACGAGCTGGAGTCGCTCCTCGACGGTGCCCGGCGCGGTGATCTCTCCCTCGGGCGCGAGGCCTTCGGCGTGATCCTCGCCGGCGCCGACGTGCTCGAGCGATTCGTCGCCGAACTGGCGGCCCAGGTGGCGGGCAACAGCCCTCCGGCCCCGATCGATCTGCCGATTCCCGCGGTGATCGAGGCGACGCGTCGACTGATGGAGGGTGACGACCATCCCGTGCCGGCGATGTCGACCCCACCCGGGGTGGCGGTTTCCGCGCCGCCGCCGCGTGACGGTGTCGTCGGCGTCACCGCCGTGCCCGCAAGGACGCACGCAGGCGCCGCCGCCGACGATCAAGGTCCCGCCGCGTCGCCCCCCACGGCCGAGGGTGATGCCGTGACGCCGGCTGCCACGCGGACGGTGGCGCGGACGGCATCGGGCACGATCGTCCGCGTCGACACCCACAAACTCGACAGTCTCATCGACCTGGTCGGGGAGTTGGTGATCGCCCAGTCGATGGTGGTGCAGCATCCCGACCTCGTCGCCGCCGCCGGCGACTCCAACCTGTCGCGGGCGGTCGGTCAACTCCGGGGCATCACCGCCGATCTGCGGCGCACGGCGATGGCCCTGCGGATGGTTCCGATCCGTGCGACGTTCCAGAAGATGGCCCGGCTCGTCCGGGATCTCGCCGTGCAACAGGGCAAGGACATCCAACTGGTCCTCGAGGGTGAGGACACCGAACTCGACCGGACGATCGTCGACGACCTGGCCGATCCGCTCGTCCACATGATCCGCAATTCGGCCGACCATGGCATCGAACCCCCTGCGGAACGCGAGCGGGCCGGCAAGCCCCGCTCCGGAACGATCACCCTGCGTGCGTTCCACCAGGGCGGGTACATCGTGATCCGCATCGCCGACGATGGCCGCGGGCTGTCACCCGAGCGGATCCGCCGCAAGGCGGAGGAACGGGGCATCGTCGCACCCGGCGTCGTGCTCGATCGGCGCGAGATCCTCGAGCTCATCTTCGCCCCCGGTTTCTCGACCGCCGACCAGGTGACCGATCTCTCGGGACGCGGCGTGGGGATGGACGTCGTGCGCCGGACGATCACCGGGCTCCGTGGCAAGATCGACATCGATTCGACCCCCGGCTCGGGCAGCGCGTTCACCCTCTCGGTACCGCTGACGCTGGCGATCATCGAGGGACTGCTGGTCGGCGTCGGCCAAGAGCGGTACGTGATTCCCACGCTGTCGGTCCGGGAGTCGTTCCGGCTCCAACCGGGGATGGTGAGCACGCTGCACGGGCGCGGCGAGATGGTGACGGTGCACGGTCGGTTGGTGCCGCTGTTACGGCTGCGGACCCGGCTCGGCCTCGGCGATGAACCTGCGTTCGCCGCCGACGGGCCGGCCGCCGGAGGGGTGGTCGTCGTGGTCGAAGCGGGTGCCGACTCGCGGTGTCTGCTCGTCGACGACCTGATCGGCAAGCAGGAGGTGGTGATCAAGGACCTCGGCGAGATCTTCCGCGAGCGGACCGACTTCGCTGGAGCGGCGATCCTCGGCGACGGGCGCGTGGGTCTCATTCTCGACGTCGCGGCGCTGGTGCAGCTGCGCGGCAGGCAGGGGGAGGCGGCCGCCTGACCGGCGACCGGGAAGCGATGGCAGCGATGGAACCCGCGATCACGCCGGCAGCCGGAGTGGCCGCGCGGCCTGGAAAGTACCTCACCTTCACGCTCGGTGACGAGTCGTACGGCATCACCGTGCTCGTCGTCCGGGAGATCATCCGCCTGTGCCCGATCACGCCGGTCGCCAACATGCCGGCGCACGTGAAGGGGGTGATCAATCTGCGTGGGAAGGTGATTCCGGTGGTCGACCTGCGGGCGCGGTTCGGTCTTCCGCGACGGGTCGATGACGACCGCACCTGCGTGATCGTGACGGAATTGCCCGGCAGCGGCGGCCTGATGCGGCTGCACGGCGTGATCGTCGACCGCGTCGACGAGGTGGCGGCGTTCGGCGCCGCCGATATCGAGCCGACCCCTGACTTCGGCGGCGCGATCGACGTGCGGTTCATCACCGGGATGGCGAAGTCCGCCGACCGGGTGACGGCCCTGGTCGATCTGGCGAGCATCGCCGCCGCCGAAATGCCCGCCGGCGATGCGCCGCCGAGCTCCCGTTGACCACTCGTCCCGCCCGTTTCGATCGTTCCGAGGTGTGCCGATGATTGCCTGGACCATCCCCCGACGGCTGTCGCTCGGGTTCGCTTTGCTGGTGCTCGCCAACCTCCTCCTCGGCGCCTTGGCGCTGTGGCGGGTGAACGACCTCGCCGACGTGATCAGCGGGCCGGTCGGGCTGGCGACGAATATCGTCCCCTCGGTCGCGAAGCTCAATCAGATCACCGCCATCAACACCCGCGCGCGGCGGCTCGCCCAACGGAGCGTGGCATTCGATCCGAAGTCGCCGGAGTTCGTCGCCGAGACACGCGGGGTGGCGGAAGCGGAGACGGAAAGTTCGAAGCTTTGCGCCGAGTACGAGAGCATGTATTCCGATCGCGAGGACGAGCGACTATTCAAGGTGGCGCTGGCCGCCCGCCAGGAACTGTTCACGAGGATCGCCAAACTCCTGTCGCTCGCCAGCGAGGGCAAGAAGGAAGAGGCGTCCGATCTGCTGATCCGCGAGGTCGATCCGGCCCTCGACCGCGCCGCCGAGGGGTTTCGAG
>JBJSXB010000024.1:0-5241 GCA_046086245.1 Planctomycetaceae bacterium | reverse complement strand
GCGTCCCGCGTTCAGTGGTCGACCGTGGGGTCGGGTTCGGGTAGCCAGTGCGTGAGGATCGCTCCGAGCAGGGCGTAGGCACCCGCCACGGCGGCGCCGACGACGGCGATCTTCGCCGGGTCGGGTGGCGTCGCCGCCGAGAACGTGATGGTGAGCCACGCCGCCGCCGTCCCCAGCACGCGGCCGCCGATGTTGGCCGCGAAGCTTTCGCCCGTGCCGCGGAGGTGCGTCGGGAAGACGAGCGGGATGTAGTTCCCCCAGAAGCTGAATTGGGCGACGGTGAGCAGTCCGGCGACGAACACGCCGGCCTTGATCGCACCGAGGGATTCCGCGTCACCCAAGCGTGTCGAGATCCACCAAAACAGGGCGGGGACGATGACGAGCGACGGCCATTGGAAGAGTCGCAGCAACAGCCGCCGGCTCGCGATCCGCAGCGCCGCCAACGCGAGCAGCACGCGCCCCACCAGTCCGCCGATCTCCTGGAAGATCGTCACGCCGGCGACCGCCTCGTCGGTGGCGTTGCCGGCGATGCTCTTGAGCCGCCCCGGCGACAGCGTCTCCCCCTTCTCTCGCGCCGCAAAAGCCGCCCGGTCCTGGGCGGTCTTCGCCTCGGCGAGGATCGCGGCGTGCCCGCCCTTCTGGGCGCCGAGAATCTGCGGCAGTTGTTGGATCGCGCCGAACGCGATCCCGTAACTGGCGGCGAAGACGAGGGTGGTCATCACCGTCGTGCGGACCAACTGCGGGCTGAAGAGCGCGGCGATGCTCGGCCGCCGCAACGTGCCGGCCGCCTTCTTGCTGGCCCATACCGGGCTCTCGGGAAGAAACGGCCGGATGAGGATCAACGGCAGTGCGGGAATGACCCCGGAAATGAGCGTGTATCGCCATGCCTGGTGGTCGCCGTGGATCGCCGGCAGCGCGAGGGCGAACTTCGCGGCTTGGATGTTGGCGAACCCCACGAGCAAACCGCCGAGCGACGAGAAGGCCTGTGTCCAACCGAGGGCGTTTTCCCGCGCCTTGGCATCGGGAAACAATTCCGCCAACCACGCGACCGCCGCGACGAACTCGACGCAGACCCCGATGAACACCAGACACCTGCACAGCAGCAATTGCGGTAGGGATGTGGCGAACCCGGCGGCGAGGGCCGAAAAGGCATAGAGCAGGATGCTGAAGGTGAGCACCCGTCTCCGTCCGAGGAGATCGGTGAGATAGCCGCCGACGAGGCCGAACACGCCACCGGCGATCGCGGGCACGAAGAACAGAGTCCGCGCCCAGCCGATGTAGCTGGCGCCGCCCGGACTCCACTGCGCGATCGCATCGGCCTGTGCCATGCCGCCGGCCACCAAGGCCTGCACCTCGCCCTTCGCCAACTCCTGGATCGCGGGCTTGATGATCAGCGGCAGCATCAACAGTTCGTAGATGTCGAACGCGAACCCGATGGCCGCGATCGCGCAGACCAGCCAGCCGACCGTGGACAGCCGTCCGGACGAGGTGAGGCCGGCGGACGGACCGCCGTGCGCTGGAGGGGTCGCCATTCACGGATGCTCCGAAAAGGACGGGAGCGGCTCGACGCCGCTCCCGGGAAGGCACCAGTGTAGTGACGCCGGCACGCCGGCAACGCGGCCCGGTGGTCAGGGCCCGATCGAGGGCGGGCACTTGGAGAGGAAATCGCGGGGACCGCGCGTCGTGTAGTAGGGATAGGCGACGCCACCGGTCGGCGGGCCCGCTGGCCCTCCCTCCTCGTAGCCCGACTGCATCAACGCTTCCTTCTCCGCGGCGGACAGGTGATGCCGCGCCAGTCCGCCGTAGCGGCCGAGATGACGGCAATGGGCGCAACGGCCGCAGTTGCCATCGGGGCAGCGTTTGCACGCACCGTCGGCACAAACCCCCTCGGGGCAGGCGCCGGTGCGGCAGGAGCCGTCGGGGCAACCTTCGTCGAGGCACGCGCCACCCTGGCAGGCACCGTCCTGGCAGGCACCGTCGCCATGATGGGCGGCGTGGTGACCGTACGGGCCGTCGGTGTTGAGGAGGAACAGCCGGTCGATGATCGAGCATCCGCTCGACAGACTGACGATGGCGACGACGGCCAGAAGGGAGAGCGTGCGTTTCATGGTCGGCACCCCGCGGCGGGCCGGCGGGGCCGGCGACGTGCCGGCGGTCCGCGACTCCGCTTCGTCGGGAGGTATCGGTCGCGCCGATCGTGACAGTTGAACGATCCTTGCCGCCGGCAAACGGGGCAAGGTGGGCGAAACGCGGCGACGCGCACGCCGCGCGGTCAGCCGTCGTAGCGGCCGACGATCAACGAGATGTTTTGTCCGCCGAACCCGAAGCTGTTGGACAGCGCCACGGAGCACGCCCCTTCACGGGCCTTGTTGGGCACGTAGTCAAGATCGCACTCGGGGTCGGGCGTCTCGTAATTGATCGTCGGCGGCAGCAGGCCGTCGCGGATCGCCAGCAGGCAGACGATCAACTCGGTCGCCCCGGCGGCGGCGATCAGGTGGCCCATCATGCTCTTGGTGCTCGATACCGGGATCTTGTAGGCGCGATCACCGAATACATGCTTGATCGCCAGCGTCTCCACCCGATCGTTGACGCTGGTGCTGGTGCCGTGGGCATTGATGTAGTCGACCGCCTCGGTGCCGAGGCCGGCGTCGTCGAGGGCCATCCTGATGCACGACGTCGCGCCGCGACCTTCGGGATGGGTGTCGGTGATCCGGTAGGCGTCGGCGGTGGAGCCGTAGCCGAGCAATTCGCCATGGATCGTCGCCCCGCGGCGCCGGGCGTGCTCGAGTTCCTCGAGGACCACCATCGCGGCCCCTTCTCCGAGGACGAATCCGTCGCGATCGCGGTCGAACGGCCGGCTCGCCTTGGTGGGATCGTCGTTCCGTGTCGACAGCGCGGTGAGCAGATTGAAACCCGTCACGCCGAACGGATGGATCATGCTGTGGGCGCCTCCGGAAAGCATCACGTCGGCGTCGCCGCGGCGGACCAACTCCACCGCTTCCCCGATCGCCTGGCTGAGGCGGCGCAGGCGGTGAGGCAGTTGAGATTCGGGCCGTAGGCGTTGAACAGCCCGGCGAGATGGCACGCCGGCATGTTGGGCTCCTGCTCCACCTCCGCCAGTGGATGGAGCGTTTCGAGCCCGAGCTTCGTGAACTTGGCGACGTCGAGCGTGTCACCGTCGATCGCCGCGGTCATCATGCTCGTGAACGCGTCGAAATCCTGCTGCCCTTCGCCGCTGCCGAGGTAGACCCCGAGTCGCGAGGGATCCCCGGGCAGTCCGTCCGACAGGCCCGCGTCGCGCATCGCCTGCAGCGCCGCACCGGCGGCGAACTTGGTGTGGCGGCCGCAGAAGTGCCAATCCTGTTCCCGCTGCCCTTCGTGCGTGATATCCCAGCCGCGCACTTCGGCGGAAATGCGCGTCGGGAATCGCGAGGCGTCGAAGACGGTGGTGTACCCCACGCCCGAGGCGCCGATGCGGAGATTGTTCCACAACTCCTCGACACGCACGCCCAGCGGCGTGATGCACCCCATGCCCGTGATCACCACCCGACGTCTGCCTGCCACCATCGTCGGCACTCCCTTCTCGATTCGCGCGATCCGTCCCGCGGCGCCGCCACCGACCTGCGGCCGCCGACCGGCGACGGCCTCCGGCCGCAGCGACGGGAAAACGGTCCGATCACCAGTCGGGCCTGGCGAGCGGACGGCCTTCGGTATCCCGCCCGACGTCGTAGATATGCATCTGGTCGAGCCAGCGCAGCAGTTCGTGTGGCTCGAAGAGCTGCGGCACACCATCGCCCGGTTCGAGATGCGCGAAGAACAATTCCGCCTCGCCCTGGAGGCGATCGCCCACATGGCTCGACACCCGGGCCAGCGATCCCGCCGGCTTGAGGTCGACGATCTCGGCGCGGTAGCGGAGGCAGTCGCCCGGCACGGCGTCGAAGTGGAATTCGGCGCCGGCCACCTTCGCCAACACCACGCGGCGGTTGTATTCGATCGCGTCGGCGACGAGCAGCCCTGCCGTCTGCGCCATGCCCTCGACCACGAGGGAGTTGGGCATCAGCGCGGCACCGGGAAAGTGGTCGTGGAGGTGCTCCTCCGCGAGCGACACGTTCTTGACTGCGATCGCGGTGCGGCCGCGGACGAACTCCTCGAACCGATCGATCCAGAACCAGCGCATGCAGGTGTTCCGCGAGTGCGGCGTGAGGTCAGGCGGCGACCTTGCTCTGCACGTAGCGGACCATGTCCTCCACGGTGAGCGTGTTCGCGAAATTCTGGACGTTGGGGTTCGACTCGAATTTCGACAGGTCGGCGAACGGCATCCGCGCCTTGAGCGCGGCGATCCCCGCGTCGTTCACCCTGCCGTTGCTGACGAATTCGGTACTCGACAGCACGTCCTCGGGAAACAAGTCTCCGCGGGCGATCTTGATGTTGAACGCCTTCTCGAGCTTGAACACGATGTCGAGGAAATCGATCGATTCCGCGCCCAGATCGCCGACCATGGTCGCCTCGGGCTGCACCTCGTGTTCGTCGACGCCGAGGGCTTCCACCAGGGCGGTCCTGACCTTCTTGAAGATTTCATCGCGGGCGGGCATCGACATGGCACCTTGAGAGGATGACGGTCAGGACGGATCGACCCCGAGCAGCAAGCTCGGCGGGTGGGATCGCCATGACCGCGCTGTGAAGCACTGGGAAAGCTGAAGCACCGGGAACCGGCCGACGGACCGGCGCCCAGGGAGCGTCATTGTGACTTGGACGGCCGTTGGGGAAAAGTCCGGGGTTCGGCGGGGAAAAACTCCCGCCCCTCGCGGTGGAAACGCCCCCGATCGCGAGCGGGCGACAGCCCTGTCCCTCGCAGGCTTTCGCCAGCGCGCCGGCCACACTCGGCCGGGGTGCCCCCCGGGCCGAAGTCCCCGGGCAAAGCCTCGCTTTTCGACTCGACCACACCCCTGTCGGCGGTGGGCCCATGGGCCGCTCGCAGGCTGTGGACAAACAGCCTTCTGCACCTCAGGGAGGTGCCGGGAGTGCAACTCCCGTGAAAAGCGAAACTTTTCGAGTGGCCAAAGGCCATGGATGGACTTTGGCCACGGGCTGCTCGCAGGCTGTGGACAAACAGCCTGCCGCACCTCAGGGATGAGGTGCCGGGAGTGCAACTCCCGTGAAAAGCGCAGCTTTTCGAGTGGCCAAAGGCCATGGATGGACTTTGGCCACGGGCTGCTCACAGGCTGTGGCCGAACGACCTGC
>JBJSXB010000023.1:0-20124 GCA_046086245.1 Planctomycetaceae bacterium | reverse complement strand
CAGAACCGCACGAAGCGCAGCGCGTTGTTGTTCGGACCCACCGGCGCCCACACCAACGCCGGCGGCTGGTGCCGTCCCGCCAGCGACATCCTCTTCGCCGGATCCAACGACGCCGGCACGGTGATCCCCGGCCCGGCGATCAACCGGACCAACGGGCACAATCACGGCACCGAGTCCTACGGACCGAGCGGCTTCGCCGTGTACGGCACCGAGGGATCGAGCCAGCCCTAGGCCTTCCACCCCGGCGGCCTGCAGGCCGTGCTCGGCGATGGCGCGGTGCGGTTCGTCGCCGATTCGATCGGCATCGAGGTCTTTGCCGCGGCGGTGACCCGCGAAGGGGGCGGCGTGGAGCCGGTCAACGCCAACATCGCCGACTGAAACCTTGCCGGCGAAATCACCCGTGACACGACGCGCGGAGGGGGTGGGGACCGTTCCCGCCCCCTCCGCGGCCTTTTCGCGGACCCGCCCCGGGCGTAGGCTCTGCGGCGGTGCTGACGGTCGTCGGCAGCCCGGAGCGGGCCCGGGCCCGGGCAGATGAGCGACATTCTCTTTCACTACTACCGCGTCAATCCGACGACGTGGTTCTATCTGTCGTCGCTGCTGGCGATCGCGCTGTTCTTCAAGTTCAGCCGCGTCCTCAGCGTGCGGAACCTCGACTTGGCGGCGCTGCTGGCGCTGGCCCCGGGATTGCTGGCCCTGGAATACGGGGAATTCTCCGGGCACGATCCGGCACGGCAGCTGGGATACGGGTGGATCTTCGCCGTCACCGCCTTCCTGATGGTGCGCATGCTGCTCGATTCGGCGATGGTCCGTCGGCCGCTGCTCGAATCGAATCTTTCGGTCGGCGGGCTGGTGTTCCTGGGGGGGTCGCTGTTGGTGTTTCTCCTCGCCAACGTGATCGTCACCCCTCCGGAGGCGGAAGACCTCGCCGCCGCCGAGGCCGCGACGCGGCTCGAGGCCCGCGAACCGGGTCTCGACGCCGATCAGCTCACGAGGCTCGGACCCGGCTACCCGCTGCTGTTCCTCCTGCCCCAGATCTCGACCCAGCGGCTGTTCCTCCCCGATGCCGTCGCCGCCGACGGCGCCGACGCCCCTCCCCCCGCGGTCCAGCACGAGGTGCACGCCCTCACGGCGCGCATCATGGCGATCCTGTCGCAGATGGCGATCGTCATCGGCATGGTGGTGATCGGCTGGCGCCACTTCGACAACGTGCGGCTCGGGGTGGCTGCCGCCGTGCTCTATCTGCTGATGCCCTACACGGCGATCTACACCGGGCGCGTGGACCACGCGCTGCCGGGGGCGCTCGTCATCCTCGCCATCGCCGCGTACCGCTGGCCGATCCTCGCAGGCGGTCTGATCGGGACGGCGATCGGCACGATCTACTACCCGCTGTTCCTCCTGCCGTTGTGGTGCAGCTTCTACTGGGAGCGCGGCATCCGGCGCTTCGTCGCCGGCGTGGCCGCGGCACTGAGCGCGCTGGTGCTCGCCTTGTGGTGCACGGCCGCCGACACCGGCGTGTTTCTCGGGCAACTGCGGCAGATGTTCGGTTGGATCTTCCCTAACGCGGTGTCACTGCGCGGCTTTTGGAGCCTCCCCGGCAACGACGCCGTGTTCCGCCTGCCGGTGCTGGCGGCATTCGTGGCGATGATGGCGACGCTGGCGATCTGGCCCCCGCGGAAGAATCTCGGCACGCTGCTCAGTTGCAGCGCCGCGGTGCTCCTCGGGAGCCAGTTCTGGAAGGCGCACGACGGCGGGCTGTTCATGGCGTGGTTCCTGCCGCCGCTGTTGCTGACGGTCTTCCGGCCCAACCTCGAGAACCGCGTGGCCCTCAACGTGCTCGAGGCCGATTGGTTCCCGCGATTCCGTCGGCCACCGGATCAACTCGCGGCGTGACCGCGCCCGCGGGCGCGACGCGCCGCCGGTTCCGGCGCGGCCCGGTTCAATCGCGGCGCAGGTCGAGATCGGCGGGGGATTCGCGGTTGGCGAGCCACGCGCGCCAGGCGTCCAGGTTCCACTCGAAGCTGGTGCCCGCGAGCGTGCCGAGCGCCTCGAGCACCGCTTCGTTACGGACGCGCATCTTGCCGCGCTTCGGGCCTCCGCCGAGCGACAAACCGCCCCCGGAGGGGGTGAAGGTGGCGCTCGTCTGCCCATCGCCGCCGCCGCCGGTCACCACGACGTGCTCGGTCTCCAGCGCGCCCACCAATGGACCGATCGCCGCGGCATCGCCGAGCCGTCCGAGCGCCTCGGCGGCTCGGTTGATGCGCGCGTTGTCGGGACCGGCGAGCGCCGCCACCAGAAGCGGCAGCACCGGACGCGGGCCGATCGCGACCAATCGCTCGACGGCGGCAATCCGTGTCTCGGGATCGGGATGATCGATCGCGATCGTCGCCAGCGCGACCAGCACGTCGGCGCCGGGCAGGCGCGACAACGTCTCGATCTCCAGGATCCGCACCCGCAGCACCGGCTCGCGGGAGACGGCCGCGACCAGCGCCGGGAGCGCCAACGGATCGGTGATCCCACGGATCTCCTCCGCCGCCCGGGCGGAGGAAGCGGGGTCGTCGAGATCCTCACGAAGCCTGCGGAGGCGAACCGCCCATTGCTTCCGGGCGACGTCGTCGCGCTGCGACGCCTCCAATAACTCGATCTCCTGGGGCGTCCGCCACAAGCCGCGATGCCGCACCAGGCCGAGGGCGGTCATCCGCTCTTCCTGCGTGGTGCGTTCGGCGCGCCTTTCGGCGGCGGCCTGGCCGTCGCCGTCCGGTTCGTCGCCGAAGGCACGGGGGAGGGCCACGGCCCACGGCGGCATCGCCAGCCCGATCACCCCCGCGACGATCCACCGCCTCGTCACGAACCCCATCGGATCTCCTCCTGCCGGCCGGCGCACCCCCTGGACCAACGTAGTCCGGGAGGGCGGCGGCCGCCATGCCAGCAGCGGCGGCGGGATCGGTCACATCGCGTTTTGGATGAGACGGACGTAGGCCATGAAGAAGCGCACGACGATCACGATCACGACCCCCGCCGTCAGCACCCAGATGCCCCAGGCGACCCCCTGGGCCGCCGCCTCGAGGCTGCGGCGGGCCTCGTCGTCGAACTCTCCGGCATGCCGCTCGAGCACCTCGGGCACGCTGCCGGTGAGCTCGCCGACACCGACCGCGGTGACGATCCGCGGCATCACCCGCCCCGACGACTGCAGCGCCTCGGCGAGCGTCGCTCCACCCCGCAGCCGCTCCTCGAGCCACGTCTTGTCGATCGCCATACCGGGCGCGACCAGCGCTCCCATTGAGACCAGGCGGCCGGCGTCGAGGCCGGCGGCACCCGCCAGCGCCGCGGCACGGCACCACGCGGCCGCTTCCGCGGCACGTCCCGCTCGACCGAGCAGGGGCACGCGGTCGACGACCACGCGCACGATGCCGCGCCGGCGCCAACTCGCCACCGACATGCGCCACACCGCCAACGCCGCCACCGCCACCGCGGCCAGCGATCCCAGGAACCACGCCAGACCGCGCGGCCCCTCGAGGCCGATGCCGAGCATGTCGCCGCCGAGCAGGATGAACCACCCCACGACCGCGATCGCCACGAGCAACTGCAGCGCCGGACGCACCAACGAGCGCAGCAAGGCGAGGCGGGTGCGTTCGGCGTGATCGAGCACGTTGGCGACGTCGCGGAGAGCCTCCGCCTCGTGGCCGGTGCCGACACCCACCGCCGCCATGCCGCGAACCAGGGGGGGGAAGGTGTCGCCCGCCCGGCCGAGCGCCTCGTCGAGCCCGCAGCCCTCGTCGAGGCCGGCGGAGACCGCCGCCAGCGCGCGGCGCCAGCGCCCCGACGCCCGCGCCGTCTCCCCGGCCCAGGCGCGGCGCATGTCGATGCCGGCCGAGAGCGCCAGCGACACGCGGCGGAGGAGTCCGGCCAGAAGGCGGGTCGGCATCGGACGGAACGAGGGCATCGCCACCCCGTGGGCGGAAGCGAACGGAGCCGAACCGGGCCGGACGATTCGGCAGAAGAGCCCGACCCTAACACAGGCCCGCCGCTTCTGGTACAACGCCGCCGCGGGCTGCGGCCGCGGTGCTCTCGGCCCCCGCGGACCTTGCTCTGGGAGCCATGAAGCCCCACTGGCCGTCTGTCGCGATCGTCGGCGTCGGCCTGATCGGCGGATCGGTCGGCCAGGCGCTGCTGGCCCGCCGGCTCGCCGGCCGCGTGATCGGTATCGGCCGTGATGCCCGCTCGCTCGCCGAGGCGCTGCGCCGCCGGGCCGTCAGCGAAACCTCCACCGACCTCGCCGCCGCGGCCCCGGCCGATTTCGTCCTCGTCGCCACCGGGGTGGCGGCGATCGGCCGCCTGCTCGACCGGCTCGACGCGGTGATTCGCCCCGGTACCCCGATCACCGACGCCGGCAGCACGAAGCGCACGATCGTCGACGGCTGGGAGCGGCACCGTGCGCGCCGCCGTGGACGGTTCGTCGGCGCCCACCCGCTGGCGGGCAGCCATCGGCGCGGCCCGGGCGCCGCCGATCCCGAACTGTTCGCCGGTCGCATCACGGTGGTCACGCCGGTCGCCGCCACCCCGCCGGAGGATCTGGACGCGGTGGCGGCCTTCTGGTCGGCCCTCGGATCGACCGTCTTCCTCATGCCGCCGCGCGATCACGACCGCCTGCTCGCCGCCGCGAGCCACGCGCCGCACGCCGTCGCCGCCGCCCTCGCCGCCGCGACGCCGTCCGCGGCACGACGCTTCACCGCCGGCGGCTGGCGCGACGCGACCCGGATCGCCGCCGGCGATCCCGCCCTCTGGACAGACATCCTCGTCGACAATGCCCCCGAGGTGGACCGGAGCCTGGCGCGCGTCGAGCGGACGGTCGCGCGGTTGCGCGCGGCACTCCAACGGCGCGACCGGCGCGCGGTGGAGAGGTTCCTGGTACGGGCGAAGGAGGCCCGCGATGCTGTGGGAAGTTGAGGTGCGGGCGATCGACGCGCGGTCGGACGGGGCGGCGCGCTACCTGGTCGCGCGGGCGCACGCCGTGGGGCTGACCGCCGTGGCCGCCGCGCGGACCGGTGCGGGGTGGCTCATCGAGGCGGATCTGCCCCGCGCCGAGATCGAGCGGATCGCCGCGGCGCTGCTCGTCGATCCGGTCACCGAGCGCTGCACCGTGGTCGAGGCGGGCGCGCCCCAGCCGGGCGTCGACGGACTGCCGACCGTGGTCCGGGTGCTGCCGCGCCCCGGCGTCACGGATCCCGCCGGCGAAAGCGCCCGCGCCGCCCTGGCGCAGCTCGGCACCGACGTGGCCGCCGTCCGCAGCGAGCGCGTCCTCCATCTCCCCGCGCTGCCGGCCGCTGACGCCGAGCGGCTCGCGTGGCGCACGGTGGCCAGCGACGCGATTCACGACGTCGTCGTCGGGCCTCTGCCACTGCGCTCGCTGACCGGCGGCCGGTCGTGGTCGTTCACGCAGACCGCCGTCCGGCTCGAGGGGCTCGACGACGCGGCGCTGGCACGGCTGTCGCGCGAGCGCTGCCTCGCCCTCTCGGTGGCGGAGCTGGCGGCGATCCGCGCCCACTTCCACACCCTCGGCCGCGATCCGCTCGAGATCGAACTGGAGACGCTCGCCCAAACCTGGAGCGAACACTGCTGCCACAAGACCCTCACCGCCGGCTACGACCACGAGGGACCCGACGGCACGCAACGCTATGACAACCTCCTCAAAGAGACGGTCTTCGCCGCGACCCGCCGCATCCGCGACACGCTCGGGCACGGCGATTGGTGCGTGAGTGTGTTCCGCGACAACTCGGGAGTGGTGCGGTTCGACGGCGATCACGACATCTGCGTGAAGGTCGAGACGCACAACCACCCCTCGGCGATCGAACCTTACGGCGGTGCCGCCACGGGGCTCGGCGGGGTGATTCGCGACGTCCTCGGCACCGGTCTGGGGGCGCGGCCGATCGCCAATCTGGACGTGTTCTGCGTCGGCCCACCCGACCTCCCCGACGCGGACCTGCCGGCCGGGGTGATCCCGCCGCGCCGGCTGCTCGAGGGCGTCGTCGCCGGGGTGCGCGACTATGGCAACCGGATGGGGATCCCGACGATCGCCGGGGCCGTCGCTCACGACGCCGGCTACGTTGGCAACCCGCTGGTGTTCTGCGGGACGGTGGGGATCATGCCGCGCGGCACGGCGACGCTGGCGGCGGTGGAACGCGACGACCTGGTGGTGGTCGCCGGCGGGCGCACCGGCCGCGACGGCATCCATGGTGCGACGTTCTCGAGCATTGAGTTGTCGAGCAGCAGCGAGGCGGAGTCGGGTGGCGCGGTGCAGATCGGCCACGCGATCAACGAGAAGGTGCTTGCCGACTTCGTGCTCGAGGCGGCCGCCGAACGCCTGTTCCATGCGATCACCGACTGCGGTGCCGGAGGCCTGTCCAGCGCGGTGGGAGAGATGGGCTCGACGCTCGGCGCCGAGGTCGATCTCGACCGTGTGCCGCTCAAGTACGCCGGCCTGTCGGCGACCGAGGTATGGATCTCGGAGGCGCAGGAGCGGATGGTGCTGGCGGTGCCCCCCGACGCCTGGCCGCGGCTCGCGGCGATCGCGGCCGACGAGGGGGTCGAGGCGACGGTCATCGGACGGTTCACCGGCGACGGCAGGATCACACTCCGCTGGGAGGGGCTGACCGCCGGCGAACTCGACTGCCACTTCCTCCACGAGGGGCGGCCGCGGCTGCGGTTGGCGTCGCGCATGGCCCGCGTCGTGACGCGACCCGCCGTCTGGTCGCCACGCGCCGTTGAACTCGGCGTGGGCGAATGCCTCCGCGTGCTGCTGGCGGCCCCCGACGTCGCCAGCAAGGAATGGATCATCCGCCAGTACGATCACGAAGTGCAGGGCAAGAGCGTCGTCAAGCCGCTGCTCGGCCCGGGGGCGGGCCCCGCCGACGGCACGGTGATCCGTGGCGTGCTGGGGCGCCAACGGGGCATCGCGCTGGGGGTGGGACTGCGGCCCCGTCTCGGGGAGATCGACCCCTACCAGATGGCCGCCGCGGCGATCGTCGAGGCGGTGGCCAACGTCGTCGCCGTGGGCGCCGATCCCGCGCGGATCGCCCTCCTCGACATCTTCTGCTGGGGCGACGTCAAGGGGGCCGAGTCACTCGGGGCCCTCGTCGAGGCCTGCCGTGCGTGCCACGACGTCGCCGTGGCGCTTCGCGCGCCGTTCGTGAGCGGCAAGGACAGTCTCAACAACGTCTTTTCCTCGACGGCCGGCGACGGATCCCGCCATGAACGCTCGATCCCGCCGACCCTGCTCGCCACGGCGTTGGGACAAGTCGACGACGTGCGCCGTACGGTCACCCCCGACCTGAAGCGACCGGGCCACCGGCTCGCGGTGGTCGGCCTGTCACGCGACGACCTCGCCGGCAGCCAGGTGGCGGCCGCGGGGCTGCTCTCCGGCGGCGGCATTCCCTCGGTCGATGCCGCCGCCAGCGGCCGGGTGTTCGCCGCGGTCGCGGCGGCGATCGCCGAGGGGCTCGTCGCCGCCTGCCACGATTGCTCCGACGGCGGCCTGGCGACGGCGCTGGCCGAAATGGCGATCGGCGGCGGGTTGGGTGCGGTCGTGCGACTCGCCGAAGTGCCCTACGCCGGCCGCGACGATCACGGCCCGGCCACCGACCTGGCGGTGGCCTTCGCGGAGACACCCGGCCGCTTCGTCGTCGCGGCGCCGCCAGCCGCGGCGGAGGCGCTCGCCGCCCGATTCGCCGGTCTCGACTGGGCCTGGATCGGGACCGTCACCGACGAGCCGGTGGTCGTCTTCCACCCGCGCGACGGCGGCGTGCCGACGCGCGAAGCGCTCCCCGACCTCGATACCGCCTGGCGTTCGCACCCGTCCACCTGACCGCCTCCCCCGGGATCCGCCATGCTCGCCCCCCGCGCCCTGGTTCTCCGTGCCCCCGGCACCAACTGCGACCACGAGACGGTCCACGCGTTCGAACGGGCCGGGGCGATCGCGCGACGCCTGCACGTGGGCACCCTCGCCCGCCGACCGGCGATGCTCGACGACGTGCAGATCGTCTGCATCCCGGGCGGGTTCTCTTACGGCGACGATATCGCCAGCGGCCGGATCTTCGCCGCCGAGATCCGCGCGCGACTCGGCGACGCGCTGCGCCGCTTCCGCGACCGCGGTGGCCTGGTACTCGGCATCTGCAACGGCTTCCAGGTGCTGCTGCAGACCGGCTTGCTGCTCGGCGATCCGGCCGACGGCCGCCCTCTCGCCTCGCTGGCCCACAACGCTGGCGGCCGGTTCGTCGATCGTTGGGTGCGACTCCGTCTCATCCCCGGCCGCTGCGCCTTCCTCCAGGGCATCGGCACCGATTTCGATCTGCCGGTCGCTCATGGAGAGGGCCGGTTCGTCACCCGGTCGGCGGCCGATCTGGCGCGATTCGAGGCCGCCGGTCAACTCGTCCTTCGCTACGCGCCCGACGACGACGGCACGCCGACCAACCCCAACGGCTCCGCGGCCGACGTGGCCGGCGTCTGCGACGAGACGGGCCGCGTGTTCGGCCTCATGCCGCACCCCGAGCGTTTCGTCGACGCCACGCAGCATCCCGCCTGGAACGGCCGGCTCGATCCGGACGCGGTCGGCGCCGGGTTGACGCTGTTCGCCGGTGCGGTGCGCGCCGTTTCGGCGTGAGGCGGGTCAGCCGGCCGGGTCGCGCTTCCGCGGCGGCTTCGCGGACCGCGGCGGCGCCGCGTCGTCGGCCCGCCACCGGCCGCCGTCGGCCAGCGCGCGGCGGAGGAGGAACTCGATCTGACCGTTGAGGCTGCGCAGATCGTCGTCGGCCCAGCGGCGCAGCGCCGCCAGCACGGTAGGGTCGATCCGCAGCAGGAAGGCATCTCGCTCGGCCATCGCGTCACGGACGGTGGAGACTCATCGCGGACGACGCGCCGCCCACCCCCCGGGGAGCCCACGACGACGGCCGGGGAACACGGACAAGGATCAGGAATACAGGCTGCCGGTGTTGACCACGGGTTGGGCATGCCGGTCGCTGCACAGGACGACCAGCAGATTGCTCACCATCGCCGCCTTGCGCTCGTCGTCGAGGTGGATGACGCCGTCACGGTCGAGATGCTCCAGCGCCATCTGCACCATCCCCACGGCGCCATCGACGATCTTCGCCCGCGCCGCGACCACGGCTGCCGCCTGTTGCCGCTGGAGCATCGCGGCGGCGATCTCCGGCGCATAGGCGAGATGGCTGATGCGGGCCTCGATCACCTCGACGCCCGCCTGCTCGAGCCGCTCCTGAATGTCGGCGCGCAGTTGGCGGCAGATCTCGTCGGTACTGCCGCGCAGACTCGTCTCGTGATCCTCGCTGTCATACGGGAAGCGCGTGGCGAGCGACCGGAGGGCCGCCTCGCTCTGCACGGCGACGAAATCCTCGTAGTCCTGCACCTCGAAGCTCGCCTCGGCGGTGTCGACCACCCGCCACACCACCACTGCCGAGATCTCCACCGGGTTCCCGTTCTTGTCGTTGACCTTCGACGGGCGACCGTGGGTGCGGCCTTTCTGTTCGATGACCTTTCCCTGGGCGTCCTTCACTTCGGGCGTCCGCGACGAACCCGTCTCGAAGTTGCGCACGCGGAGGCTGATCGGCTTCTTGGAATAGAAGGGGTTCACCCACCAGAAGCCCGACCGGCGGGTGGTGCCCCGATAGTCACCGAACAAGGAAAAGACGCGCGCCTCGTTGGGGGGGATGGCCACGAGTCCGAACAGACCCACCAGGCTCGCGGCGGTGACGAGGATCGCCAGCAACACAAGCGGCGGCGTCGTGGTCGCCCCGACCACTGCCAGCACGCCTGCGCCTGCCAACGCCAGAAGGCACAGCGAGAGGCCGACCCATCCCGACAGCGGCGCGAGGGGTCGCTCGACGACGGCGGTGTGGGGCGCGAGGGCGGGGCGGGAGGGGCCGGGCGGGGTGTTGGGCGTGTCGAGCGACATGACCTGGTCCTCGGGCGGCAGCGGCGGATCACCAGCGCGATTAAAGTGATATCACAACAATATCTTCTGTCAACCCCCGCCCGGGCCCGTGTGCCGTTGTCCGACGTCTGCCTCATCCGTATGGTCTCCGCCCCACCCCGAACTCTCCGCCACCGATGCCACGCCGCGTTACACCGTCCGTCGTCGTCGGCTGCGTTGCCGTCGCGCTGCTGAGCGGCTGCTCCGCCCTGCAGCGGACCGACGGCGATACGGCGACGATGGCGCCGGGGTCGCCGAGCGGAGGGGCGACGACGCCCCGGACGATCGCCTGCGAGGTGTTCGCGATCCGCAGCGAACAAGCGGCCGGTCCCTGGACCGACGACCTGTGGCCATTCGTCGACGAACAGGTGTTCGCCGCGCCGCTCCGGGAGCGGTTGGCGGCCGCCGGCATCCGCGCCGGGATCGTCGGCGATCCTCCCCCGGAGTGCCTCGCCACCCGCTTGCTTCCCGGCACGGACGAACCGGGCACGGCGATCGCCGACCCGGCGCGGGTCCGCACGGTGCTCCGGCTGCTCCCCGGCCAGGAAGGCGAGTTGGTGACCGCCGAAGGACCGCGTCAGTTCGTCATCCTCGAGCATGATCGCGGAGCGGTCGGGGGCGGGATCTACGACGATGCCAGCGGCATCCTCGCCATCGACGCGCTGCCCGCGGCCGACGGACGGATCCAGGTGTCGATCACGCCGGTCGTGAAGCACGGTCGGCTGTCACGCCAGTGGAAGGGCGCCGACGGCGCCTTCCGACTCGAGGCCGGACAGGAACGGCGGACCTTCGACACCCTCCGCCTGCAGATCGAGTTGGCCGACCATCAGGCCCTGGTCATCTCCGGCGACGGCGCCGAGGCGGCGACGGTCGGCGACGCGTTCTTCCGCGACGAGGCCGCCGGGCATCCCTGCCGCCGGCTGCTGGTCATCCGCCCCCTCGCCCGCGGTCGCGATCCGCGGTTCGCATCGGTCGACGACGGCACCGCGTCTGGCAACCTGGGAAGTCCGCGGCAACGCTGAGGGTGGACCGGACGGCGAACTGCGGGAGCGGGGCAAGCCACGCCCGGTCCCGAAAGGGCAACCGTTCCGCGAGTGCCGGCACTGCCGATCCCAACGGCCGTATGGCTGATCTCCATCGAACACAGGGCGATGCTCCGACACGCCGCGACCGGGTGTCGCGGTCGCTGACCGTCTTCGCCGCGGCGCTGGTGGCCGGCGGGGGAGTGGCCCTCGGCGTCAATCGGCTCCTCGAACTGCAACTCGAGCGATCGCGACCGCGCGTCGAATGCGAGCCCATCTTCATCGCCTTGCGGTCGCTGCCTCCGGGCTCGGCCGTCACGGTGTGGGACGTCGGTCTCCGCGATTGGCCCAAGGCGATGGTCCCGTCGGCGGCGGTGCGCTCGATCGATCGCTTCGACGGCCTCGTCGCCCGCCATCCACTCCGCGAGGGACAACCCCTGCTGGCGGCACAATTGTCGTTCGACCCCGAATCGAGGTCGGGCGACACGCCGCCCCGACTGACGCTGAGCACGGCCGCGGGCAGTTCGGGGGACGACTTGTGGTTGCCGGCCGAAACCGCCGTTCCCGTCGCGCCGGTCACCGTCGTGCAGACTCCCGCCCCGACGCGGGTCGAGCCCTCGTCCGTACCCGACACGGCGGCGCGGCCCACCACGGCGGCCCCGCCGCCCGCCGTCACCGGCACCACACCCGACGCCAACCCTGTCGCCGCGGTGAGTACCGCGGAGGCCTCCGCGTCGGCAGCCGGCGCGCTGGCGTCCACCGCGACCGCGGCCGACCCGTCGGCGCAGAGTCCACCGCCGACCGCGTCTCCAGCGCCGACCGCGACGCCAGAGTCGGCGCCCATCGCCGCGATCGATGCCCCGCCGACTCCCGCTCCCGAAGCCGAGACCACCGGCCCGCAGGCCGGCGCCGTCTCCCCCCCGATCGCCGCGGGGGGAGGGCTGCGGCCGCTGCTCCCCGACCCGTGGGTGCCCGCCACGTTGCGGACGATCGTCGTGCCGCAGCGGATCGCGTTCAAAGCCGACGGCGACACCGCCGCCGCCGTCGCCGCCGCGGTCAACGCCGGTCCGAGCCGTTCAGCGGCCCAAGCCGCCGCCACGACCAGCGACCGATCGAGAACGCTCCGCGCCTCCGCCCCGGTGTCGCCCGCGCCCACGGCCGCGTCTCCGACACGGATCGCGGCCGGCCGGCGCGCGGCCGATGCCCCGGTCGCCGCGCCCGCGCCGGCGGCGCCACCTGGCAAGGCAACGGCCTCCGCACCGGGACGCAAGCCGACGCCACCCGCCGGTCGGCCGCGGACGCCGCCGCCCGCCCGCGGCTACCGCCTCCCGCCGTTCTTCGATTGGTCGAAGTGAACCGGCGCCGTCACTCGTCCGCGATCGCCAGCGGATCGATCACCAGCCGCTTCCCCCCCGACCGGTCGCACAGCGCTTCCAGCCGCGGCGACGGGGCGGCAGCCGGGCCCGCGAAACGGACCAACTGCAGCGCCGCGCCACCCACGAGGCGCTCGAGCCGTCGCGCGTCCTCCGCCGTGAGGTCGTCACCTGCGTCGGCGTCGGTGAGCATGAACACGACGTCGGGCCGCAGCCGGAACGCCGCCGCCAGCGCCTCGGCGTGCCCGGTGCCGCCGTCGGCGCGGACACCCTCGACGAAGCGGGCCGCCTCGCGACGATGGCCCTCGGTCGCGAACAGCGGACGGCCCTTGAAGCCGATCGGCGCGAACACGTGGACGCGGTGGTTGTAGAAAATGACGTGAAACTGCTGCGACTCCGTCAGGCGCTCGATGCTGCGGAGCAACTCTCGCTTCGCCGTCGCCAGGGGGCGGCCGTCGGGATCCCCCATGCTCGCCGAACGGTCGAACACGTAGACGTAGCGCCGACCGCGCGCCTCCAGCCCGAAGATGCCGGTGGGGGGCAGCCCGGGCGAGTCGGGTGGCGCCGCCGACACCGTCGCCATCGAGGCGAGCACCAGCCAGCGTATGACGCCCCGCCGGCGGCCGCGGCCCGGACCGCCGCGCTGGGGGAAAGGCGTCGTCGGACCGGATCGGATCGATGGCACGGCGCGGCCGCTCAGGGTTCGACGACGATCTTGCCGCTGAGTCCGCCGCCCCGACCGATCGTGGCGGCCTCCTGGGCGGCGTGGGCCGCCGCCGTCTCCTCCAACGGCAACACCCGGTCGATCGGCGCGCGGAGCCGGCCGGCGGCGAGCCAGCGCCCGATGTCGAGTCCGGCGGCGGCCTGCTCCTGGCTGCTCGCCTTGAACATCGCGAACCCCACGACCCGGCAACCCTTGACGTAGAACGGGCCGACGGGGAACGCCGGGCGGGCGTCGCGCCCCGCCATGAGCACGAGCCTTCCGCCGGGCGCGAGGAGATCGACCGCCCGGTCGAGATCGGGTTCCCGTTGGGTCTCCCACCACACGTCGACCCCTCCGGGTGCGGCCGCCCGGATCCGATCGGCGACCGCGGGGTCCCGGTGATCGACCACCACGTCGGCCCCGAAGCGGCGCACGAGATCCTGTTTCGGCGCGGCCCCCGCGGAGGCGATCACCCGCGCCCCGAGGATGTTCGCGATCTGTACCACCATCGAACCGACCCCACCCGATCCGCCATTGACGAAGACCGTCTCCCCGGCGCGGACCGCGGCATGCGTGACCAGCCCCAGGTGGGCGGTGATCGCCACCAGCGCCGCGGCCGCGGCGTCACGGTGGGAGACCGCGCCGGGGGTCGGGTTCAGCCAGCGAGCGTCGACGGCGGCGAGTTCCGCGAACGTCCCCTGCCGACCGAGCAACCCCTGATTGGATGCCCAGACGCGCGATCCCGGCGAGAGGCCGTCGACGTCGTCCGCCACGGCGATCACGTCGCCCGCCAGATCGCAACCGACGACGAACGGGAACGGCAGCGGCATCGCGACCATGCCGCCGCGCACGTACGTGTCGATCGGGTTGACCGCACAGGCACGCACCCGGACCAGCGCCTGCCCGGGCCCGATCACCGGATCGGGAAGAATCCCACAGCGGATCACCTCGGGCGGTCCGACGCGTTCGATGTAGGCCGCCTTCACTCGCCCCCTCCGCGGGACCGTGCTGCCGCGTTGCGCAGCACCACCGCCAAGCCACCCGTCACCGCCAGCGCCAGCGCCCCGGCCGCCAGGTAGCCCAGCCGACGGCGCCATTCCGCCGCCTCGGCCGACTTGCGGCGGAACATCTCCTCCTCGGGCGAGGGCGGCAGCGCGATCGACCGGCGCTCGATCTCCGTCTTCCAGATGCCGTAGATGTTGGCGTAACTCGTCGCCGCCAGTCGACGCCGCAATTCATCGACGTCGACGACGGGCGCCGGTGGGGGCTGGAAGAGGCGCGATGCCAGGCCGGCCGTGGCGGCGAGCAGCAGACCCACGAGTACGGCGGAATGCCCGGCTGTCCACCGTCGACGCGTCGCGCGCACGGCGCCGCGCGCCTCGCGCAGCTTGCCGAGATCGCGCAGTTTCGGCACCGCCAGCGTGCGACCGCAATCCGGACAGACCACGGTCCCACCGGCGTCGGCGGTGCCGACGGTCACATCGCACGAGCACTCGCAGGGGAGGAGGTAGTTCGGCACGCGCGATCTCCCGATGAAGGGGGCGAGACAATCGCACCCGCCGGAGTTTTTTACCACCGGCAAGAGAGAAACGACCGAAATCCGCGTCGGAGGGCAAAAAAAAGTTGGCCTTCACCGGAGCACGGCGACATAATCTCACGTCCTCCACGGCCGGTGCGGTGCGAACGAGCCCTCGCGAATGTCGTCGTCTTAACCGCGGGTCCCCAGCCCGGTCCCCTCGCGAGGCGTCGGGCCAACCGGACGGGCCAACCGGACGGGCCGGCGGACCGATGGTGCGGTGGCTCGTCGTGGACGTCGGCCGACCACGACGGACCCCGGGCCGAAAATCCATCGATTGGACCGCTGTTTTCCCCGCTTTCGGCCTTCCCACGGAACGACGGCACCCCCGGTTGGACTCGCGAGGGCCTTGAATCAGACTGTCGGCCACCCGAATGATGGTCCGGCGGTGACCGGCCACCAGGCCATGACATGTTCGTGACCCGCTCTCGAACCAACCCGATCCCGATCGCTGCACAGACTTGATCCGTAGCCAGGAACGGCCCCAGGAGTTCTCGCCTTGTACGACTCGTTGCTGGATGAACTCGAGGATGATGTCGTCTCCAACCCGCAGGAGGTCGAGGATCTGACCGTGAAGGTCGTCGACGCCGAGGAGGCCGACGCCGATCTGCTCGCCGACGACGACGCCCCGGTTCTCGCCGAGGGTGACATCGAGGCCGAAGCGGAAGCCGACGTCGATGCGGCGGCCGACGCTGAAGACGTGCTCGTCGAGCAGGGGGAGAACTGGTCGGACGATCCGGTGCGCATGTACCTCACGCAGATGGGAGAAATCCCCCTGCTCACGCGCGCCCAGGAAATCCACCTCGCCCGCCAGATCGAGACGACGCGAGCGCTGTTCCGTGCGAAGCTCCTCGAATGCGAGTACGTCTGCCATCAGGCGTTCAAGGTGCTGTCGCGCGTGCACCGCGGCGAGTTGCCGTTCGACCGGACGGTCCAGGTGAGCGTGACCGACCGGCTCGAGAAGGACCAGATCCTCGGACGGTTGCCGCACAATCTGCGGACCCTCGAGGTGCTTCTCAAGCAGAACAAGGCCGACTATCGGATCGCGCTGTCGAAGAAGCACCGCATGCAGGAGCGCCGTGAGGCGTGGGCACGCCTGGGCCGACGGCGCCGGCGGTGCGTGCGGCTGGTCGAGGAACTGGGCCTGCGCACGCAGCGGATCGAGGCGATGATCCCCAGCCTCGAGGAGTTCGTGCGGCGGCTCAAGGATCTCCGCGGCAAGATCGAGGCCCACAAGAAGACGAAACAGCCGCCGGCGGGGCGGCAAAAACTGGTGGAGGAATACCGCACGATCCTCAAGGTCTGCCAAGAGACCCCGGCGAGCCTCAAACGGCGCGTCGGCGAGATCCGCCAGATCTACACCCAGTATCAAAAGGCGAAACGCGGTCTTTCCGAGGGCAACCTTCGCCTCGTGGTGTCGATCGCCAAGAAATACCGGAACCGCGGTCTCTCGTTTCTCGACCTCATCCAGGAAGGCAATGCCGGACTGATGCGTGCGGTCGACAAGTTCGAGTACCGCCGCGGCTTCAAGTTCTGCACCTACGCGACGTGGTGGATCCGCCAGGCGATCACCCGGGCGGTCGCCGACCAGAGCCGGACGATCCGCATCCCCGTGCACATGGTCGAGACGATGTCGCGGGTCCGCAACGTCGCGCGGCAACTGCTCCAGGAATACGGGCGCGAGCCGACGATCGAGGAGATCGCCGCCCGCGCGGGGACACCGGTCGACGAGACGCGACGGGTGACGGCCATGAGCCGCTATCCGATCAGTCTCGACCGTCCCGTGGGCAACAGCGAGGACAGCCACTTCGGCGATCTCCTGCCCGACAGCGGCGCCGAGAATCCCGCGGTCGGGGCCGCCCAGGAAATGCTCCGCAACCGGATCGCGAAGGTGCTCAAGAGCCTCTCCTACCGCGAGCGCGAGATCATCAAGCTCCGGTACGGGCTCGGTGACGGCTACAGCTACACGCTCGAGGAGGTGGGCCACATCTTCAAGGTGACGCGCGAGCGGATCCGGCAGATCGAGGCCAAGGCGGTTCGCAAACTGCAGGCACCGGCCCGCAGCGAGGAACTCTCCGGCTTCCTCGACTGACGGGCGACCCGGGCGGCCTTCGCCACGCGGAACACCATCGTTCGGCAGGCCGGAGTGGCTCTCCGGACCCGGCCTGCCGCTTCCTGGCACCCGAGTTTCCTTGTCTTGCGGGGACCCCGCCCATGCACCGTTGGATCTTCCTCTGCCTGGCCGCCCTGCCGATGGTCGCCACGGGCGCCGAGCCGGTCGCCTTCCCGTCGACCACGATCGATCTGGGAACCGTGGTCACCGACCTGGCGAAGTCGGTCCGCTTCTACACCGAAGGCATCGGGTTCCGGGAGGTCCCGGGCTTCGAGGTTCCCGCCGAGATCGCCGTCGCCGCCGGGTTGACCGCCCCCGACATCCCCGGTTCGAAGCCGCTGTCGATCAAGGTGCTGGTGCTCGGCGACGGCCCCCAGGCGACCAAGCTGAAACTGATGCAGGTCCCCGGCACGCTTCCGCGCGGCGGTGACAACGAGTTCATCCACAGCCATACCGGCTTCCGCTACCTGACAATCCTCGTCCCCGACACGACGGCGGCGCTGGAGCGGTTGGCCCGTCTGGGGGTGAAGCCGATCTCGAAATCGCCCGTGGCGTTGCCGGCGTCGCTCCTGCCCCCCGGCGACCAGTTTCTCACCGTGGTCCGCGACCCGGACGGCAACCTGGTGGAGCTGATCGGGCCGAAACGGTAGGCGGCTCGATCGCGAAAAGGCCGGGCAAATCCCGCTGGCGGCGGGTGCCCGAGGTCGGCACAATCCCGCCCCTCGTGCGCCCCCGCAGGCGCCGGCTGGAGGAGGTGCCGTCGATGGTGGAGCGCGCGACGAAGGTCCCGCTGGGCATCGCCGCGATCGCGGTGCACGAGCCGCCGTGGGCGCTCGACAACGGCTGGTTCGGCGCGGCGATGCCGCGCAAATTCGTCCATCACACCGGGATCGAGTCGCGCCGCATCTCCCTCGACGACGAGGTGACGATGGGGGAGAAGGTGGTGCGCCTGCTCGTCCGCCAGACCGGCTGCGACCTCGGCGGATGCCGTGGCGTGGTGCTCGTGTCGCCGTCGCTGATCCCGTCCGACGTCGCCCGCCGCCACCTCGACCCGGCAGCCGCGGCCTGCGAACGCCCCGCCGTCGCCGCCCGTCATCTGGTGGACAGACTGGGGTTGCGGCGCTGCCGCGCGGTGGGACTCAACTGGTTCTGTAGTGGCTTCAGCCGCGCCATCACGCTGGTGCATCATCGCTGGGCACCCCGGCTGGCGCTCGCCGACGGTCAGTACGTCGTCATCGTGGTCGCCAGCCGGATCAGCCGCATCACCGACTACGCCTGCCGTCAAACCGGGGCGCTGTTCGGCGACATGGCGACCGCCACCCTGCTCGCCCCGGCCGACAGCCGCCGCCATCCGGTGCACTTCGTCATCGAGCACGCGCACGCCACGAAGCGCCCCCTCGATCGACCCGCCTTCGACTTTCACGTCGGTACCGACGTGCCGGTGCCGCAAGCCGACGGCGGATCGAGGGTCGTCCACCGCCGGCTCGTCTATTCGCTCGACGGCATGGCGATCGCGGAAGCGGCCCCGCGGGCGATGGCGGCCGCGGTAGCGACCGCGCTGGCGGACCAGCGGCTCACCGGTGCCGCGCTCGATGCCGTCGTGCCGCATCAGGCCGGCGCCGGCATCGTGCGCTTCACCAGCATGCAACTCGACGACGTCGGCTTCCGCGGCGAACTGATCAACGGTCTCACGCGGCACACCGGCAACGTCAGCGCCTGCTCGATTCCGCACGCGTTGCATCACGCCTGGGACCGTCTCCACGGGCTGATCGCCTGCCCGACGACGGCGGTCGGCAGTCCCGGCAAACGGGAGATCTCCCAGGGATGCATCCTGCTGCGCTCGACGGCACACCACCAGCGCCGTCCGGCCGCCGCCGCGTGATCGCCCGCTCCCGGCGCCGCCACCGCTCTGGTCAACCGCGCGGCGCGGGGGGCATCCAGCCGGCCCGCTCCAGCCATGCGACGACGTCGTCGGCCAACTCGTCCGCCGGCCGCGCCGCGGCATCGACGGTCAGTTCCGGCGTGAGCGGCTCCTCGTACGGGTCGTCGATGCCGGTGAAGCCCCTCAATTCGCCGGCCCGCGCCTTCCTGTACAGGCCCTTGGGATCCCGCGCCTCACAGACTGCCAAAGGCGCGCTGACGAACACCTCGACGAAATCGCCTTCCGGCAGCAGTCTCCGGACGGCATCGCGGTCGCGGCGGTAGGGGCTCACGAACGCGGTGAGCACGATCAGTCCGGCCTGCGTGAACAACTCCGCCACGGCGCCGATGCGCCGGACGTTCTCCGTCCGGTCGTCGGCACCGAAACCGAGCCCGAACCGTGCGGCGAAGTCGGCGCCGTGCCGCTCCCGCAGGAGCGCCGGTGCGGCGTTGAGGCCGTGCCGTACGTTGTCGCCGTCGAGGACGAAACTACGCACGCCGCGGCAGTGGAGACGCTGATCGACGAGATTCGCCACCGTGCTTTTGCCGCTGCCCGACAGCCCGGTGAACCAGACGACGCCTCCCCTGTGCCCGGCCGCCGCCTCGCGTTCGGCGCGGGACACCGCCGCGGGATGCCAGCGCACGACGACCGGTTCGTCCGCCATCGGTGTCGTCCGCCTCAATCCCAGCCGTCGAGCACGACCCGCGCCGTGAACCGCTCGGCACGGCCACCGGGCGCGTTGCGCTGCACGTCGAGCACGAGCGTCTCGCCGGGTCCGTGACGCCCCACCTTGTCGGTGAGCGACTCGAAATTCGGCACCGGCGTGCCGTCGATCGCCAGCACGATGTCGCTGATCTGCAGCCCCGCCTTGTCGGCGGCGGAACCGGCGAGCACCTGGGTGAGCATGCACGGGCCGATCGACGGCTGGCCGCCGACGCCGAGTTTGCCCCCCTTACGGATGTCGATGCGCGATTCCGGAAATCGGCTCCGCAGCAGCTCGATCGCCGGGTCGGTGATCCCGGTCCCGTAGAGTTCGAATCGCTCGACGCCACGGACTCGCGCGAGGGCCGCCGCGGCGGAGTCGTCGAGGCGGACACCGAGCACCGACACCTGCACGACTTGGCGCAGCCGCGGGACGAGCCGCACGTCGTCGGCTGACCCCTTCCAATCGGTGCCCAGTTTGACGTGCAGCCCGCGCTGGCCGGTGAGCGGACTGAAATCCTCAGAGATCACCGCCCCGAGCGCTTCGAGACGCTCGCGCGATTCCTGCGACATCCCGCGGTGATGGAAGTCGAGGGCGGCGACGGCGAATCCGGCCAGCGGACCGTCGGGGCGCTCTGAGACGCGGCACAGCAACCGTTCGGCGGCGGCCGACAACTCGCTGCGGTCCGGCTGGTCGGCCCCGGGACCCGCGGCCGGTGCCGGCGCAGCGTCACG
>JBJSXB010000022.1:0-16444 GCA_046086245.1 Planctomycetaceae bacterium | reverse complement strand
CGTTTCGACCGCTTCTTGGCCGATGCCGAGGTGACGCGCTCCGCGTTCGAGTCGGCGACGCGCGAACTCGAGGACCGGCTCGACGACGGCGTCGGCCCTGACGATCTCGTGGTGCTCTTCCTCGCCGGACATGGCCTGGTCAACGGCGGACCGCGGCGCGACTACGTGTTCCTCTGCCACGACGCCGCCGTGGACGCCGACTCCGCCGGTCGGCCGCTGGTCGCCGCGCCGGGCACCATCGGGTGGCGGGATCTCGCGATCCTCGCCGGAGTCCCCTGCCGAAAGGTCGCGATCATCGACACCTGCCACGCCGGCGCGCTCGGTCCGGGGGTTCGCGGCAGCGTGGTCCGCGAGTTCCAGGAGCATCAGATCGTGGTGCTCGCCGCCGCCGCCGACGACGAACCGAGCCTCGAGGATGAGGCGTGGGGCCACGGCGCGTTCACCAAGAGCCTCCTCGAGGCGATCGACGGACGGGCCGACGGGTACGGCGCCGCCGCGGCCGATGGCTCGACCGCAGCCGATGGCGTGGTGGCCCTCGACGAGATCGTCGGTTACGTGGTCACGCGGACGCCCGAATTGACGCGGGAACGCGGTGGCGCGCAGCATCCGACCGTGTCCCCCGCCGCGCTCGTGCCGTACGTCGGGCTGCCGCTGGCGCGTGCCGACGGTGTCGTGTCCGCCGTGCGCGTCAGCGGGTCGGGGGAGCCCACAGCAGGCGGACGACCAGCGCCAGCACCACCGCGATGAAGACCACGCGGATGAACCGCGCCCCGTGCCGGATCGCGAGCGTCGCCCCCAGCCGGCCCCCGACGATTTGGCCGACGATCATCGCGGCCGCCGCGAGCGGATCGACGCTCCGTCCCCCGGCGAAGACCGCCAGCGCCGCCAGATTGCTGGTGAGATTGACCACCTTCGTCGCGGCGGTCGCACGGGTGAGCGGCAGCGCCCGTCCTTCGACCCACGCCGCGGTCCAGAAGGCGCCGGTGCCCGGACCGAAAAAGCCGTCGTAGAACCCCAGCGCCGACCCGGCGAGGAGCGCGAAGGGCCATGGGCCGAGGCGCGGCGGGCCGGCGGTGGCCGCGAGCCCGGGTCGCACGAAGATCCAGGCCGCGACCCCCAACAGCAGCCACGGCACGATCCGCGCGAGCAGGTCGTTGCGCACCGTCAGCACCGTGACGGTCCCCACCGCCGCCATCACCGCGGTAACGATCACCGCCGGCCGCACGTCGCGCCACTCGACGAGGCCGGCCCCGTGGTACTTCCCCACCGCCATCGCCGTGCCGACGGCGCTTTGCAGTTTGTTGGTGCCCAACGCCAGATGGGCCGGCAGGCCGGCCCAGAGCAGGGCCGGCAGGGAGATCAGCCCGCCGCCGCCGGCGATGGCGTCGATGAAACCCGCGGCGAACCCCGCCAGGCCGAGGCCGAGAATGGTGAGCGGATCCATGCGTCGAACCGGGCAGCGGTCGCGGGGAACGAGATCGTAAGATACCGCCTCGAGGGGAGCCGTCCGAATGCCACACGCAGCACCACTGCCACCGGCGATCGACCACGGCGGTGGTCCGTCCGGGGACGGGCCCGCTCCGGCGGCGGCCGCGTGGCCGGCGCGGAACGTGCCGGTGACGATGCCCCGCGGCGGCAGGGCGGTCGCCCGAGCCGCGGCGTTGGCGCTGGTGGTGCTCGTCGAACCGGTGATCGGGCAGGTCGCGTCCCGGGCCGTCGAGGCCCACGGCCGCCGCGGCATGGTCGCCACCGTGCATCCGCTCGCCACCCATGCGGCCCTCGACGCGTTCGCCGCCGGCGGCAACGCCATCGACGCCGCCGTCGCGGCCGGCGTGACCCTCGGCGTCGTCGACAGCTTCAACTCCGGCCTCGGCGGCGGGTGCTTCCTCCTCATCCAGACCGCCGCCGGCAAGGCGATCGTCATCGACGGCCGCGAGACGGCGCCCGCCGCCGCCCGTGCCGACATGTTCATGCGCGACGGCGTGGCCGACACCGCCGCGAGCCAGACCGGCCCGCTCGCCGTCGCCGTTCCGGGGGCGCTGGCGGCGTATGCCGACGCCCTGCGTCGCTTCGGTCGGATGCCGCTGGAGCGGATCATGCTCCCCGCCGCGCGCATCGCCGCCGACGGCTTCGTGCTCGATCCGCTGCACGCCCGGCGGATCGCCGCCAAGGCCGCCGACCTCGCGCGCTTTCCCGCATCGGCCGCGGTGTTCCTCGCCGCCGATGGTCGCCCGCGCGCCGCGGGCGAGCGCCTCGTCCAGGCCGATCTCGCGGCCAGCTACCGCCGGATCGCCGCGGAGGGCCCCGACTGGTTCTACCGTGGCGGATTCGCCGCGACGGTGGGGGAGTGGATGGCGGCCCACGGCGGGATCCTCACCGCCGCCGACTTCGCCGCCTACCGCGTCATCGAGCGCGAACCGTTGGCGACGTCGTATCGCGGCCGCACGATCCTCGGAGTGCCGCCGCCGAGTTCGGGAGGGGTGCACGTCGCGCAGATGCTCCAGATGCTCGCGCGGCATGATCTGGCCGGCGCCTCCGCCCCCGGGCAACGGGAGCATCTGCTCGCCGAGAGCATGAAGCTCGCTTTCGCCGACCGCGCCCACTGGCTCGGCGATCCGGCGTTCGCCCGGGTGCCGCGCGGCCTGGTCGATGCCGCCTACACCGACCGGCTCGCCTCCCGCATCGATCCCGAGGCCGCCGCAGTCGTGCCCGGGCCGGACATGCCGCCGCGTGCCGACGCCGAGTGGTTTTCGGCCGGCAGGCACACCACGCACTTTTCCGTCGCCGATGCCGAGGGCAACTGGGTCGCGTGTACGGCGACGGTCAACACCCACTTCGGGTCGAAGGTGATCGTGCCCGGCACCGGCATCGTCCTCAACAACCAGATGGACGATTTCTCCGTCCAGCCGGGGGTGCCCAACGCCTTCGGTCTGGTCGGCGCGGCCGCCAATGCGGTGGCGCCGGGAAAGCGGCCGCTGTCGAGCATGAGCCCGACGATCGTGCTCGAGGACGGGCGGCCGATCCTCGCGCTGGGTGGGGCCGGGGGGCCGACGATCATCTCGCAGACCGTGCAGCACCTCGTCCGCATCCTCGACCTCGGGCAGTCGCCGGGCGCGGCTCTCGCCGGGCCGCGGATCCACCACCAATGGAGGCCCGACCGGCTGGTCGTCGAGCCGGGCGTCCCGGCCGAGGTCCGGGCGGCGCTGACGAACCGGGGGCACCAACTGGAGGAGGACGCGGCGATCGGTGTGTCGCAGATCGTGGCCCGTGGCCCCGATGGCGGCTTCGTCGGGGCGAGCGATCCCCGGGCCAACGGCCACGCGCAGGGGTGGTGATCGCGGCGCGCGACACGGGCCGGAGCGGACACGGTCCCGGTCGGCTTCGCCGCGCCGCGTTCGGGATGCCGCGCGGCCGGCGTTCAGTGCGCGGGCGTGGTGCGCGTGCCGGGCTCGGCAAGCGACAGCGTTCCCCCCTCGTAGGTCCGCTTCACCAACTCCACGTCACCGATCGAGTACTCGACGCGGAGTTGTTTGAACGTGCCCACGGCCGGATCGCCGAGCAGATCGTTGTCGACCTTCACTTCGAGCCGCCCGTCCCGCAGCCGTGCCTTGACCAGATCGGTGACGTCGTCGGTCATGCCCTGGGTGTGATCGCCGTAGGTGGCCTTGCGCACGGCGAGGGTGCCGGAGAGTATCGGCACGGGAATGAGGAGCGTCTCCCCCTCGTCGACGAGGAGCGTGGCGGACGTGCCGCCGAGCGTGTAGCGAACTTCGAGGCGCTTCCCCTCGCCGCTGGCCGGATCGCCGAACGGATCGTTGCCCACCTCGAGACGCAGCCGGCCGTCCTTCACGAGGCGTCCGACGGCATCGGTGACGGTGAACGTCTTGCCGGCCACCGGTTTGCCGTCGGCATACACGCCGTACGTCGCCGCATCGATGCGCAGCGCCGGCGCCTGGCCGCGCGCGTCGGGCATGCCGATCCAGCCACCGACGGCGAGCCACGCGATCGTCGTCATCACCATGCGGATCATCGGAGGTGCTCCTGGAGGAAAACTGGGGACGATGGACGGGAACGGGGTCGGCGCCGGCCGTGCCGTGGCGGAGGGGCCGGTCATCGGGGACGGGACAGGCCCGCCGCCGCCGCGGTATCGACGTGGAGGCTCACCCGCCCGGGCGCCTCCTGGAGGATCGACGCGGGGCAGCGGGGTGTGACCGGCCCCTCGAGCGCAGCGCGTACGGCCTCGGCCTTCCTGGCGTCGGGCACCGAGCAGACCGTCCGGTGGCTGTCGAGGATCCGCCTCACGCTCATCGACACCGCCTCGGTGGGGACGCTGTCCAGATCGGGAAACCAGCCCTCCCCGACCTGCTGCCGTCGGCACGCCTCGTCGAGCGCGACCACGAGATACGGCTCCGGCGTGGCGAAGTCGGCGGGGGGGTCGTTGAACGCAAGATGGCCATTCTCGCCGATGCCGATGAGCGCGAGATCGAACGGACCGCGCGGCACGAGGCGGGCGAGCCTGCGGCACTCGGCCGCGGGAGACGTGTCGGCGGCGATCGGATGGAACGCCGCCGGAGACGCCGGCAGACGCTCGATGAAGCGCTCGCGCAGATAGCGGCGGAAACTGGCCGGGTGGTCGGCGGGAAGGCGGGCGTATTCGTCGAGATGGAAGATCGTGACCCGCGACCAGTCGATGCCGCGGGCCGCGACGAGGGTCGCGAGCGTGGCGAACTGGCTCGCCCCGGTGGCGACGACGATCGTGGCCTCGCCGGCGGTGGCCAGGGCGTCGCGGATCACGTCGGCCGCCTCGGCTCCAGCGGCTTGGCCGAGCGTGGCGGGATCGGGATGGATGGACAACTCGAGCGGCATCGGGACCGGCTCTCCTGGATCGCGTCAGTATTCGTCGCCGCCGTATTGCGCCTCGTAGCGGTCGGCGGTGTGGGCCACCGCGTAGGCCGTGAGGCGCAACTCCTCGGCGTCGAGGGTCTCGAGCACGAGATCGGCCGACACCATCACCATCGTCGCGGCGGCAGCCTCGATGACACCGAAGCGGGCGACCGCCACGCCTTCGTTGCGCCGCAGCAGGTCGTTGGCGTCGCGGCGCGACAGGCCGCGGCCCCAGCGGTGCTTCACCACGCGCGCGGGCGATTGGATCTTGATCATCGGCTTGCCGTTGGGGCCCTCCGGCGCGACACGCGCGAACACCCGTTGCGATCGGTAGCCCCCGGTGTCGAAGTCCATCACGAACATCTGCGCCTGCTCGTCGATCCAGCCCTTGAGGGCGGCGAGCGCGGCGATGCTCTCGAGCCGCCGGAGGAAGAGGAGCGTGTCATCGGCCATCGCGCTGGTTCTCCCGTGCGTACTGCGCGGCGATATGGTCGCAGGCTTCCGGCACGACGCCGACGATCGAGGCGATCCGGCGCAGCCGTTCCATCTCGGCGGCGGTCACCTTGCCGTCGGCGTGCGCGAGATCGTGGAGGCCGTAGAGGAGCCGGTGGAGCTCGAGGCCGCTGAACTTGCGGCGGCGACCCTTGAAGGCGGCGGTGAACCGTTCCCAGCATGCGACGTCGTCGCGGGCCGCGGCCGTCGACACCGCCTCCAGATCGGTGCCCGGCCGGGCGAGCGATTCGAGCCGCCGCCACTGCGTCGGGCTCACGTAGCCGTTGGCGAGCGCGACCGCGAGCCCGCCCCAGAAGAACAGGTCGCGAAGGAGGGGATCGTCGAGTGCCTCACCCTCCCCCCCCGGCTCCATCATCGCCAGCATCCGATCGATCGCCGCGTTGGCGGCGCTGATCCGCTCACCACCGCCCGACTGCAAGGCGTCCCAGAACAGGAGCATCGCCTGCATGCGCAGCGGGGGAAACGGGTGGGAGATCTGGTGGAAGCCGCGGTCTCCCTCGGTGATCACCTCGTCCACCAACCACTGCCACTGGGCCGCAAAGCGCTCGGGGGAGGCGACGACGGCATCGGAAAAGATCCCCGAGGCCACCTTGAACAAGGCCCGCGATGCCGCCGAGAGGGATCCGCACACCGCCAATCCCATGCGGTCGGCCGAGATTTCCGCCGCCCGTTGCCAGCCGCACACCCGACTCACGTCGGCGGCGCCGAGCGTGCCGTCGGCAAGGAGGGCGCCGGCGACGACGTCGAGATGGCCGAACGCCGCGTGGCCGAACTCGTGACCGAGGACGTACTTCAGCTCGTCGGCATCGAGATGGTTGACCGCCGTGCTCGACAGCGCCATGAACATCCCCGACCGTCCCGGCGCGATGAAGGCATTCATCTCGGCGGAGGCGTAGACGAAGCAATCGACATGCTGGACCTGGGCGAACTTCCGCCGGATCCCCTCGACCGCCTCGGCGAGATTGGGGAGCACGCCGGGATCCACCATCACCGCACCGGCGAGCAGGCCGGTGCGACTGCCGCGCCGTGCCACCTCGTACGCCGGGCTGGCGATCCGCCGGCTGATCGCCTCGGTGGCGAGCAGTTCCGCCAACAGTGTCGCGTCGGCCGGATAGCGCCAGTGCGCGAGGTCATCGATCGGAACGGTCGGTGGGGGGACGTCGGTCAACGCGCCGGTTCCTAGTCGTCGCTCAGCAGCACCGCCCAGGGGGTGCCGCCCGACACGTGGAGAAGGACGATCTTCACCGCGGCCATCATCGGGTAGGCGAGGATCAGGCCCAAGACGCCCCACACCCAACCCCAGTATGCCAGCCAGAGGAACATCGGCACGGGGTCGAGATTCAGTTCCCGACCCGACAGGCGGATCTCGACGAAATCGATCCACACCAGCCGGTTGACCACCAGCGCCAGGGCCAGCGCCATGGCGCTCCACGGGCTGTTGAAATCGAAGAAGGCGAGCACGATCGGCGGCACGACCGTCACCGCGCTGCCGATGTAGGTGACGTAGTTGCTGGCGAAGAACAGGAACGCCCACAGGAGCCAGTGATCGAGCCCCATCGCGAACATCACCAGGCCCGCCGTCAATCCCATGCCCAGGCCGACGAACGTCTTCACCGCCATGAAGGCTTCCATCGAGTCGGTGATCCCGGCGCCGATCCGCAGGATCCGTTCCCCCTGCTCGCCGGGAAAGGCACGGCGGATCTTGGCGGGCAGTTTGCGGCCGCCGAGGAAGAGGAACACGAGGTAGACGAACACGAGGATGAACAACTCGGCGACGTCGAGGCTGTGCCGGAAGACGTAGTCCACCGCCGCTTGGGAGCTGGTGCGGAACAGCGCGCCGACGTCGCCGCCGGTGCGCGGTTCACCCGGACCGACGACCCCTTCGTCCGCTGCCGGCGCGGTGTGGCCGACGTCCGTCGGCGGTGCGTCGCCGGGCCGTTCGGCGACCGGGGGGACCGAAGGGGCCGGCACGTCGTCGCCGGACTCGCCGTGGTCGTGGTCCACGGCGACGGTGCCTTGGCCGGCTGCGGCGCCGAACAGGTTCCACGCGCGCAGCGCCCCGCCGGAGGTGTCGATCACCCGCATGATCCGTGCTTCGTAGCGCGGCCACTTGGCGAGGAACACACCCGCCTCGCGGTGGACCAGTTGGCCGAAGAGGATGGTGAGAATGACCGCGACCGGCAACAGGCTGGCGTAGGCGACGGCGGGGCTGAGGCCCACCCGGGTGAGGAGCCGGGCGAAGAACCGCGCGGCGTAGGAGAGAAAGACGGCGATCAGGAACGGTCGCAGCACCGGCCCCATCCAGGTGAACACCGCCCCGAGGGCGATCACGGCGAGGATCACCAGCGACATCGTCGCGGCGTCGCGGCGTGGTTCGGCGCTCCGGGTGGCGGGTGTGCTGGCGGCGGTCACGGCGGATCAGACGGGAGACGTGGGAAGCGCGCTGGCCACGGCTCCCAGAATGTCGCATCCGCACGACGCGGCGTCCATCGCGCGACCGCTCCGCGGGAACGGCACCGACCGGTACCGGCGGGCCATTCGTCGGCACCGGCCGCGCGAACGGCCGTCGTGGCGCCGCGGCGGTTCACGCCGGGCCCAGCGCCAGCGCGGGGTTTTCCACCGTCAGTCGATCGACTTCCGCCGTCGAGAGATCCACCTCGGTGGCCAGTACGAGCCGCACCCGACCCATCGACGCCGTGGATCCGACCAGATGGGTACGATCCTCCGACCACGCGGCGCCGTCCGCGCCCACGACCACCTCCCGCGATCCGAGGCGGAAGCGGCCGGGGCCCATGCCCGCCGCGGCGGTCGCGTCGGTCACGGCGATCGCCCGGTCGAGGCCGGCGGCACGCAGGTAATTCGCCAGGGCGAAAGGGGGCACGTGGACGCCGTCGGCGATGAAGGTGATCCAGCGCAGCCCGCGGCAGCCGAGGACGCGCTGGATGACGTTGTCGTGCCGAGGCAGCACGTGCGGGCAGCCGTTGCCCAGGTGGGTGAAGGCGCCGAGACCGGCGCGGACCGCGGCGGCCAGTTCGTCGCGCGACGGGTCGCAATGGCCCGCCGCGACGAGAATCCCCTGGTCGGCGAGAGCGCGGGTCGTCGCCATGCCCGGGTCTCGTTCCGGTGCCAGCGTCATCATCCGCACCAACCCCCGCCCGGCCGACACGAGACGCTTGGCTGCGGCGACGTCGGCGGGAATCGCATACCGCGGAGGATGGGCGCCGACGTAGCCCGGCTCGGCGCGGATGAACGGGCCCTCGAC
The DNA here is from genome assembly GCA_046086245.1 of Planctomycetaceae bacterium. Classification (GTDB taxonomy): domain Bacteria; phylum Planctomycetota; class Planctomycetia; order Pirellulales; family UBA1268; genus F1-20-MAGs016. Next base: position 7,785 of record JBJSXB010000022.1, on the reverse strand, counting down.
GTGGATTCCCGGGAAGATCGCGCGGACCGACGCGTCGGCGTGGATCACCGCCGCCAGCCGGGCGATCCGCTCCTCGAGGATCGCGAGATCGTCGGTGATCAACGTCGCCAGGGCCTGGCCTCCGCCATCCCGCTCGAGCGCGGCCGCCGCCTCCCGCATGTGGTGCGACGCGAGATCGGCGGCGGCGAAATCGATGCCGGCGTAGCCGTTGAGTTGCAGGTCGAGGGGGCGGGGGACGGCGGGGGCCATGGCACTCAGGGGCCGAGCAGACGGCGGATCCGGTCGGTGATGGCGGGCGAACGGATCTCGCCGCCGAGCACCACGAGGACGAAGTTGTCGGCGAGAATCTCCTCGGGATGGATGAGATACCCCGTATTGCGCCCCACCTGCTCGAAGAAGCCACCGGCCGCCTCGAAGTCGACGAGCGTCACGGCCTCGCCGTCGCCGACGGGCCGCGGCGCGCCGTCGTCAAGACGCTCCACGAGAAGCAGCTTGGAGCGCATCGTTCCGAACAGGCCCGGGCCGGCGGGATCGACGGCGGCGGACTCGGCGAACAGCAGCGGCACGCCCCAGCGCTCCACGCCCGCATGGGTCACACGGATGGCATGCGCAGCGCTGGGCGCGTCGGGATTGGTGATCCGGCGCGATTCGAGTCCTGCAGGCAACCGCGGGACGCCGACGTGGACGAAGCCGATCGCGGCATAGAGCCGCTCGCGCAGTCCCGGCGCATGCCGCGACAGGACGTGGAACAACTCGTGGGCGAGGAGGCGCTCGAGCGCCGCGCCGCTGCGCCGCACCATCCGCGCCGGCAGGAAAACGGCGTCGCCCCGGGTGAAGGCGGCATCCCCCTCGGTGCCCCCGGCGGTCTTGGCGAGCAGCACCTTGGCGGGGAACGGCAGCGCGAGCCGCGCGACGGCGGGGGCGACCGTGGCGAGAGCCCGGACGAGACCGTCCCGTTCTTCGGCGGTCCAGTCGGCGCTGCCGTCGCCGACGACGCGGCGGAAGTCCTCCGGCGAGACCGGCGCGGCCGACTTGAGGCGGATGGCCCTGTCGAACGGGCTCAGGTTGGAGAGGAATGCGTCCTCGACCTCGAGGACCGCGCGTCCTTCGGCGGCGGTCGCGAACACGATGCGGCTGTCGGGCCCGAGAGCGATACCGGCCGGCTCGTCGGCGTGCACGACCAGCGCGGCGCCCGCACATGCCACGGTGGCGATCAGCGTCGTGCGACGGCGGGCGAGCGGCATCGGCTGGAGATCACCGGGAGCGGGAAGGGCGCCGCCGGGGCGACGCCGGCGGGGCCGCATCATCTTCCACCTCCGGGTCGGCGGCAAGCCGCCGCGGGATCGGGGCGCCGCGCCCGAAGCGCGATGGCGGGGGCGTGGCGGTCGGGGGTAGGCTGCGGGGGTTGTTTCCGCTGCAGGCGTTCCGACCATGCGTCACCCCGGCCACCACCGCTTTGCCAAGGTCGCGCGGGTCGCCGGGCTCGTCGTGGCGGGACTCGTCCCCATGGGGCCGATGGCCACGGCGGACGATCCCCACGTCGCGGCACGGGCGTTGCTCGCCGCCCGCTGCGGCGCATGCCATGGCGCACAGGGCGGTGAGGGCGGCCTGCGCCTCGACTCGCATCAGGCGATCCACCGGGGTGGCGATCACGGCCCGGTGGTCGTGCCGGGGCGTGCGGCCGAGAGCGAGTTGGTCGCGCGGATCGGCGCGCGGGACGACGACGAACGCATGCCACCCGACGGTGAGCCGCTGACGGCCGACGAGGTAACGCTCGTGGCCGCGTGGATCGACGACGGACTGCCATGGCCCGGTCAGGACGACGCTCCGACGCGGGATCCGCGGCTCGATCATTGGGCGTGGCAACCGCTCGCGCTGCCGCGTGTGCCGGCGCCCGCGGCGGAAGGGGGCGCCGGGGTCGAGGCGAGCGTCAACGAGATCGATCGGTTCATCCGCGCCGCCCTCGCCGACCGCGGCCTCGCGCCCTCGCCGGCCGCCGACCGGCGCACGCTCATCCGCCGCGTCGCTTTCGATCTGGTCGGCCTTCCGCCCACGCCCGAGGAGATCGATGCCTTCGTCGTCGATCCCGATCCTGCCGCCTACGAGCGCCTCGTCGACCGCCTGCTCGCGTCGCCGCGCTATGGCGAGCGTTGGGCGCGGCATTGGCTCGACGTCGTCCACTACGGCGACACGCACGGCTACGACAAGGACAAGCCGCGACCGCACGCCTGGCCCTACCGCGACTGGGTGATCCGGGCGTTCAATGCCGACATCCCCTACGCCCGTTTCATGGCGGAGCAGATCGCCGGCGACGTGCTCGACCCCGACTCCGCCGACGCACTGGAGGCGACCGGATTCATCGCCGCCGGACCGTGGGACTTCATCGGTCACGTCGAGGTGCCCGAGACGAAGACCGACGGCAAGATCGCCCGCCACCTCGACCGCGACGACATGGTGGCCAGCACGATCGGCACTTTCGCGAGCGTGACGGTGCACTGCGCGCAGTGCCACGCCCACAAGTTCGATCCGGTCTCCCAGGAGGACTACTACGCGCTGCAGGCGGTGTTCGCCGCCCTCGACCGGGGTGAGCGGCCCTATGCCCGCGACCCCGCCCTGGCGGCGGCGCATGCCGCCCTCGACGAGCGCGCGGCCCGCGTCGGCGCGCGTCGCGCGGCGATTGACGAGGCGACGGCGCGGCAGGCCGGGCCGGAGCTGGTCGAGATCGACGGCCAGCTCGCCGCGGCCCGCGGCACGGGCAATCCCGGTCCCGCCTACGGTTGGCACTCGGCGATCGCGTCCACGGCGGACGTCGCCAAGTGGGTGCAGCTCGATCTGGGAAGGGTGATCGAGCGCGGCACGGTCGTGCTCCATCCGTGCAGTGACGATTTCAACGGCATCGGCCCCGGATTCGGTTTCCCGCGCCGGTACCGCGTCGAGGGGGCCGGCGACGCCGATTTCACGCGCGGCGTGGTCACGCTCGCCGACCGGACGGCCGACGACGTCGCCGACCCCGGAACCATGCCGACCGAGATCGTGTTCGAGGCACCGCTGCGTCATCTGCGGATCACCGCGACGGCGCTCGCTCCGCGGAAAGACGACTTCATCTTCGCCTTGGCGGAGGTGGAGGTTCGCGACACCGATGGCTCGAACGTGGCCGGCGGCTGTGCGGTGACCAGCGCCGACTCGATCGAGGCGGCGCCGCGCTGGAGCCGGGTCAATCTGGTCGACGGTGCGTGGCCGGCGGCGGTCGCGGCCACCGGCGGGCTCGCGGCCCGACGGATCGAACTCCTCGAGGCGGCGCGGTCTCGGTTCGCCGATGAACTGGCGGCGCTCGACGCGGAGGCCAAGGCGGTGGAGAGCGCCCGCACGGCGTTGCCCCCCCTCGGCACCCTCTACACCGCCCACGCCCGGGGGCGTGCGGGGGTGCCGCGGCCGATCCATGTGCTCCGCCGGGGCCACGTCAACGCCCCGGTGCGGGAAGTCGGTCCCGGGGCCCTGTCGCTCGTTCCCGGGCTCGCAGCCCGATTCGAGCTTTCCCCCGGACACGCCGAGGGGGAGCGGCGCCGGGCGCTCGCCGAGTGGCTCACGGCCCCCGCCAATCCGCTCCCCTGGCGAAGCATCGTCAACCGGGTGTGGCATTACCACTTCGGGCGCGGCATCGTCGATACCCCGAGCGACTTCGGCCGGATGGGTGGCGTGCCGAGCCACCCGGAGCTGCTCGAGTGGCTCGCGGTGACGTTCCGCGACCGGGGCGGATCGCTCAAGGATCTCCACCGCCTGATCGTCACCAGTGCGACCTACCGCCAACGTTCGCTCGAGCGTGCCGAGGCCGCCGCGGTGGACGCCGCCAACACGCTGCTGTGGCGGCAGCAGCCCCGCCGGCTCGAAGCGGAGGCGATTCGAGATGCCGTGCTGGCGGTCGCCGGCACGCTCGATTGCTCGATGGGCGGTCCGGGTTGGCAGGATTTCCGCGTCGAGCATCCGGAGCATTCCCCGCACTATCGCTACGATCTCGCCGACCCGCTCGACCGGAGCACCTGGCGGCGCGGCGTGTACCGCTTCGTGGTGCGCAGCCAGACGCAACCCTTCCTCACGAGCCTCGACTGTGCCGATCCGTCGATGCGCGTCGAACGACGCACCGAGAGCCTGTCGGCGATCCAGGCACTCACGCTGCTCAACAACCGCTTCATGACGACGCAGGCGGAGCAGTTCGCCGCCCGGGTCGCCGACGAAGCCGGCGCGAATCCGGAGGCGTGGGTCGTCCGGGCGTTCCGCTTGGCGCTCGGCCGATCGCCCGAACCGGGTGAGGTGGAGCTGCTGGTGGCGTTGTTGGCCGACCACGGCCCGGCGGCGGTCTGCCGGGCGTTGTTCAATCTCAACGAGTTCACGTTCGTCGACTGACGATGCGGACGCTCCCGCTCCCGAGGCACCGATGGACGTGATCGCCGCGCGTGGAACACCCCCGGCCGTCGGCATCGGCCGTCGCGAATGGCTGGCACGCAGCGGTGGCGGCCTCGGAGGCCTCGCGCTGGGGGCGCTCGAGGCGGCGCGCGGGGCGGATCCGGCGGCGGGCCGGACCGATGTCCGTGCACCACGCGCCACCCGCGTCGTCCAGTTGTTCATGGCGGGCGCGGCCAGCCATATCGACCTGTTCGACCACAAACCGGAACTCGTGAAGCGGCACGGCCAGCCGAGTGATTTCGGCGAGCCCGTCGAGGCGTTCCAGGATGGACTCGGCCCGTGGCTCGCGCCGATCTGGCCGTTTCGCCCCCACGGGCAGTGCGGGAAGCCACTTGCCGAGATCGTCGCCCCGCTCGGTCGTGTCGTCGATCGGATGGCGTTCATTCACGACATGGTGAGCACGTCGGGCGTCCACTCCGCCGCCACCCTGCTGCAGACCACCGGTTTCGTGTCGCCCGGGTTTCCGGGAGCGGGCGCCTGGATCGGCTACGCGCTGGGGAGCGACAACGACAATCTGCCGACGTTCGTCGTCCTGCCCGACCACCGCGGCTACGCCTCCAACGGCGTGAAGAACTGGGACGCGGGTTTTCTCCCTGCCCAGCACTCGGGGACCGTCGTCTCGCCGGGAGCCGCCGCGCCGATCGCCGACCTCCGCCCGGCGGCGGCGTTCGTCACGCCGGAGGCCGACAGCGCCACGCGCGCCGCCCTGGCGGGCCTCAATCGCCGTCACCTCGCGGCCCATCCCGGCGACGCGCGGCTCGAGGCGCGGATCCGGTCGTACGAACTGGCGGCCCGGATGCAACTCGCCGCCCCGGAGGCGCTGTCGCTCGCCGACGAGCCCGACCACGTGCTGGCCCTCTATGGCGTCGAGCGCGGCGGCCGGAGTTGGCCCGCGGAGATCAACGCGGCGGAGGAAGCGCATCACTTCGGGCTCAAGTGCCTCACCGCCCGCCGCCTTCTCGAACGGGGCGTGCGCTTCGTGCAGGTCTGGAGCGGAAACGACAACGGGTTTCCGCGCCGCAATTGGGATTCCCACGAGGACGTGGAGCGCGATCATGGCCCGCTCGCCGCCGGGATGGCCAGGGGCGCGGCGGCGTTGATCGAGGATCTCGACCAGCGCGGCCTCCTCGACGACACCATCGTGATGTGGACGACGGAGTTCGGACGGATGCCCAGTTCGCAGGGCGGACGGGGCCGCGACCACAACCCCTACGTGTTCACCACCTGGCTGTGCGGCGGCGGGATTCGCGGCGGCGTCGTCCACGGCGCGAGCGATGCCTTCGGCTACAAGCCGCTCGACCGCGATCATCCCACGACGGTTCACGACGTCCACGCCACGGTGCTGCACCTCCTCGGGTTCGACCACACCCGGCTCACCTGGCGCCACAACGGCATCGACCGCCGCCTGACCGACGTGCACGGCCACGTTCTCGCCGATCTGCTCGCCTGACCGCCGTCGATGCGGTCGGCGGTGACGCGGCGCGTCTCTCCGGGGGGGGCGGCAGCACGCGATCAGACGCGCAGGAACACCTTCTGCCGCCAGAGGAACAGAAGGAACGCCCACTTGACGGCGATCAATCCGAGGGCGAGCACGACGCCTTTCCAATCGCCGGCGAGCCCCGCCAGACCGCCGCAGAAGAACGTGGCGGTCTTGCCGAAGTCGATGCAGTGTTGGGCGAGGTAGATCGTGATCGCGTTGACACCGATGACGGTGAAGAAGAACGCGGGCCGGCGGCAGCCGAGGAGGTCGATCAGGGCGTGGAACGTCGCCAGAAGCAGCAGGCACCATCCCCCCGAGACGAGCACGAACGAACTGGTCCAGATGTTCTTGACGACCGGGAGCCAGGGGGACCAGGCCCATCCGGCCGCCACGCACGCCGCGCCGGCGAGCGCCAAGCCGGCGACCTTGCGCCATGGCGTTGCCGCTCCGCGGAGCCACTCGCCGGCCAGGATGCCCAGGAGCGTGGTCGCCAGGGCGCCGAGCGTCGAGAGCAAGCCTTCGTTGTCGCCGTAGCCGTAGTACCGCTCGAGGATCTTGCCCGGCAGCACGGTGCGGTCGACCCATCCGGCGATGTTGCCCTCGGGCGAGAAGGGCCCCGCCGTCGCGCCGGGCGCCGGGACGAGGGCCAGGATCGCCCACCATCCGAGCAACAGGGCGACCAGGGCCGCGATCCGGCCACGGGTCGACGTCGCGAGAAAGACCGCCGCAGCGAGGCCGTAGCAGATGCCGATGCGCTGCAGCACCCCCATCGTCCGGATCGGCCATTGGAAGGCGAGCAGGGAGTTGTAGAGGAGGCCGAGCACCAGCAGCAGCGCCGTCCGCCTCACGATACGCCAGCCCACCGCCCCGGGCCGGTCGCGGTACTTGTCCAACGAGAACGGCAGCACGCATCCGACCAGGAAAAGAAACAGCGGAAAGATGAGGTCCTGGAACCGGAAGCCCTCCCAGTCGACGTGCTCGAACTGGTCGGCGAGCCGCTCGGGCCAGCCGGGCCCCAAGCGGGCGAGCACCCGCTGCGCGAGCGTGTCGCCACCGATGATCCAGAACATGTCGAAGCCGCGGAGTGCGTCGAGCGAGGCGATCCGACCGGTCGGCCCGGGGGACGGCGCCGGCGGCGCGACGGCACCGCGGGACGGGAGCACGCCGGACGATTCGGGAAGCGGACCCATCGGATCACCTGCCGCGGTCGGAGCGTTTCTGGGCGAACAGCCAGGTGTAGAACGCGGGATCGTCGTAGGTGACCGTCCACGAGTCGTGCCCCACGTCGGGGTAGATCGTGAACTTGACGGTGTCCTTCTGTCCGAGTGCCTCCAGGGCCGTCACCATCGCCTGCGACGCCGCCAGCGGCACCACGGTGTCCTTCGCGCCGTGGAACACCCAGATCGGCAGGCCGCGCAGCTTGATGGCGTCGACGGGATTGCCGCCACCACACACCGGGGCGATCGCGGCGAAGCGTTCCGGTCGGGACGCCGCCAGCGCCCAGGTGCCGAAGCCGCCCATCGACAGGCCGGTGAGGTAGATCCGATCCTCGTCGACGCGCGTCGTTCGGCAGATGTCGTCGATGAGGGCCGCCACCATGTCGGCATTCCATCCGCGACCGGGGCACTGCGGGGAGACGACGATGCACGGATGATCGAACGAACCGGCGGCGATCAGCTTCGGCGGTCCGTGGATCTTCACTTTTTCGATGTCGCTCCCCGACTCCCCCGCGCCGTGGAGGAACACCAGCAGCGGCCAACGCTTGCCCGGATCGGCGTCGTAGCCGGGCGGCAGCGAGAGCAGATAGCCGAGCTTCGCCTGGATGGTGATCTCCTTCTCGAAGA
>JBJSXB010000021.1:0-5519 GCA_046086245.1 Planctomycetaceae bacterium | reverse complement strand
CGCGTGGTTCGCCACCGCGGCGGGCGTCGGCGGCATCGGCCGCCGGCCCACCACGCTCGCCGGCAAGGCGGCGGCCTTCGAGGAGGAGATCGACCGCTTCCACCGGCGCACCGAATGGGGCTACGTCGTCGAGGCGCGGCTCGACGCCCCGGGCGCCGTCGCCACGGCGGCGACCGAGGACAATGACAACGACGGCCTGTGGACGTCGATGTACGGGGCGGCGCAGTGCTTCGCGCATGCCGCCGACGGCGACGAGCGGTCGCGGGCCCGGGCCCGGCGGGCGTTCGCGGCGGTCAAGTTCCTCAGCGACGTGACGCGCGGCGGCGACCCGGCGCCGCCCCCCGGTTTCCCGGCCCGGAGCGTGATCCCCGTGGGAGGCTTCGATCCCAACACCCGCGACAACGCCGCCCGCGACGAGCGGCAACGGGAGCGCGAGGCCCGCTGGAAGGTTTTCGAGCCGCGCTGGCCGAAGGACCGGACGGGCCGCTGGTACTGGAAGACCGACACGAGTTCCGACGAACTCGACGGCCACTACTTCTTCTACGGCGTCTACCACGATCTCGTGGCACGCGGAGCGGAGGAACGCGCCGAGGTGGCCGAGGTCGTTCGGTCGATCACCGACCACCTCATCGCCCACGACTGGGCGCTGGTCGACATCGACGGCAGCCCGACACGGTGGGCGCAATTCGCCCCCCGTCAACTCAACAGGTCACTCGACTGGTGGGAGGGGCGGGGCCTCAACAGCCTCTCGATCCTCTCCTATCTCGCCGTCGCCGCGCACGTCACCGGCGACGACCGCTACCGCGCGGAGGCGAGGCGGTTGATCGACGAGCACGGGTACGCGTCGAACGCGTTGGTGCCGAAGATCACCGCGGGCATCGGCGGCGGCAACCAGTCCGATGACGAGATGGCGATGATGGGCTACTACCACCTCGTCCGCCTGGAGCGCGACCCGCGCCTGCGGCAGGCCTGGATGCGTTCGCTCCACGACTATTGGCAGCTCGAGCGGCCGGAGCGGAACCCGCTGTTCAACGTGATCGCGGCGGTCTGCTTGCGGGGCGGCGCATACACCGATCCCTACGGCACGGTGCCCTTGGCGCTTGTGCCCGACGACTGGCTTCCCGACACGCTCGACACCCTGCGCCGCTTCCCGCTCGACCTCGTCGACTGGCGTCTGGAGAACGCCCACCGGCACGACGTCGCCGTCCTTCCACGCCACGTGCGTCCCGACGCGCATGGCCAGGTGGGGGTGCTGCGCGACGGCAAGGTGCTGCCGGTCGACGAGCGGCACGTGTTCCATTGGAACCACGATCCCTACCGGCTCGACACCGGCGGGACGGGAACGCGACTCGCCGACGGCACGTCGTTCCTGCTCCCCTACCACCTCGCGCGGTATCACCGCGTCATCGCACCATGAGGCCGCTGGGTGCAGGAACACCGGAGGCCGCTGGGTGCAGGAACACCGGAGGCCGTGGGCCGCAGGAACTTACCCCAAGTCCACGGTCCGGCCCGTGCGGAACGACTCGTCGGCGGCGAGCACGATCCGCAGGCTGTTGATGCCGTCCTCGTGATGATCGGTGAGGTCCTCGTCGTCGCGGATCGCGGCGAGGAACGCCCGCTGCTCCAGTTCACACAGCGCGTCATGGTCGGGTTCGTCGGCGAATCCGATCCATTCGTCGGCGCGGGAGAACGCCCCCGCGGCGTCGAGCGCGGCATGATGCAGCTTGAGCGACGCGGCTTTCGAGTGGGCGTTGACATCGTCACTCGCGGCGTCCCCCTCGCGCACGCCCGTGATGCTCACGCTCCCCTTCGGACCGACGACGTCCTTCACGAAGTACGCCGTCTCGCTCATCATCGGGCCCCAGCCCGCCTCGTACCACCCGACCGAACCGTCGGCGAAGGTCACCTGGAGCTGCCCGTAGTTGTACATGCCCGCCGGCAGGTCGTCGGTGAGCCGGGCGCCGATCGCCGACACCCGCAGCGGCCGTGAGCGGGTCATCTTGCACATCACGTCGACGTAGTGGACGCCACAGTCGACGATCGGTGACATCGACTGCATGAGCATCTTGTGGGTCTGCCACTGCGGGCCGCTCGACTGCTGGTTGAGGTTCATCCGCATCACCAACGGCCGACCGAGCCCCGAGGCGATCTCCACGAACCGCGCCCACGTGGGATGCACCCGGAGGATGTAGCCGATGACGAGCTTCCGGCGCGCCGCCCGAGCCGCCGCGGCCAATGCCCGGGCCTGTTCCACCGTCTCCGCCATCGGCTTCTCGAGGAAGACGTGGCAGCCGGCGGCCAGCGCCCGACTGGCGTAGTCGAAATGGGTGTCGGGATACGTGTTGATCGACACCGCGTCGGGCCGCGTGGCGGCCAGGGACGCCGCGTAGTCGTCGAATTGCGGCCGATCGACCCCGAGATCGGCCAGCAGGCGCCGCCGCGACGCCTCGCCGCGCGACACGACGCCGACCACCTCGAACCCGTCGAGCCGCTCGTAGGCCCGCGCGTGCGAGGTGCCCATGTGCCCGCAGCCGACCACCAACACCCGCACCGGACCGGCCATGGAGAGCACCCCCCCGGGGTGGGTCTGGTCCGCGGATCGAACCCGGTTCCCACCGCGGCGAGAGCCTATCGCGGGCTTCTCCACCCGGCAAACGAGCGCCGCCGCACGCCGGCCCGTCCCCTCCCGGCGGTGCGAACTAGACTCGACAAGCCGCCATTCGGCCCCGCCGGCGACCGCTCTCGATGAACACCATCCGCCGACTCCAACTCGCCACGCTCGGCCCGATCGCGTTGCTCGCCGTGATCGTGGCGTGGTCCTCGGCCACGCAGCGGGCGCTGCATCGCACTCACGAGAATCGGCACGCGTCGTGGCGACTCGCCGACGAACTGCGGTCGAGTTCGGAGGAACTCACGCGCCTCGCCCGCACCTACTGCGTGACGGGCGACCCCCGGTACGAGGAGGAGTACTGGCGCGTGCTCGCCGTGCGCAACGGCACCGCGCCGCGCGCCGACGGCAACCGTGCGTCGCTGCGCACGCTCATGGAGCGGCAGGGCTTCACCGCCGAGGAGTTCGGCGAACTGAAGCGCGCGGAGGACGAGTCGAACGCGCTGGTCACGACCGAGACGATCGCCATGAACGCCGTCAAGGGCCGGTTCGCCGACGACGCGGGAGGCTACTCCCGGGCCGGAACGCCCGACCGTGAACTGGCCGTACGGATCATGCACGACGACGCCTACCAGGCCGACAAGCTGCGGATCATGGAGCCGATCGGCCGCTTCGAGCGGCTCCTCGACGAGCGCACCGCACGGGCCGTGGCACTGGCCAAGCGGCGCGGCGATTGGGCGATGCTGGTGGGGCTCGCGGTGGCGGCCCTGGCGGCCACGAGCGCCGCCGTCGCCCTCCTGCGCCATGCCGCCGCGCTGCGTCGGACGGTCGCCGACGTCGCCGCGGCGAGCGAAGGCGTGGCGGCGGGCGCCGCACAGGTGGCCGGATCGAGCCGGTCGCTCGCTGGCGGGGCGGCGGAGCAGGTGGCGGCCGTCGACGAGATCAGCGATACCGCCCGCGGGCTGGCGGCCCAGGCGCGCGAGAACGTCGGCCGCACCGACGCGGTCCACGAGTTGGTGGAGCGCGAGCAGGCGCAGTTCGCTTCCGCGCTCGACCAACTCGCCGCCCTGGTCGAGGCGATGATCGAGATCACCGGGGCCGCCGGCCGGATCTCGACGGTCAATCGTGCGATCGACGAGATCGCCCTGCAGACGAACATCCTGGCGCTCAACGCGGCGGTCGAGGCGGCCCGCGCCGGCGAGGCGGGCCAGGGGTTCGCGATCGTGGCCGACGAGGTGCGCACGCTCGCCCAACGCAGCGCCTCGGCCGCGCGCGAGACCGCCGAACTCATCGAGGCCTCGATCGCCCGCACCCGGGCCGGCCGCGAGCGGATGGATGCGGTCGCGGCCGCGATCCGCGAACTGGCGACGCGGTCGCGCGAGGAGCGCGATCTCGTCGAGCAGGTGCGGGCGGGAAGCCGCGAGCAGCAGTCGGCAGTCGAACGGATGGCGGCGGCGCTCCGCCGGATCGAGCACGTCACGCAGGCCACCGCCTCGACCGCCGAGCAGGGTTCGGCCGCCGCCGAGGAAATGGCCGCGCAGTCGGGCAGCCTCGCGGACGTGGTCGCCGAGCTGGAGCGGGCCTGCGGCCGGGGAAGGTCGTCTCCGGCGGGTTGAACGTGGCGGGTTGAACGTCGCGGGGGCCGCGGCCGGTATGATCTGCCGGCCGATCACCGGAGACGCCCCGACCCATGAGCGAGCCACCGCCGGCCGGCATCGACGACCCGTTCGGCCCCGCCCGCCGGGCGACGGGAATGCTGCGCTGCCCGTTCCAAGGGGAGGAGATCCCGATGCTCCTCCGCCACGAAGAGGTCCGCCGCGCGGCGCGAGACTGGCACACCTTCAGCTCCGACGCGCCGTTCCGCGTGCCGATCCCGTCCGAGGAGCGGTTGCGGAGCGTCCGCCAACTGCCGATCGAGGTCGATCCTCCCGAGCATGGCGACTACCGCGCCTTGGTGGAGCCGTTCTTCCTCCGGGCGCGGCAGCCCGAGTTCGCCGCGCGCGTGGAAGCGATCGTCGACGCGCTGCTGGCAGGCGCGCTGGCGGGCGGCACCGTGGAGGTGGTCGAGGGATTCGCGCTGCCGCTGCAGTCGCGGGCACTGGCGGTGCTGCTCGACGTGCCGGCGGCCGAGGCCGAGGTGTGGATCGGATGGGGCGTACACGTCTTCCACGGCCCCGACGGCATCGACAAGGCACGTCGGCTCGAGGCCTATCTCGACGAGCGGTTCGACCGCGCCGCGGCGGCGCCCGGCGACGACTTCTTCTCGCTGCTCACACGGGCCCGGTTCCGCGGCCGTCCGCTCACCCGTGCCGAATTGCTCGGTTTCGCCAACCTCGCGTTCGCCGGCGGCCGCGACACGATCATCCACTCGGTCGCCTGTGCGGTCGGCCACCTGGCGACGGTGCCGGCCGATTTCGACCACCTGCGGGGCGATCCGGCGCGCGTCGTCCATGCCGCGGAGGAGTTCTTCCGGGTGTTCATGCCGCTGTCGCACATCGGCCGCGTCTGCCCGGCCGGAGCGGATGTCCACGGGTTCACGGTGGCGCACGGCGGTCGCGTCTCGCTGGGATGGGCCGCGGCGAACCTCGACGAGACGGTGTTCGACGACCCGCTCGCGATCCGGCTCGACCGGCGGCCCAATCCCCACGTCGCCTTCGGATTCGGGCCTCATCTCTGCCTCGGCGCGGCATCGGGCCAAGAGATAAATCGGGACACGTAAGCATTGACCCGGAACCAAAAACTCACCGTCCTCTTGCCATCGGTAGGAGCCTGAATTGCTGGCCCAGTGGCCAGGACCGTGGAGGCAGAACGGTTGGTTTGCCCGAGCCGATCGGATGCGAAGGCAAGGCTGCCCGAGCGGTGATATCCGTTGCCGCTCGCATCGTTCGCATTTCCGTTGAACGGATAGTAC
>JBJSXB010000020.1:0-17858 GCA_046086245.1 Planctomycetaceae bacterium | reverse complement strand
GGGGGGGGGGGGGGGGGGGGGGGGGGGGGGGGGGGGGGGGGGGGGGGGGGGGGGGGGGGGGGGGGGGGGGGGGGGGGGGGGGGGGGGGGGGGGGAGGGGGGGGGGAGGAGGTGTGGAAGTAGTGTGCGTGCGGGGCGGACCACTGGCGGGCATCGTCGGCTGAATGCCCGGGGGCTGCTCGTTCGCCCGCCCCGAAAGGTCGCCCGGAAAGGCTCCCCGCGCCGAACGGCAGAGCGTCAGGCGGAGATCGACGCGATGCGGACCTTCGTCGCTAGCGCCCGGTGGCCGGTGCGCCGCCGGTAATTCTTGCGACGGGCGAATTTCTGCACGTAGATCTTCGTGCCCTGCTCGGTCCCGAGCACCTCCGCCTTGACCGTCGCCCCCTTGACGAGGGGCTGGCCAAGCGTGAGCGCCCCGCCGCGACTCACCGCCAGCACCTCGTCGAACACCACCTCGCTGCCGGCGGGGACGTGCCGGAAGTCGATCTCGAGTTCCTGACCTTCCATCACCCGGTACTGCCGACCGCCGTCGGCGACGATCGCGTAGTGGTGCCCCGCGTTGGTCATCCCGGCGGCGGCGGAAGGGCTCGACGAAGTGTTCTTGGCCATGGCTGGGGCGAGGGTGAAGGGATGGGTCGGGGATCGCCGCGTGGCGGCTCGTCATCGCGAAGGCTTCGATATCGTATCGCGACGGAAGACCGGGGTCGAGTCCGGGCCGATCACGCGGCGATCATCGACGGGAACGGCCCGGGATCCGCCGGTTTCATCCTCGTCATCGTCGTCGAGCGCCGCCGCCGTCGCCCATTCCGGGTATGGAGTGGCGCTTCCTTTCACCGCATGCCAGAGAATACGGTTGAGCAGATCCTCGGGAGCGCGGTCCACCGCGGAGAAATCGATGGCGGCGCTGGCCAGCGCGTGGGCTTCGAGCAGCGGATCGGCCAGCGCCTTGGGATCGGCGTTGAGCAGGTCGAGTGGCACGTTGGCCGGCAGGACCGTGAACGGCTCGAGGTCGGGGGTGTCGGTGAAGCAATCGAACATCGGCGTCGCCGCCGCGTCGAACTGGTTCATCGGCGGCACGCCGAGGATCTGCTCGATCGTCCGCAGGATGCTCGTCGTGTTGTAGTGCGTGCCGACGGTGACACCGCGGCGCGCGTACGGGCTGGCGACGTACGCGGTGGTGCGGTATCCACTGACGTGATCCCATCCCGCCTGCGGGTCGTCCTCGATGGCGAACAGCGCCATCTTCGGCCAGAAGCGGCTCCGCGACAGCCCGGCGAGGATCCGTCCGAGGGCGAGGTCGTTGTCGGCGACGCAGGCCTCGGGGGTGGGACAGTTCTTCGCCGTCCCACTGGTGTGGTCCTGCGGCAGGCAGATGATCACCAGATTGGGAAACGTGCCCCGAGCTTCGTACGCGGCCAGTTCGGCGAGCACACGGTCGGCGCGCAGCTGATCCGGAACACTCATGTTCCAGCCCACCGTGTCGGTGGCCGAGACCGCCCGAAGCGACTCGATCGCCGGCTCGGAGGCGAACACCACGTCGCCGCCGCCCCCCTTCCACGCCGCGTAGCAGGCGCGGAAGTCGGGATCGCCATCCCGACCGCGATCGCGCCACGCGACGCGCGGCATCATGTACTCACCGTAGTTGCGCACCGTCTTGCCCCGCTGCAGGCACGCATCCCAGATGAATCCCGCGGACGACCAGGCCAGCGCGTCGGCATCGGCGTCTTCCATACCGTCGGGATAGCTGCGGGGGAAACCCGCGAAGCTGCGTTCCAGATAATCGTTGGCGATCGCCGAGGTGCTCCAGTTGTGACCGTCGGCGGAGAGGATGCCGCAGCAGTAGGTGTTGTCGAGAAGGACCCAGCGGCGGGCGATGGCGTGCTGGTTGGGGGTGATCCGTTCGCCGAAGATGCACAGCTCGGCCCGGCCGCGTCCCGTCGGCAGATCACCCAGCACCTGGTCGTAGGTGCGATTCTCCTTGATGACGTAGACGACGTGCTCGATGAGGCTCGGCTCACCGATCCGCTCGGGAATCGCCCGCGGCGGGGCGTCGGCACGCGGCGGGCGCCTGCTGTCCGCGATCCGTCCGGCCCGCAGATTGCGGGCCACCCGTTCCGAGCAGGCGGCCAGCAGCTCGTCGCCGGGAACGGGCACCAGCGACACGCTTCCGGCGTGCTGGTGGGAGTTGAACCCCTCCACGCCGTCGGCCTGGCGCCGCGGTCGCGTCGGCAGGCCTTTCATGTTCGACACGAGCAGTTGCCCGCGCGGGGCGTCGACGACAATCCCCGACGGATGCCAGCCGACCGGGATCGAGCCGAGAAGACGGGTGTCCCCGCGGTCGTCGGGCTCCCAGGCGAACACCGCGATCGCGTTCTGCGCGGCGTTGGCGACGAACAGCCTCCGGCCGTCCGGTGCGAAGGCGACCGCCGCCGGCTGGGCGCCGTACAACTCGGCGGGGGTCCGTTTTGTCCACAGCGTTTCGACGACGCGCCCGGCGGCGACGTCGATCACCGACAACGTGTCGGCACCGGCGTTGGCACAGACGACGAACCTTCCGTCGGGGGCGACGGCGAGCCCCGACGGATGGAGCCCGACCGCGATCTCGGCGACGGACCCGTCGGCCAGATCGACGATGCTGACGGTTCCCTCGGACGCCACGTGCCGCACCGGATCGACCCGCACGCGTGTGCCCCGCCCGGCCGGTCCGGTCGGATCGTCGGGGCCGGGGACGCGGCCGCCGAGGTTGCTCACCACCGCCTTGCCGCCGACGACCACGACGTCGAACGGGGCCACCCCCACCGGGAACGCGCGCCGCATCCGCCCGCTGGTGGCATCGAGTTCGAGCAGACGATTGGAGAGGTTGCCACAGACGTACAGCCTCGCGCCGTCCGCCGACGGCGACAGGCCGCAGGGAATCTCCGCGGCCCGCTGCGGCGCCGCGGCGGGTGGGAGCGTGAATCCGCCGGCGGCCGTCACGCGACCGTCGGCCACGGCGAACACCTTGACCGATCCCTGCATGTTGCTCATGAACACGCGGCGTCCGTCGGGTGCGAAGGCCAGCCCGGTGAGGCTCATCAGCGCCTTGCGGTCGGGTGCCAAGTTGCGCGCCGACGGCGCCGCATCATCCCCGCCGACCGCCACGTCGTCGGCGGACGGGACGACGCGGGCGAGGATCGCCCCGGTGGCGGGGTCGATGACGACGAGATCGGGTGTCTTCCCGGCGGTCACCAGGAGGCTGCCGTCGGGCGCGAGGGCGAGCCCCTGCGGCCGCATCTCCGGCAGGTCCACCGTGCGGCCCAGCGGGGTGATCCATTGGTCGACCGGCGTCAGTGCGGCGCCGTCGTCACGCTGCCCCACCACGGCGGCCGACGAATCTTCGTCCGGTGCCTGACTCCGCGCCGCGGCACCGGAAGCGAGCAGACAGACCGCCGCCAACCGCGCCGTCAGCGCCCCGCGCCCCGCCGGCGACCATGACCGCCGCACACGCATCGGCTTCACTCCCATCGGTCGCCCCGCGGTCGTCCGCCCGCCGCGTCAGGGAAACCGCAGCGTCCGTCCGCTCGAATCCCACGCCTCGAACACGAGATGCTCCGGCGACACGCTTTCCTTGCCGACGACGTGGAGTTGCACGTGGACGGCGTCCTCGAACTGGGCCACCTCGCGCCGCTTGCGATTGTTGATCCAGGTCGCCACCTCGTCGTGGACCGTGACGTTCAGCCGGGCGATGTCGGTGCGCGTGGCGGCGAGCTGCAACGTGCGCATCACCTCGATCGCCATGCTCTCCGCCGTCTTCACCATGCCCGTCCCGGTGCAGGTCGGGCAGTCGCGAAAGATGCTCTTCCGCAGCGAAGGACGGATCCGTTGCCGGGTCATCTCGATGAGGCCGAAGGGGCTCGTCCGCAGGATCTTCGTGCGGGCCCGGTCACGCTTCATGGCATCGTGGAGCGACTTCTCGACGCCGCGCCGGTACTTTTCCTTGCGCATGTCGATGAAATCGTTGACGATCACGCCACCGAGGTCGCGGAGCCGCAATTGCCGGGCGATCTCCTTGGCGGCGATGAGATTCATCTGGTAGGCATTTTCCTCGGCGCTCTTCTCGGTGCGGAACGAGCCGGAATTGACGTCGATCGCCACCAACGCCTCGGTCTGGTCGATGACGATCGACCCGCCCCCTTTGAGCGGCACCTTGCGCTGGTGGATCCGCCCGATCTCCTCCTCGACGCCGTAGCGGTGGAAGAGCGGCTCCTTGCCGTCGTAGAACTGCAACCGCGGCGCGTATTTCGGCATCACCAACTCGAGGAACTCGCGCGCCCGCTCGTAGGCCGCGGGCTCGTCGATCAGGATCCTCCCGACATCCTCCGTGAACATGTCACGGATCGTGCGGATGATCATGTCGCTTTCCTGATAGATGTCGATCGGCGCGGAATACTTGCGCATCCGGCGGACGATGCTCTTCCAGAGGCGGAGCAGATAGGCCATGTCGCGGGCCATTTCCGACTTCGTGCGCTCGGTACCGGCCGTGCGGACGACGAATCCGACCCCCTTGGGCGGCTTGAGCTCGAGCATGATGTCGCGCAGTTCGCGCCGATCGCGCTCGTCGTCGATCTTCTTGGAAATACCCACCCGGCCGAGCGGCGGCATGAGGACGAGGTAGCGGCCGGGTATGGAGATGTACGTGGACAAGGTCGGGCCCTTGGTGCCGAATCCCTCCTTGATCACCTGCACGAGCACCTCGTCGCCGCGGCGAAGAATGTCCTGGATCGGCGGCTTGACCCGCGGCCGATCGCCGAGGCGTGGCTTGCGCCGCGTCGCGAGGCGCGACCGCGCTTCCCCCTCGCCGTCGGTCCCCTCCGGCCCGCGTGCCGGCTCGGCCCCCTTCGCGGCGGCGTCCCCCATGTCGAACGCCTTGTCGGGGTCGAGCCCCCCCTGCCGGTAATACTGCGGTTCGACGTCGGAGATGTGGAGGAATCCGTTGCGCCCGACGCCAAAATCGACGAACGCTGCCTGGATCGACGGTTCGATGTTGACGATCCGACCCTTGTAGATGTTGCCGACGTGGTTGTCTTGACTCGTCCGCTCGACGTACAGCTCTTCGAGCACCCCGTCTTCCATGATCGCGATCCGGCACTCCTCCGGTTGCGACACGTTGATGAGCATTTCCTGTTTCATGGTTCTCCGTTGCTTCCTTTCCGAGGCGGCCGGTGGCAACCGGCGGCGCGCCGCCCGGGGGCGGCACCCGCGGCCTAGGGTCGTCCCACACCGGCCAGCCGGCGACGCATCTGGTCGCTCAAAAATGCCTTCACCTCGCGGGCCCCCTCCATTTCGAGGGCCCGCTCGGCGACTCCGCGGCACTCGGCGACCGAAACACTTCGGCACGCCTGCTTCACCTCCGGGATGGCGCTGGCGGGCACGCTGAGATGCCGCAGCCCCAACCCCAGAAGCAGCTGCGTGTACATCACGCTGCCGCTCATCTGACCACAGACATTGGCCGGTACGCCGGCCGCGCGGGCGATATCGAACGACCGTTGCAGCAGTCGCAGCACGGCCGGATCACACGCGTTGTACAGTTCCGCCACCTCCTTGTTGCCCCGATCCACCGCCAGCGTGTACTGAATCAGATCGTTGGTTCCGAGGGAGATGAAATCCACCTCGCGGATGAACACGTCGAGCATCATCACCGCCGCGGGCGTCTCCACCATGATGCCCACGGGGAGATCGCGGTTGAACGCGATCCCGTGCTCGGCGAGATCCTCCATCACGTCGGCGAGCACCATCCGCGCCTGCCGCAGCTCGACGATCGTCGACACCAGTGGAAAGAGCACGCGCACGTCGCCGAGCATGCTGGCGCGGAGGATCGCGCGCAACTGCGTGCGGAACATCGGCAGCTGGCGCAGCGAGAGGCGGATGCTCCGCAGGCCGAGGCAGGGATTCCGTTCCTCCTCGGGGGTCGATTCGGTGCGCAGTTTGTCGGCCCCGAGATCGAGGGTCCGGATCACGACCGGCTTGCCGGCCATCACGCGCACGACCTCGGCGTAGGCGGCGAAGTGATCTTCCTCGGTCGGCTCGCGGCGGCTGGTGAGATAGAGAAACTCCGTGCGATAGAGGCCGACCCCGTCGCAGCCGCGCGACAGGCAGTGCTCGGCCTCGTTGGGGAACTCGATGTTGCCGGTGACCTGGATCCGGACGCCGTCGAGCGTCTCGGCAGGCAGGTCGCGGAGGGTGTCGAGCTTGGCGGCCACCGTCCGCGCGGCCTCCACCTCGAGACGGTAGCGGGCGATCGTCTCCTCGTCGGGCTGGAGAATCACGATTCCCTGGTGGCCGTCGAGGATCACCGGCTCTCCGCCCGACACGTCGGCGAGAAACGGACCCAGCCCGACGACCGCGGGAATCTCCAGCCCCTCGGCGACGATCGCGGTGTGGCTGCCGGGTCCGCCCAACTCCGTGGCGAACCCCTGGACGAAGCGGCGATCGAGATTGGCCGTCTCGCTCGGCGTGAGGTTGTGGGCGAGCACGATCACCGGCTGGGAGATCGCCGCCAGGGTCTCACGGCGCTGCCCGAGCAGGTTGCGCAGCAGGCTCTTCTCGATGTCGTAGATGTCGTGGGCGCGCTGGGCGACGTGATCGTCGAGGCTCTGGAACACCTTGGCGTAGCGCCGCAGGGTGCGGCTGACGGCGTACTCGGGCCAGAAATTCCTGTCCCGGACCGCGCTGACGAGCTCCTCCTGCAGCCGCGGGTCGTGCAGCATCGCCAAGTGGGCGGCGAAGATCGCCGCGTACTGCTCGCCGAGTTCGGCGCGGATCGCGTCGCGGTTGCGCTCGATTTCGGCCGCGGTGTCGGCGACCGCCCGTGCCAGTCGATCGAGCTCGGTATCGACCGCACTGCGCTCCACGAAGCGGCGCGGGATCCGGAAGCCCTCGCTGTCGAGGACCAATGCCTCGCCGATCGTGACGCCGGGCGAGACGGCGATGCCCTGGAGTTTCAGCATGGGCGCATCGCGCACGCCGGCTGCGGCATCGCCTCGGCACGGGAACCGTCACGGCCGTCCACTCCGGTGGCGGCGCGACAGGACCGGGAGTGCCATCGGGGGCGATTCGCGCCTGGCGTTCGTTGCGGCTCCTGTGGTGTGTCGTGTCGAACGTGTCGTACTACCCGGTGCCGGCGGCGAACGGTTCCCCGTCCGCCGGATCGCCGACACCCCCCGTCTCATCGAAATTCCTCGCGAAAAGGTCGCTAATCGCCGCGAGCGCAGCGACCGCATCGGGCCCGGTGACCTCGATCACCACCCGCGATCCCGCCTCCGCCGCCAAGGTCATCACATCGAGGATGCTCTTGCCGTCGACGCGCTGGCTCTTTGCGATCACGTCGACCCGCGACCGCCAGCGCCGCGCCTCGCGGGCGAGCATGTCGGCCGGCCGCAGGTGCAAGCCCTTGGCCAAACCGACGACGAACTCCCCCGACACGGTCCGCTCCGCCGGTTGGCTCGCGGTCGCCGGCTCTCCGCCCGCGACCGCGTCCGCGAGCCCCGGACACTCCAGCGGCGCGCCGGCCCGGCCGTCGCCGGCCGTCTCGTCGATCCCCCTCCGCATCGACCCGCTTTCCATTCCCATGGCGTTCATGACACGACGCCATGCCCATCCGCAGCCTCGAGGAGGTGCTGGATGTCGGTCGGTGTCCGTGCCGCCTTCAGTTCCCTGCAGAACACGTCGTCGCGAAGTTGTCGCGAGATGTTCTCCAGCGCCCGCAAGTGATCGCCCGGCGGGTGGGGAGGGGAGACGAGCAGGAAGATGAGTTGCACGGGATCCCCGTCGAGACTGTCGAAATCGATTCCGTCGTGACTGACGGCGACCGTGCCCACCAGCTTCGTGACGCTGGGGTGCTTCGTGTGGGGAACGGCCACCCCCCGGCCGATGCCGGTGCTGCCGAGCTGCTCACGGTTGAGAATCGCGCGGACGATGCTCTCGTAGTCGCCGGGCTTGATGCGACCGGCATCGACCAGCGCCTGCGCCATCTCGCGGATCACCGCCTCCTTCGTCGTGGACTCGACATCGGACCGGATGGCGTCGGTGGCGACGAAATCGGAGAACTTCATGCGAAACGCTTCCGTGAACGAGTGCGGCCGGTCCGGTCGCGGGAGCCCCGCGACCGCGGCGTCACGAGTGCCGTGAGGACTGCACGTGCTTGTGGTCGCGAACCTTTTCCTTGTGCTTACGGAGCTGCTGTTCCAGCTTCTGGGTCGCACCATCGACGCTGCGCCACAGCTGTGCGGACACGTCGTGGCTCACCATGTCGTGAAAGTGTTCCGCCGACGCCACGATCTCCACCGCCGGGAGGGTCGCGTTTTGCAGATCGACCGTCACGTTGAGGGCCGTGAGCCGGTCGAAGTACCGCTTCAACCGTGACACCTTGGTGACGATCTTCGACTGCGTGGCCGGGCTGAGATGGCCGTGTCGGGCGGAAACGTTGATCTGCATGGCGATCCTTTCCTGTGACCAACCTCGTGGCCGAGCATATCACCCGCCGCGCGGGGCCGACAAACGACCGCTGCTCCGCGGCCGCGAGGCGGCGGGGAGCCGCCCCATGCCCGGCGATCCGGCGGGCGAATCCCGCGCCGCGCGGTCGGCGACGCGAGTCGATCACAAGCGGCATCCGAGCGTTGGCGACGGTCGATGGCACCGCCTCAGCGTCCGCGCGGCGGCGGCACACCGCCGACGGCGCGCCGCCACCAATCGACCCCCGCACGCCGTCGCTCGGCGGGGGCGTCGGGGCGGAAGCGGAGGCGATCGACCGTCGGCGGCGCGAACGCCTCGACGAGGCGAAGGAGCGCGTAGCGACGCACGACGAGATCGTCGTCGTCGAGCGCCGCCACCAGATCGCCGTTCGCACCCGCCGCGATTTCCTCGGGGGTGAACGCACACGCCAACCGCCACAAGCGGTCGGCCTCACCGGCCGGCCCCCGTGCCGCGAGCGCTTGCCGCAGGCGGTTCGCGGTGTCGGCGCCACGCGCGAGCGCCAGCGGGACGCTGCGCGCCTCCAGCATCTCCCATTGCCGATTCGCGAGGGCGTGCGGCGGTTCGGCGGCGGCGAGCAGCGTTACCAGTTCGTCGAACCGCCCGAGCAGCGCCCAGGTCTCGGCGGCGAACGCCCGGTCCTCGACGCGCCGCCCCGCCGCCATCTCCGCCAGCACCTCGTCGAGCGACGTTCCGACCGCGAGTCGGTCCCGCCACGTGGTGGCGGCCGATCGTTCGAGGCGATCACCGGCGACGTCTCCGCCGCTCCACGGCGGCGGCGGGGCGACGGCGGCGATCGTGAACGCCGTCGGATCGCAGGCATCCCATGACACGAGGCGGCGTGCCTCGAGCACCCGCTCGGCCGACCCGGCCCCGTCGGCGTCTCCCCCGCCCGACCAGCGGGCCGCCGCGGCGAGCGGCACCATCCGGCCGATCGTGACGGCGGGCACGGTGTCCGGGTCGTCGCCGGCCGATCGCTCGAGCACGACCTCCACCGCCACACCGGTCGCGACGCCGCCTGTGAACAGACCGTCGACACCGGCGGCGACCAGCGCCACGGCGGCGTCGGGGCGCTGGCCGCGGACGACGACCCGGCCCCAGACCAGTTCCAATCGGGGCACTCCGCCGTCGATCACCGACAGCACCACGCGACTGCGCGGCAGGATGCGGATCGCGACGTCGTTGATGGTCAACTCCGGCGTCGTCCCCGGAGGCGCGACGATCTCGGCCGCCAACGGGATCTGCGTGTCCGGCGGGCCCGTGTGCCACTCGGCCGCCTCGCCGGCGCGCCACACCACCGGCCAGTCGCCGCCGACGGTCGCCGGGGGCGCGGGTGCGGCGGCGGGAAGCGGACTGTCGACCGGATTGGCGACCGCGATCTCGACCGCGGGTGCAGCCGGTGGCGGTTCGACGCCGTCGTTTGGGGCCGGTTGTCCGGCGGGTACGACGGCGGGACCGGCGCCGCGCGCCGCCGCGGTGCCCGGTTCGTCATCTCCCTGTCCGCGCGGAGCGACGTCCGGCTCGATGGCCGCCCGATCGGCGACCGCCTCGTGCGGCGGTTCAACGCGGGACGGCTCCGCCGGGGCGACCGCGACCTGCCGCTCGTCGGCCCGATCGCGCCCGCCGATGACCGACCGCGCGAGCAGGCCGGCCAGCGCCGCCACCAGCAGCACCGCCACGCTCGCCGAGCCCCATGCCAACCAGCGGCGGCGCGTCCCGCCCGCACCGGCGGGTGACGACGGTGTCGGGCCTTCGGCTTCCGCCGGGGTGCCGCCTCGGGGGCCGCCCGCGTGGTCCGCTTGGAAGGTCCCGGCGTGGCCGCGGGGGGCTGCTTCAAGGCGGCGAGCACCCGGGCGCGCCCGGCGGCGTCGAGCGCGGGCAGCCCGGTCGGATCGGCCGCGAGGTGCGCGAGGATCCGGTGGCAACCGGCCACCTCGCCGAGATGGGTGTCCGATTCGAGGCAGACACGTTCGAAGGCTTCCAGTTGGTCGGCCGGTAGGCTGTTGTCGAGATAGCGGGCGACCGAATCGGCGTCGGCGGCGAGCCCACGGCCGTCGAGCCGCGGCGCCGGCAGCCCCGGCTGGGCGACGGTCGCCCGGATCCGATCGACCAGTTGCCGGGCGACCGGGCTGGCGGCCACCTTGTCGCCGAGCGCGGCCCGGTCGTCGGGAGGGAGGACGTCGTCCATCCAGGCCAGTAGCGTGCGCAGCGTCAGACGCATGACGGAGTCTCCGGCAGGGCGAACGGCGGATCCTGCCCGCCACCGTTATCTGTGGGGCTGACCGGCGGTTTTCGTAGCGTTGTCAAAAAAAACGAGGGGACCGAACCGCCCGCATCGGGCGGCGTACCGATGGGTTGAAGACCGCCAGCCCCGGTCCGACGCCCGCCCCGGGCGCGGCCGGGGTGGCGGAGCCCCCGCTGCCGGCGAGATGCCATGACCGAACCCCACCTCATCCGCGACGCGTTCGTCCTCAAGGAGGCGGCCGGTGCGATCGAACTGGTGGAGGGGTTGCTGCGGCCCGATCAGCCCTCTCCCGCGGCGGTCGAACGGCTCCTCGAACGGGTCGTGGCCCGGTTGCAGACGCTCGGCGAGCCTGCCAAGAGCGCCGTCTTCACCCATTTGCTGCGCGGAGAAGCCCTCCGCGCCCTCGGTCGATTGACCGAATCGATCGACTGGTTCCGCAAGGTGACCGAGCGCGACCGGGGCGTGGTGGCGGCATGGGTGGGACTCGGGTGGTGCCACAAGCGGACCGGTCGCCTCGACCTGGCGATCGAGAACCTGCGCGACGGACTGGTCGCCAATCCGGAAGAACCGCTGCTTCACTACAACCTCGCCTGCTACCTGTCGCTCTCCGGCGACGCCGCCGCAGCGGTCGAGCATCTCAGTCGGGCCATTTCGCGCGAGGGTCGGTATCGGACGATGACCGCCGGCGAGCGGGATTTCGACCCGATCCGCGGCGACCCGCGCTTCGTGGAAGCCACCCGGGTGACCTCCTGACCCCCCGTCCGCCCGGGGGCCCGACCGGTTCGATGATCGACACCGTCGGCGGGTCCCCGCGGCCGACCGGCGACCGACCTTTCATCGCGGCGCCCGCCGTGCTTTGATTGGGGCTCCCCGGAACCCGATCGATGGATAGGCTCGTCAGCGCCGCCCTCCAGGATGTCGTCGCCCTGCTCGGGTGCCCGGCGGCGGGCAATCCCGCGCAGTACCTGTTCGAGCGGGCCTTCGCCGCCGCCGGGCTCGACTGGCGGTTCCTCTCGCTCGACGTGGCCAGCGATCGGATCGGCGACGCCCTCGCCGGCGTCTCGGCGCTCGGGTTCCGCGGATGCATTCTCGACGGCCCGCTCCGCAAGGCCGCCCTGCCCTTCCTGGGACAAGCCTCGCCGGCGACGGCCTTCGCCGGCGCGGCGAGCCTCGTCCACACCGCCGGCGACGGCGTGCTCGTCGGCCACATGACCGATGGCCGGGCGGTTCTCGCCGCGCTGCGGATGCACGCCGATGTCGCCGACGAACATGTCCTGGTCGTGGGCGCGGGCGCCGTGGCCCGGGCGATGGCGTTGGAACTGGCCTTGGCCGGGGCCCGGGAAGTGCTCGTCTGCAACCGCGGCGCGGAACGGGCCTCGGCACTGGTCGACGACATCGCGGCGCTGGGCCGGGCGACGGCCACGGTCGTCCCCTGGCAGCCCACGCTCGAGGTGCCGGAACGGGTCCGTGTCGTGGTGTCGGCGGTGCCGAGCCTCGCCGCCCGAGCGGCGCCCGAGTGGCGCGGGCTGCGCGGCGACCACGTGGTCATCGACACCGCCATCGCGTCGGGCACCACCGCGATGGCCGCGGCCGCGGCCCGCGCGGGTGCCTGTTTCGTCGACGGGCTCGAGGTGCATTGCCAGCGGACCGCGATCGACTTCCAGGCCTGGACCGGCCGCGAGGCCGACACCGATCAGCTCCGCGAGGCGCTCGACGAGTTCCTCGATGCCTGAACGGATGCGAATCCGGCACGCCGGGCGGGCACGTGGCTCAGCGGGGTGCGTATTCCTTGAGGAAGCCCTTGAACTGCACGAGGTGCTCCTCCTCGTCGGCCAGCAGGCGGATGCACAGGTCCTGGGTGACGTAATCCTCCCCCTCGACCGCGCGGATGATCTTCTTGTACTGCGCGCAGGCCGTCTCTTCCGCGGCGATCACCGCGCGGATCACGCCGACCACGTCGGTGGTGTCGGTCACCGGTTGGATCTGGCCGCCGAGCACCAGCGCCTTCGACCCGGGAATGTGACCACCCAGTTGCTTGATGCGGTTGGCGAGCTGCTGGGCGTGCGCGATCTCCCCCGGCACGTCGGCGGCGAGCGATTTCTTGATCTCCTCCGCGCGCACGCCGTCGAGATTGACGCTGTTGGCCAGGTAGTTCATCACCGTCTCCAACTCCATGCTGTAGCTCTCGAGCAACAGCGTGATCGTCTCGTCGCGTGACACGGCCATCGGCGGGGCTCCACGGGAAAGGACACACGCAAAGGACGCGGCGGCTGAGCGGCTCAGCCGCCGGCGGGACCGACACGGCGCATCTTGCGGTCGAGCGCCACGGCGGCGGAGCGGACGTCGCCGACGGGATCGCCCGAAAGCTCCCCGACCAGGCGGCGCACGTCGGCGGGAATCCCCTCCGGACCGGCATCCACCAGCAAGGCCGTCGCCCGGAGGGCGTTGATCACCACCAGCGCCCTCTTGTACCGCGCCGACTGGGCGACCGGGTCGTCGCCGGTGACGGCCACGTCGGGCAGCGAGAGCATCTCGGCGAGCGTCGGGAACGCCTCGGTCCGGCCGAGGCGGGACAGGCCGATGGCGGCGTTGTACCGGATGTCGTCGTCGGCCTGGCCGAGCAACTCGACGAGCCGCTCGACGGCCCCCGGCCCACCGACGACTCCGAGCGTGAACGCCGCGGCGGACACCAGCTCGCCGTCGGAAGCCCGTGACGCGGCGATCACCGCGTCCGCCACCGGCCGCTCGTCCCACGCCTTGCCGGCCGCGGCGAGGTTCGACGCCAGAACCGCCAGCGCCTCGACGGCGGCCCGCGCCCGCTGTGGGGCATCGAGATCACGGGCCCGCTCGAGCAGGGGCGCCGCCGCTTCGGGTACGGCGAATTCGCCCAGCGCGCGGCATAAATAGAGTTCGAGCATCTGCGACTGCTCGCCGGTGCGGCCGCTGGCGACTTCGTCGGCGAGGATGCCTCCCAGTTCGGTCGCCAGCGCGGCGTCGTTCTTCAGGGCCTCGCCCCCCGGCCCGCGGATGTCGTTGGCGAGATTGAGTGCCGCCTGCCAGCGCCCCTCGTTGGCGCGGCGCAGGGTGCGGACATACGCCTGGGGATCGTTGCCCAGGTGTGCCAGCCAGTGGAATGCCAGCCAGACGCAGACGATGATGGCGACGATCAACCCCGGCACGAGAAACAACTGCACCAGGAACGCCGCGCTCGGTGGCTCCACCGGTGGCAGGGCATCGTCGGCGGCGAGGGGACGCGAAGGACGTTGGCTCATGGAAGGCAGTGTAGGCAGCGTGCCGAAAAAGTCCGCGCCGACTCCCCGCCGACCGGCGCCCATCCCCCTCTCCGGGCCCCGGCGGCGGGTGAACCGATGAGCCACGAGGTCGGAGTCCGGGGCGGGGCGTCCGCCGGCTCGACGGCCGCGGCCGCCGCGGGGCACGGCACGGCGCCCCCGACGGACGCCGCCGACGCCCTCTGGCCGCCCGGTGGGCCGACCGCCGAATGGCTCGACGCCGCGGCCGACTCGGCGGCCGAACACATCGCCATCGACGAGGTGCTGCTCGACGCCGCCCACGACGGAGACCTGCCCCGAGCGGTGGTGCGCTGCTGGGAACTGTCGCGTCCGGCGGTCGTGGTCGGATCATCAAGCCGCGTCGCGGAAGAGATCGACCGCGATGCCTGCGCACGTGCGGGGGTGGAGATCGTCCGTCGCCCCAGCGGCGGGCTCACCGTGGTGCTGGGGCCGGGCTGCCTGGCGTGGACGATCGTCATCCCCTGCCCGGGCGGACCGCCGCCGGTGGAGCGGATCCACCGCGGCATGCTCGCGCCGCTGGCCGCCGCACTCGGCAGCCGGCTCGGCGACGGCCGGCGGGTGGAACGCCTCGGCACCTGCGACCTGGCGCTGCTCGACGGCAGCGGGCCGCGGAAGGTCGGGGGAAACGCCCTGCGGATCCGCAGCCGGGCGATCCTCTACCACGGCACGCTGCTGCACGGTCTCGATCTCGACCTCGTCGCTCGTCTGCTCAAGCACCCGCCGCGCGAACCCGACTACCGCGCGCACCGCGATCACCGGTCGTTTCTCACCCATTTACCCCTCGACCGCACGGCGCTCGAGCGGGCCGTTCGTGAAGCCTTCCCGTGCGCGACGACGCGCCACCATTGGCCCGCCGAGCGGGTGTCCCAACTCGTCGCCACCCGCTACGGCGCCACCGAGTGGACGCACCGGCACTGACCGGTCGACCGCCAACCCGCCGCGGCACCGCCGCCGGACCCGGCGCGCTCCGGTGGCCGTTCCGATTGCGGCGACCGGGCAAGCTGCGCAAGGGGCGCGCGAAAAGCCGGCTGGCCATTCGACGAAAACTCAACATCATTCGCGGGCCGTCGGATGACGATTTCCATGGGTGGCGGGGGACGCGAACCGCCGGAAATCCACCTTCCAACGAAGGATGGCGGCCGGTACCTTCGCGACCCCCGATCGACAGGACGTCGTTCGACCCAGTGCGACAGGAGGTTGCGCCCATGCGACTGCAGATGCATGCCGCCGACGTGCGGCAACTCGTCTCGCGGTACTTCCTGGAACTCGGCGTCGACGCCGTCGATGTCGCCGATGTCCAGGAGAACATCCGCATCGATCGCGGCCGCTGCGTCGCCCGCTGCTACCGCGTCGCCGAGATGTTCGCCATGTGGCTCATCGACGTCGGTGTGCTGCAGTTCTACGACGCCGACGGCGAGATGCTGCAGACGGTGAACCTGTTCACCGAACTGCAACCGCAGCGCGCGGCGGCCTGATCCGGCACGCACGCGTTTTCGATCGGGATCGGTCCGGGATCGGGGGGTCTGGAAGATGCCGCGCGCCTGCACGGGCCGCAGGCTGTCGATCGTCGTTCCGGTGACCGGCGACACCGCCGCGCTGGAGGAAACGCTCGTCAGCGTGCTGGAGAACCGTCCTGCCGAGAGCGAGGTGCTCGTCGGCCTCGGCTGCGAGTACGCCGACCCGTGGAACATCGCCGAGGAGGTGACGTTCGTCCCCTCCCCGCGCGGCAGCGGTGTCGTCGGCTGCGTCAACGCGGCCCTCGATCGTGCGGAAGGCGACGTGATCCACGTGCTCGCCGCCGGCTATCGGGCGACCCCGGGCTGGACCGACGGACCCGTGGCGCGGATCGCCGTGGGCGATGCCGCGGCCGTGGTGCCCCTGGCCGTCGCCGCGGATGATCCGCTGCGCGTCGTTGCGGCGGGGCTGCGCGTGTCGCGCGGCGGGCGACGGATCAGCGTCGTCCCGCGGCGCAGCCAAGCCCACGCCGACCGCTACCGTCCGGCACCGTCGCGCGATCCTGTCGGCCCGTCGCTGGGCGCCGGATTCTGGTCGGCCGCGGCGCTCGCGCAGGCCGGGCCGCGATTCGCCGCCACCTGCGCGACGGTGGCCGACGCCGACCTGGCCGTGGCCCTGTCGCGCGGCGGGGCGCGGACGGTGGTCGCCACCGACAGCCGCGTGATCCCGCCGTCGCTCCCCGCCGCCGCGGTGCCGGCGTTCATCGAAGGGCTGCATGCCGAGCGTCTCTTCTGGCGATCGCGGGCCGGTCAGGGGCTCGCCTGGTCGCTGGCGGCACACGGTGTCGAGGTGGTGCGGCACGCGATCGCAACCGCGCCGCTGGGCACGGTGCCGATGCTCGTGGGCCGACTGGTGGCGGCGCTCGCCGTCGGCAGCTACCTGCCGCGCTCCCGGCAGTTGCGGTCGCTGATGGAATCGGCCGCCGCCCGCTCTGGCGACGCTCCGGCGACGATTCCAATCGGGGCCCGCGACGAGCGCCCGCCGATCGACTCGGCACCCCTGGCGCGGCGCCGCTCCGCCTGATCGGGGAACCTCGGCAGCGACGGTCGGACGGGGATCACCGGCGGAAGCGTGCTTCCCGCCGCAGAGACATAGGCGCGGTGGTGAGCGGTTCCCACCGCTGGTAGGATCGCAGGCATCGCGTCCCCGTAGCTCAATTGGATAGAGCGTCAGCCTCCGGAGCTGAAGGTTGCAGGTTCGATCCCTGCCGGGGATAGTTTTCGGTGTGCCGTCGCCACTGCGACCCGGGGGCGGGTTGCCGCGGCCTGTGGGAGACCGGCACGTCGACGGATCGCTCTGGTCGAGATCCCCTGGCCATCGACGCCGTGCGGCCGTCGGCACGCCGCAATCATCGGTACCGGGGTGGTTGACCGCGCCTGTCCGGCCCCCGAACGGCTCCTGGACGGCACGATCGTCGCCACCACGTACGGGCACTGGACGGCGGGGGCGGCACCGTGGATCGTGTCGCTGCGATTCACCATCGACGAACTCGACCGGCGGGCGGCAACCGCCCGTGAATGACCCGAACGGAGCCCGCCATGCCTGTCGATCCCGAGCGTCTCGACGCCCTGTTCCGCGTGCGGCCGGGCAAGAAGTTCCGCCTCGCCGATCACGACCCGGCCTGGGCCGGTGATCCCGATCTTCCCGAGAAGAAACGGCGCGAGAAGGCGGAGGAGTTCCTCGCCGCTGACGTCGAGGAACTGGCGCGGATGCAAGAACTCCTCTGGGCGTCCGACACGTGGAGCGTACTGGTGATCTTCCAGGCGATGGACGCCGCCGGGAAGGACGGCGTCATCAAGCACGTGATGTCGGGAATCAATCCGCAGGGGGTCGAGGTGACGAGCTTCAAGCACCCGTCGGCCGAAGAGCTCGACCACACCTTCCTGTGGCGCTGCATGAAGCGGCTCCCCGAGCGCGGTCGAATCGGGATCTTCAACCGCTCCTACTACGAAGAGGTGCTGATCGTCCGCGTCCATCCGGAGCTGCTCGCCGCCCAGCGGATCCCCGGCGTCGAGGCCAAGAAGAAGACCTGGGAGGGGCGGTTCGACGACATCAACGCCTTCGAGCGGCACCTCGTGCGCAACGGCACGGTCGTGCTGAAGTTCTTCCTCAATGTCTCGCGCGAGGAGCAGCGCAAGCGGTTTCTCGCGCGGATCGACGAGCCGGCCAAGCACTGGAAGTTCTCGGCGTCCGACGTCGCCGAGCGCGGCCACTGGGACGAATACATGGCGGCCTACGAGGCGCTGCTCGAGGCCACGAGCACCGACCACGCGCCGTGGT
>JBJSXB010000019.1:0-9164 GCA_046086245.1 Planctomycetaceae bacterium | reverse complement strand
GGGGGGCGCCACGAGCAAACGGCCGGTTCTCGGGATCACCAGTAGATGTATTGCAGGAATCGCTCCCGATCGGGCCGCGGCAGGTCGTCGAGGCGCCGCACCACCCAGCGGTTCTCCTCGGTGTCGATCAGCATCTTGCCCTCGGGACCGAATTCGATCGCCTGGCCCTGAGTCCAGCGGGTGGTGAACTTCCGTCGTCCGGCGTCGGTGTCGACGTCGAAGTCGAGGTAGCCGTGGGCGAGGCGCACCACATGGACGCGGCTGATCTCGCGGACCAGCGACCGCCGCCGCAGCGCGCAGCGCACCACCGTGCGATCCTCCTCAGCCCAGCCGGCGAGATCGCGGATCATGCCGAGTTCGATCTCGTCCCCGGTGTCGTTCCAGCCGCGCACCGACAGCCAAGCCTCGGGCTGAGTGGCGGGAAAGGTGCGGACGATGAACGCCGCCGCCGCGAGTGGAAGCCCGTCTTCGGTGAACGCGATGCGGTCGTGGTCGCCGCGCATGAACCGGTGCCGTGTCGGATCGAGCCAGCGGATGCCGCCGGCCCCCGCCGCCGGTCCGCTTGCGGCACATTCGCCGCCGGCCGGGGATGGGCATGGGGATGGGGTCGGCGACGATGGTTCCGCGGCCGACGGGGGCGCGCCGGCGTCCCGCGCCTTGTCGCGCTCCGCCAACAGGGCGTCGACCGAGGGCTGCTTCGTGACCTGCGTCTGGATGCGCACCAGGCGCGCGTAGATGCCGTCGCGGGCGAGCAGTTCCGCATGCGTGCCCTGCTCGACGAGCCGGCCCCGGTCGAAGGCGAGGATTCGGTCGGCGTTGCGGAGCGTCGAGAGGCGATGGGCGATGGCGATCGTCGTCCGACCGCGGACGAGCACGGCGAGCGCCTCCTGGATCGCTTTCTCGGCCTCGGCGTCGATGTTGCTCGTGGCCTCGTCGAGGACGAGGATCCGCGGGTCGTAGAGCAGGGTGCGGGCGATCGAGAGCCGCTGCTTCTCGCCGCCGGAGAGCCCGGCCCCGTGTTCGCCGAGGAGGGTCTCGTAGGCCAGTGGCTGCCGGCAGAGGAAGTCGTGGGCACCGGCCGCTTTCGCCGCCTCGAGGCCCTGCTCGATCGTCGCCTCGGGACGCCCGTAGGAGAGATTCCGCCAAATCGTGCCGCGGAACAGGAAGGAGTCCTGGAACACGATGCCGAGCCGCTCGCGGAGCTGCTTCGTCGACAGGTCACGGAGGTCGATGCCGTCGATCGCGATCGACCCCTCCTGCACGTCGTAGAAACGCCCGAGGAGATTGACCAGCGTCGTCTTGCCGGATCCCGATCGGCCGACGATACCGATCATCTCACCCGGGGCGACGTCGAAGCTGACGTCGCGCAGCACCGGCTGGTTGCGGTCGTACCCGAACGTGACGCTGTCGAACCGCAAGGCGCCCCGCGGCTCCGGCCACGGCGCGGGGGCGGGCGAGTCGGGAATCGTGACCGGCGTGTCGAGCAACTCGAGCACCCGTTGGCTCCCCGAGAGGAAGCTCGTCAGCCAGGTGGTGAAGTTCGAGAGGGCACCAAGCGGCGCGTAGAACATCGCCAGATAGGCGAGGAAGGCGATCAGCTGCCCCAACGACATCCGGCTGCCGATCACGTCGAGGCCGCCGACGTACCAGACGATGAGACCGCCGAGGCTGAAGACGATCTGCATGGCGGCGGCGTAGGTGGAGTTGGTGTGCTCCACCCACAGCCGCCAGTTGGACAGATGGTCGCTCGCCTTCTGGAAGCGGTCCCGCTCACGCGGCTCCTGGGCGAATGCCTTGACGACCCGGATGCCCGAGAGCATGCCCGACAGGGCCGTCATCTGTTTGCTCGACGCGTCCCACAGCCGGTAGTGACGCGGATAAACGTGACGCCAGAACACCCACGACCCCAGGATCACCAGCGGCACGGGAATCAGCGTGAACAGTGCCAGCTTGGGATTGATCCACACGAGCATCGCCCCCACGCCGACCAATTGAACGATCTGGAGGAGGAAGCCGCCCGTGATCTGATGCATCAGGCCGTGGAGCACTTCGCTGTCGTGGGCGACGCGGCTGATCATCGATCCGACCTGGTGGCGGTCGTAGTAGGCGATCGCGAGGTGTTGAAGCTTGTCCACCATCTCGCTCCGCAGCGTGCCGGTCAGGCCGGTGCCGATGGCGGTGGCGAGTCGTCCCTTGAGCACGCCGACGATCGACAGCAGCACGCGTGACAACGCCAGGGCGAGGACGACGACGAGGAGGGCTGTTCGGAAATCGCCCGGGGCAGCGAGTGAGCCGTCGACCGCCCGCGTGGCATCGCGTCCGGAGAGAACATCATCCACCATGTACTGCTGCAGCTTCGGGGGGACCAGTTCCGCCACCACCCCGACGAGCGTCAGCAGGCACAGTGCGATGGCGCCGCGTGCGTGCGGGGCCAAGAGCGTGCCCACGCGGGCGAGGATCCGCCCCTTCTGCATGCAGCGCGGGCAGGATTCGTCGCGGACCGAGAGACGGAGGCTGCACGATGGACAGCGTGGCGGATCGAGGGGCCCGTCGATCGCCAACGGCCCGGTGATCACGGGAGGCGTGTCCCCCGCGGATGGAGCCGCCTCACGCGCCTGTTCCAGCACCCGCGACACCTTGTGGAACCGGGTCGCCAGCGCGTTCGAGAACCGCACCAGGTCGATCCAGCCGCCGTCGGCGCGGATCTGGAGCGTCCCGCCGCCGACGCCGGCGGTGGTGCGCACCTGTTCGACCTCGGGCCAGGGAACGAACCGCACCAGACGGGCGGCTCCGCCCGTTTCGGATGATCGCCCCGCCTCTGCACGCCCCGTCGAGCCTGCCGCGTCGGCGCCCGGCCCCCGCCCCTCGGCGACCACCGTCAGGTGATCGGCCGTGACCACCAACCATTCCCGGCCCGGAACGCCGTCGAGTCCGACGTCGGTATCGACGGCGAGCAGTTGTGGCTCGCGTAGCAGCCCCGCGTCGGCGAGGCTCCGCATCACCCCCGCCGGAGGCGGTGGGAGAGGGGGGGTGACGGCGGCCGCGGCTGGCCGTTCGGTCGCGACGGCAGTAGGCTCTGCCACGTTCACGGCGGTGCGGATGGCGGAGTCCCTTCCTGTTTTCCTGCGGAGTCTGCTCATGGTCTACGCGGCGACGATGTGCGGTGTTCGGTGGGGTGTGGCCGCGGTCGGCCTGACGCTGGCGGTCGCCGTGGCCCGGGCCGACGAACCGGGATTCGAGCCGTTGTTCGACGGCCAGAGCCTCGCCGGCTGGAAGGTCAACGAGAACCCCCAGAGCTGGAAAGTGGAGGCGGGCGCGATCGTGTGCCACGGTCCCCGTAGTCACCTGTTCTACATGGGCACCGATCCGGCGACGCCCGCGGAGTTCAGGAACTTCCACTTCAAGGCGGAGGTGATGACCAAACCCAACGCCAACTCCGGCATCTTCTTCCACACGAAGTTCCAACCGGAAGGCTGGCCGGCGGTCGGCTACGAGATGCAGGTCAACAATTCCCAGGGAGACCCCGTGCGCACCGGAAGCATCTACAACGTCGTCAAGAACTTCACTCCGCCCGCCAGGGACGACACGTGGTTCACGGAGGAATTGATCGTCAAGGGAAAGCAGATCACCGTGCTCGTCGACGGTCGCGTGCTGTTCGAGTACGTCGAGCCCGACGGGGTGACCGGGACCCGCCGGCTCTCCGCCGGCACCTTCGCGCTGCAGGCCCACGACCCGGGTAGCGAGGTGCATTACCGCAATATCCGCGTCAAACGGTTGCCTTGAGGAGGGCCTCCGCCGCGGGTCCCCGGGGCAGCCATTTCCCGGCTGGTGGTTCCGCCGCCGGACGCGGCCAGGTCTCCGGGTCCGGCGGGCGCACGCGCTGGAAACCAGGGTTGTTCGTCCGACCGGAAACCCGTACGGTTCCCGAGGGCGAGCCTCGCCCCGCGGCGGAGCCGCGCCGGTCGACGTGACCGGTGGCACCGGCCGCATTTCCTTCCGCGACGGGTGACCCCATGGTCGGTTCCGCGCACGTCCACCCGCTCCCCGCCGGCATCCACGACGACATCACGCAGTGCATCGGTCGCACCCCATTGGTGCGCCTGCGCCGCGTCACCGAGGGCTGTCATGCCACGGTGGTCGGGAAGATCGAGAACATGAATCCGCTGTGGAGCGTCAAGGAT
This sequence comes from Planctomycetaceae bacterium, assembly GCA_046086245.1. Classification (GTDB taxonomy): domain Bacteria; phylum Planctomycetota; class Planctomycetia; order Pirellulales; family UBA1268; genus F1-20-MAGs016. Next base: position 4,983 of record JBJSXB010000019.1, on the reverse strand, counting down.
CGCATCGCCTGCGCGATGATCGACGCGGCCGAACGCGACGGCTCGATCGGTCCCGATACGATCATCATCGAGCCGACCAGCGGGAACACGGGCATCGGCCTGGCGTACGTCTGTGCCGCGCGGGGATACACGCTGCGGGTGACGATGCCGGAGAGCATGAGCCTCGAGCGTCGACGGATGCTCAAGGCGCTCGGCGCGGAGTTGGTGCTCACGCCGGCCGGCGAGGGCATGCCCGGCGCCGTGCGCCATGCCGAGGAGATCAGTCGCACCAGTTCCAACTACTTCATGCCACAGCAATTCAGGAATCCCGCCAATCCCGCGATCCACCGGGCGACGACCGCGGAGGAGATCTGGGCCGACACGGCGGGCATGATCGACATCCTCGTGTGCGGCGTGGGAACAGGCGGCACGATCACGGGGTGTGGCGAGGTGCTCAAGGCGAAGAAGCCGGGGCTGAAGGTCGTGGCGGTCGAGCCGGCCAACAGCCCGGTGATCTCCCAAAAACTCGCCGGCGAGCCGATCAAGCCGGGGCGCCACACCATCCAGGGCATCGGCGCCGGCTTCATCCCCGAGATCCTCAACCTCGACGTCATCGACGAAGTGGTGAAGGTGGACGACGAGGATGCGATGGAAACCGCACGGCAGATGGCGAAACGCGAGGGATTGATGTGCGGCATCAGTTGCGGCGCCGCGGCCTGGGCGGCGCTGCAGGTGGCACGGCGTGCCGAACATGCCGGCAAGATGGTGGTCGTGGTGCTGCCCGACCTCGGCGAGCGTTATCTCTCCACGCGCCTGTTTCCCGAGTGAACGGCCGCCCCCCGGTCATCCCGCCGGGGCGTCGCCCAGTTCGAGTTTCAGTCGGCGCGGCATCGCCATCCGGGCGAACATGCTCACCGAGCCCTGGGGTAGCCCGAGATACTCGAGGTGTTCGTACCACTGCGGAATCTCAGCCCCCAGCTTGCCCACGGCGGTGCCGCGTAGATCGAGCCGGCGGAGACCTTTGAGCTCCTTGAGTTGCAGCAGGCCGGTATCGGTGATCCGCCCGCCCGCCAGATCGAGTGTGTGGAGATCCTTGAGCGAGTCGGCACGGAAGCCGACCAAGACGGCAAACGCATCGTCGGCGCCGGGACCATGCAGGGTGACCCTGACGAGTTTGTCGGCGACGTGGCCGAAATCCTCGCCGAAGCTCTTGCGCAGCCAGTCGGCTTCCTCCATCTCGATCTCGCCGCCTCGTTCGATCGTCGCCGTGGCGACGTCCTGCTGCTGCGAGTAGGCCTCCACCTTGGCAGCGAGCCACTCGAGCTTGCCGGCCTTGAATTTGACGAACTCCTTGGCGTCTTCGTAGGCCTTCTGCAGGCGGATGAAAGCCGCCGGGTCGCCACCGCGGTCGGGATGGGCGGCCATCGCCTTGGCGAGATACGCCTGTTTGACGTCCTCCTCCGTGACCGGCGGGAGGAGCCCGAGGATCGAGAGGCATTCGGGGTGGTTGGGGTCGGCCACCGGACGGGGGCTACGGGGCTCGCCGGACATGAAGCAACCTGGGGGGCTGGGGGAGCTGGGTATGTCGACGAGCGGAGCGTATCGCGCCACGGTCGTCGCCGCCACCGCCGATCGACCGAGACGGCATCCCCTCCACCGTGGTTCGCCTTGATCGCGTCCCTCTCGCGGCCTATCGTCCCCCGGGTTCGGGTCGGAGGGTGAGTCGATCCTCGCGCCGTACCCGATCTGCCAGGGAGGGCAGCGACATGCAACACACTCAGTCGGGCTCCGCGCGCGCCGAACACGGCGGATCGCATGACCGCCGTGGCGCGACGAGCCGCTGGCCGCGCCGGTGGCCGCGCGAGGCGCTGGCTGCACTGGCCGTCATCGCCGTCGCCGTCGCCTGGCGGGTCGGTACGGGTGGAACACCCGCCGTCGCCAAGCCGCCCCGCGCCGCCGATCCTCCGGTTGCTCAAGTGCCAGCGGACGATTTGGTGGCGATGATCGACGGCGCCGAGATCCGCCGGAGCCAGCTTGCCGCCGAATGCCTCGCCCGCCACGGCCGCGCCGTCCTCGAGTCGCTCGTGAACCGTCGGATCATCGCCCAGGCCTGCCGGCAGCGGGGGATCGTCGTCACCGCCCAGGACGTCGAGGCGGAGATCGACGCGATGACCAAGCGATTCAACGTGCCCCGTGAGAAATGGATCGAATTGATCGGTCAGGAACGGGGCGTCACCCCCCGCCAATACGCCGAGGAGATCGTGTGGCCGATGCTCGCGCTGCGAAAACTGGCCGCCGGGAGCGCCGAACCGACCGACGACGACGTCGAGGATCTGTTCGAGAGCCAGTTCGGTCCGGCCGTCAAGGCCCGGATCATCGTCAGCCGTTCGGCCGCCGAGGCTGAATCACTGCGCCAGCGCGCCGTCGCCGCCCCCGATGAATTCGGCGCGATCGCCCGCCAGCACTCGGTCGACGTCGGTAGTGCCAGCGCCAACGGCTGGGTCCAGCCGGTGCGCCGTCACGGCGGCGATCCCCGCTTCGAGGCGGTCGTCTTCGGACTCGCCGAAGGGCAGGTATCCGAGGTGGTGCAGGTGGCCGACCAATTCATCGTCGTCAAGTGCGAAGGGCATCTGCCGGCCGCCGGCATCAAGCTGGCGGACGTCCGGGCCCAACTGACCGCGGAGATCGCCGAGCGCAAGAGCCGCGAGACCTCGACCGCGGTATTCCGTACGCTCCGCGAAGCCTCCCAGGTCAGCGATGGTTTCGCCGACCCGAAGGCGACGGGCGGCGCCGCTGCGATCGTCAACGGTGAGCCGCTCACGTACGAGGACCTGCGGGCGATCTGCGTCGAGCGACACGGGCCCGAGGTGCTGGACATCCTCGTGTCGCGGACCCTCATCAAACAGGCACTCGACAAGGAGCGGATCACGATCACGCAGGACGATGTCGATGCCGAGGTGGCTCGGGCCGCCGAGCAGATGGGATTCAGGCTGGCCGACGGCCGCCCCGACGTGCAAGCGTGGCTCGAGCGCGTCACCGGTGACCAACGCGTCCCGATCCAGCATTACGTCGAGGACATCGTCCAACCGACCGTGGCCCTCAAGAAGCTCGTCGGCAAGGTGCCGGTCACGCGTGAGGACCTCGACAAGGCATTCCAGGCGACCTTCGGCCCCCGGGCGCGGTGCCGCATGATCGTCGTCGACAGTCAGCGGCGCGCCCAAGAGGTGTGGCAGCTCGCTCGACAGGAGCCGACGACCGATCGTATCGGCGACCTCGCGGAACGGTACTCCGTCGACATCGCCACCCGCGGTCTGCGCGGGGAAATCCCTCCCATCCAGCGGCACGGTGGCCAGCCCGCTCTCGAGCGCGAGGCGTTCGCCCTCCAGCCGGGGGAACTTTCCGGGGTGATCCAAATCGCCGACCGGTTCATCGTCCTGTACTGCGAGGGGTACACTGAACCCGCACCGGTGCGGTTCGAGGAGGTGCGCGACGAACTCTACGACGACATCCTCGAGAAGAAACAACGGATCGAGATGGCGCGATTGTTCGCGCATCTCCGGGAGTCGGCCGCGATCGACAATCACCTCGCCGGGACGAGCCAGACGCCGGCGCGCACCGCAGCGGCACCGGCGTCGCGCCCGTCGGCCGATCCGCCCGGCGGTCTGCCGACGATCCCCGCCGAGCCGGCGACAGCCCGTGCCGGCAGCAGACGCGCCGCGGAATCTTCCGGAGTGGTGCCCGCGGGGCTGCAAGTCCCGGCGGGTTCGCGGTGACGGGTCGTCGCGGGGCGGGCCGCTGTAGAATCGGCCTGTTCAGAGGACGCCGCCACCATGACCCAACCTCACGAAGAAGCCTCCGGCGGTGACGCCGCCGATGCCGCCGACCGCACCAGCGCGACCGCCGACGGCCCCACCGACCTCGACGCCGGTCGGGACTCCGTCACGCCCCACTTTCGCGTGGCCGACCGGATCGCGACGCTGCCACCCTATCTGTTCGCGCGGATCAACCAGCTCACCTACCAGCGCCGTCGGGCCGGCCATGACATCATCGACATGAGCATGGGCAATCCGTCCGATGCTCCGTCGGCGGCGGTGATCCGCAAGCTCGCCGAGGCGGCGGAGGATCCGCGGAATCACGGCTACGCGCCGGCGCTGGGGATCATGAGCCTGCGCCGCGAGGTCGCGTCGCGCTACCTCAAGAAATGGGGTGTGCGGCTCGATCCCGAGTCCCAGGTGATCTGTACCCTCGGCTCGAAGGAGGGGTTTGGCCACCTCTGCCTGGCGATGATCGGTCCGGGCGATGGCGTGGTGGTGCCGGCGCCGTCGTATCCGGCACACGTGTACGGCGTGGCGCTCGCGGGGGGAACCGCCCATCTGTTCGACACCACCGATCCGTCACGCTACCTGGCGGAGATCGCCCGGGCCGGTGAGACGCTGCGGCCGAAGATGGTGATCGTCAACTTTCCCCACAATCCCACCGCCACGGTGGTCGGCCCCGACTTTTACCGCGAGGTGGTGCGGTTGGCGCTGCGGTATGGGTTCATGGTGGTGTCCGACCTCGCCTACGCCGACGTCACCTTCGACGGCTGCGCGACACCGAGCATCCTCTCGGTGGACGGCGGCGAGCGTGTTGCGGTCGAGTTCACGACGATGAGCAAGGGATTCAACATGGCCGGTTGGCGCGTCGGTTTCTGCGCCGGCAACCGCGACATCGTCAGGGCGCTGGGAACGATCAAAACGTATTACGACTACGGGATGTTTCGGCCGATCCAGATCGCCGCGATCGTCGCCCTGCGGCATGGCGAGGTCGACGTCGAGACCCAGGCCAAGGTCTACCAGCGCCGTCGCGACGTGCTCTGCGAGGGGTTGGCACGTGTCGGTTGGCCGGTGGCCGTTCCCAAGGCCTCGATGTTCGTCTGGGCGCGGATGCCGGAGTCGCTCGTGGGCCGGATGTCGAGCATGGAATTCGCGGCGAAGTTACTCGAAGAAGCCGACGTGGCGGTGA
>JBJSXB010000018.1:0-6135 GCA_046086245.1 Planctomycetaceae bacterium | reverse complement strand
GGTCGATTTGCCCGAGCCCGACGGACCGACGAGAGCGACGTACTCGCCGCGGTGGATGTCGAGCGACACCCCCTTGAGGGCCTCGACGCGGACCGAACCGACCTCGTAGACCTTGACCACGTCGGCGAAGTGGATGAGCGGCCGATCGGCGGCAGCGGCCGGGAGCGTCATCGATCACCTCCCCACCGCGCGACCGCGCCTGGCATCCGCCCGCGATCGGGCGTCCCGGCGCACACCGACAGGACCGTCTTGCCACGGGCGGTCTTCCGGCGCGTGCCGGGTCGGGAGGGCGCGGCACCCTCCGCACGACCGAGCATATCGCCCGCCGCGCGCGGGTGTCAGCGGCGGGAGGGCCGCTCGGCGCGGGGCCGGTGGCGAGGCGGCTCGCCGCGGCGGCGTGGCGTATGATCGTCACCCGGGGCGGTGGCGGACGCACGCGTCGCCGCGGCCCGGCGCGGGAGCCACGCGGTCATGCAGCCACCTCCACTCGGTCGCTACCGGCACTTCAAGGGGCGTGAATACACCGTTCTCGCCGTCGCGCGGCACAGTGAAACGCTCGAGGCGTTCGTGGTGTATCGGCAGGAATATGGCGATCGCGGCCTGTGGATCCGGCCGCTGGCGATGTTCACCGGCTCGGTCGAGGTGGCGGGGCGCACGGTGCCGCGGTTCGACTTCCTCGGAGCCGAACCGGCCGACGCCGACCCTGCCGGTCGTCCGTCGGATCCGGGCGATTCCCCGCCGGGCGGGTGAGCCGCCGTCAGGGAGCCGCCGCAACGCGGACTTCCTGTCCATCGCGCAGCGTTCCCGGCTGTTTGACGACGATCGGCAGGGATTCATCGAGTCCCTCGAGCACCTCGATGAATCCGCCCGAGCGCAGCCCCAAGGTCACGGGACGGCGCTCGATCGTTCCGTCGCGGACCACGCAGCACAGCGTCGTCGTTCCGTCGCGAACGACGGCGGTCGCGGGAATCACGATCCCATCGGGGCGTTCCGCGAGCCGGATCACGACCGTCGCGTACATCCCGGGTCGCAACCGACCCTCGGGGTTGGGCACGTCGACCTCCACCCGCAGCGCATGGTTCGCCTCCTCGAGCGCGGCGCTGGTGCGGGTCACGACCGCGTCGATGACCGCCACGTCGGCCGCCTGCACGCGGATCTCGACCGGGTCGCCGGGATCGACCTGCGTGGCCTCCATTTCGGGAACGTCGACGAAGACCCGCAGCGTGTCGGTCCGGGCGACTTCCACCAGCGGCACGTCGTGCGGACCGCCGGCCGACGGCACGAAATGCCCCGTGTCGACGGCGCGACGCACGATCGTTCCGGCGTACGGCGCCTTGATCTCCGTGTAGCCGAGCATCGTCTTGATCCGATCGACGCCCGCGACGGCGACCTGGTGCCTGGCGGCGGCCGCCGCCTTGTCGGCGTCCGCCGTGCCGATCTGCGCCTCCGCCTCGTGGAAACCGGTGCGCGCCGACCGCACGCGGGCGTTCATCTCCTCCAGCGATGCCTCGGCGGAGCGCAGGGCGTTGAGTGTTTCTTCCTCGAGCTTCCGGGTGATCGCCCCCTTGGAGGCGAGTTCCCCGATGCGCTCGTATTCCGACTTCCAGCGCGCGACGTCCGCCCGGGCACGGAGGAGCCCGGCATCGGCTTCGGCGATCCGTGCCCGGGCGGTTTCCGCCGCCGCGCGGCTCGCCGTGATCTGCGACTCGGCCTGTCGCACCTCCGCGTCGGCTTGGACGACGATCGCCTCCTTCTCGTGGAGCTCGTCGATCAGCTCGGGGACGGCGATCCGCACGAGGACCTCGTCCTTCGCCACCGCATCGCCGATGTCGACCCGTACCTCGCCGACGTAGCCCGCGACCTTGGCGAACAGCGGCGTCCGCTCGAACGCCTCGATCCGACCCGGTTGCGTCGTCGTGAGCAGCAGGGAGCGGCGTTCCGGCTTCGCGACCCGCACCTCCGTGATCGAGACGATGGGCGGCCCCGGGGGTGGGGCGGGCCGGCATCCCCAGGCCAGCAGGGGCAGCCCCACCGTCCACCACAGCCCGTTCCGGCGTCGACCAGCACGCGGCACGATCAGGCTCCTTGTTCAGCGAGCACCGCCGCCGCCGTCGGCGTGAACGTGCCACTGCGGGGGTCGGTCGGGTCGAGCGAGGCCGACGCGACGGCCGCGCGGCGCTGCACGATCGCGAAGATGGCCGGCAGGATGAACAGCGTGGCCACGGTCGCGGCCGAGAGGCCGCCGATCACCGCGCGCCCGAGGGGTGCGTTCTGCTGCCCGGCCTCGCCGACGCCGAGGGCCATCGGCAGCATTCCGGCGATCATCGCGCTACTGGTCATGAGCACGGCGCGGAGCCGACCGGCGGCTCCGGTGACGGCCGCCGTCGCCGGAGGCTGGCCCTCGCGCCGCAGCTGCTCGGCGAACGTCACGAGGAGGATCGCATTGGCCATCGCCACGCCGATCGCCATGATCGACCCGATGAACGACTGGATGTTGAGCGTCGTTCCGGTGACCGACAGCATCGCCAGCACACCGGCGATCACGAACGGCACGGTGGACACGGTGGCCAGCGCCAGGCGGACCGATTGGAAGCTCGCGGTGAGCAGCAGAAAAACGACGAGAATCGCGACCGCCAGTCCCACCGAGAGGCCGGCGAGCATGTCGTTCAGCGGCACGATCTGGCCGCGGATCTCGGTGGTCACCCCCTGCGGCGGCGGCCCGGCGCGGTCGATGGCGGCCCGGACCTCGCGGGCGACCGAGCCGAGATCGGCGCCGTGGACGTTCGCGGTGATCGTGATCTGCCGCCGCATGTTGTAGCGGTCGAATTGGCCCGGCATCGTTCCCGCTTCGAGCGTCGCCACGTCGCGCACGAGAACGTGATCGCGCCCCGATCGATGGACGGGAAGCCGGGCCAAATCGTCGGCGGAGGAGAGCGTCTGCACCCGCTCGCCGGGATTCCGCAGCACCTGCCGGGGCACTTCCACCTGCACCTGGTAGGCGATCCCCGACTTGGGGTCGGCCCAGTAATTGGGCATCACGAATCGGCTCGACGACGTCGCCATGGTGAGCGCCCGTGAGACGTCCCCCTGAGTGAGACCGGAGCGCCCGGCGCGCTCGCGGTCGATCTCCACGCGGATCGTCGGATAGTCCAGCGACTGGCCGAACTGGATATCGCGCAGCGCCGGCACGGCGGCCAACGCGTCGCGGATCGCCTCGGCATGCCTTCGGCTCTCGCCCACGTTCGGACCGCCGACGGCGATCTCGATCGGCGTCGGCGACCCGAAGCTCATCACCTCGTTGACGATGTCCGAGGGCTCGAACGAGACGCGCAGTTCCGGCAGCACGGCGGCCACCCGCGCGCGGAGCCGTTCCTTCAGGGATTCGACGCCGACCGCGCCGTGGTCGACGAGATCGACGTGGAGAATCGCCTCTTCCGGACCGCGCGACCACTGGTAGACCGCGTTGACGGGAAAGTTGGAATGGATCATCCCGACGTAGCCGAGTGTGAGGGCGACCCGGCCCGCGCCGGCCTCCCGTTCGACCAAGTCGATGACGTCGAGCGCGTACTTCTCCGTGCGGGCGATCTGCGTGCCGTCGGGGGCCCGGATGCGGAGGCGGAACTGCCCCGCGTCGACCAGCGGGAACAGATCGCGCCCGATCCGTGGCCCGATCGAGGCGATCAACAAGCCGGCCGCCACCGCAGCGACGGTCGCCACCGACACGCGCGCCGCCACCAGCCGGACAAGAAGGCTCGTGTAGCCCGCTCGGAGCCGGTCGATGAATGTCGGTCGCCCGTCCCCCGGCCGGAGATGGCGGAGGAGCCACACGCTTTGCACCGGGACGAACGTACTCGACAGCAGGTAGGAGCCGATCATCGCGAAGCCGACGGCGAGGGCGAGGGGCGCGAAGAGCCGTTGTGCGGCCCCCTGCATGAAAAAGGCGGGGATGAACACGGCGAGGATGCACGCCATGGCGAGCAGCCGCGGACCAGCCGTCTGCAGATTGCCGAGCCGCACCGCCAGGGGGACGCTGTCGGTGCGCGCCATCCATGCATGGATGTTCTCGACCTCGACGGTGGCTTCGTCGACGAGAATGCCGATCGCGAGCGCCAGGCCGCCGAGGGTCATGACGTTGATCGTCTCCCCGGTCAGCCACAGGGCGAGGATCGAGAAGCAGAGGGCGAGCGGGATGTTGGCGACCACGACCAGTGCGCTGCGCCAGTCGCGGAGGAACACGAGAACGGCGCCGCCGACGAGGATCGCACCGAGGGCCCCTTCGGCGACGACCCCCTTCACCGCGCGCGTGACGAAGGGCGATTGATCGAATTCGAAACGCACCGCGATGTCGTCAGGCAGGGCCCGCTGCATCTCGGGAATCGCCTTTTTGATGTTGGCGATCACGCTCATGGTGGAGGCGTCGGCACGCTTCGTGGCGAGGATGTAGACCGCGCGGCGACCGTTGGCGAGCGCGTAGCCGGCGGGCGCGTCGGCGGCATCGGCGACGGTGCCCACGTCGCGCACGTAGACCGGCGACGGGCCCGTCCGGATCGGGATCGTCAGCAGCGTCTGGGGATCGCGAACGACGGAGTTGGTGAGGACGATCGGATAGCTGTCGCCGACGAGGAGATTGCCGGAAGGGCTGATGGTGTTGCCCTGTGCCAAAGCCCGGACGATCTCGTCCGGTGACATGCCGTGGGCTTGGAGCCGCTGCGGATCGGCCGTGATCACGATCGTGCGGGCGCTGCCGCCGAAGGGAGGCGGCGCGGAGACCCCGGGGAGCGAGGCGAACATCGGCCGCACGCGGAACAGCGCGATGTCCTGGATCTCCTCGATCGACCGGGTCTCGCTCGAGAGTACGAGGTAGCCCACCGGCACGCTGCCAGTGTCGAAGCGCATCACGAACGGCGACACGGTGCCCGGCGGCATGAAGGCCTGCGAGCGGTTGACGTAATTGATCGTCTCCGCCATCGCCTGCGCCATGTTCGTGCCCTGATGAAAAAACAGCTTCATCAGCGCCGTTCCCTGCACGTTCCGCGACTCCACGTGATGGATGCCGCTGACATAGAGGAAGTGATACTCGTAATAGTTGGTGAGAAAGCCCTCCATCTGTGCCGGATCCATGCCGCCGTAGGGCTGACAGACGTAGATCACCGGCAGGTCGAGGCTCGGAAAGATGTCCACTTCCATGCCGCGGGGAAGTCCGGCCGGATAGGGGACGCCGAGCTGCTCGCACACCGACCGGCCCACGGCCAGAAAGCTGCCCAGCACGATCGCCACGACCGCGACCATGACGGTCAGCGGTCGTCTCAGGGCTGCCGTGATGATGGTTTGCATGCTGCGGACCGGTCTTCGGCGGACGGGTTGGCCCTTGCCGAGCCCGCCCGAACCGGCTCGCTTCCCCGTCTTGCCGTCATCGGCGACCAAGAAGGAAGAATCTCTCCATCCGGCCGAGTGTACCGCCGATCGAAACGTGCGGATGCACCGATTCCCCTCCTCGGCCGCGGCCTCGGCCATCCACCGGGGGCCGTGCGCATGGGTCGACGCCTCGATCTCGCCGTGGTGATCGTCGCCATCGGCGCGTTGGCCGGCTGCGCCGGCGGGCGACGATCGGCGCCGACGCTCGCGCGGCTGACGGTGCCCCCCGCCCCACCTCCGGCCGCCGACACGGCGCCGCTCCGCGACGACACCGTCGCGGGCGCGAGCCCGGACGCCGCGATCGTGCCGGCGGCCGGGTCGGCGGCGGAGGCCGCGACGATCAGGCTCGCGGCGATGGAAGAGCGGCTCCCACCGCCGCGTTCGGTCGCGGACGCAGCCGCGCCGCCGGCACCACCACCGCGTACCCCGGACCCCGAAACCGTGCCCCGTGAGCCGGGCTTCGGGGCGGGCGATGTGCCGCCGCGTGACGTGACGATGGCGAACATCCTCGCATCGGTCGCCGGCCGCAATCCCGAGGTCGGATACGCCAACCAGCGCTATGCGGAGGCCTATGCCCGTCTGATCGCCGCCCGTGCGCTTTTGCTCCCGTCGATCAACGCCGGTCTCGGATGGAACAACCATGCCGGTCCGCTCCAGGCCTCCAACGGCAGCGTCGGCGAGGCGAGCCGCAGTTCGCTGACGACGGGGCTCGGCGTCCAG
>JBJSXB010000017.1:0-2803 GCA_046086245.1 Planctomycetaceae bacterium | reverse complement strand
GCCGGAGGACTCCGCCGAGAACTTCATCTTCGAGGACGCGGTGGTCGGCGGCCGCGTGCCTCGGGAATACATCCCGTCGGTGGAAAAGGGCTTCCGCGCCGTGCTCGACAAGGGGCCGATCGCCGGGTTCCCGATCGTCGGGGTCAAGGCCACGCTCGAGGACGGCTCGTACCACGACGTCGATTCCTCCGACATGGCGTTCCAGATCTGCGCCCGGGCCGGCTTCCGCGAGGCGTTCCTGGCGACCAAGCCGGTGCTCCTCGAGCCGATCATGAAGATGGAGGTGGAGGTTCCGGCCGACTTCCAGGGGCCGGTGACGGGAGAGCTCAACAAGCGTCGTGGCCTGATCATCTCGACCGAGACGGTGGGCAACACCTCGACGATCGTGGCCGAGGTGCCGCTCGCCGAGACCTTCGGCTACTCGACCGACCTGCGGAGCATGACGCAGGGGCAGGGGGTGTTCACGATGGAGTTCTCGAAGTACCGCCCAACCCCTGGCAACATCCAGAAGGAAATCATCGAGACGAAGAAGAAGCAGGAGCTCGTGGCGGCAAAGTGACGGCCGCAGGCCGTCCCAGAAAAAACCAGCCAGTGCCGCGAGGCGCTGGCTGGTTTTTTCTTTGCCGGAACCACCGCCGCGAGGGCGTCGCCGCGACGACCATGCCCCGTCAGCCCGCCAGTTTCTCCGGCGACTCGCCGCCGGTTGCTTCTCCCGGTTGACCGAACTCGAGGTCGGTCACCAGCAGCAGATCGATGATGTTCATCGAGTCGTCGGGGTGCATGACGACGGTGGTCCGGCCCGAGGGGCTCGCCAGCGCCCATTCAGGGTGCCGCACAGTCACCGCCCGCCCATCGGCCAGATGGAGCGTGAAGGGGCGGAATGGTCGGGACCGGAGAGCTTCGCGAAAGTGTTCGACGGTCATCGAGAGGGGCTCCGCCGGGAAGTGCCTGCCCACTGGAGAAGTGTACCGGTGTCCATCGAGCGGTCAACCGCGGCGGGCAGCGCGCAAAAAAACCGGCGGGCCCGAGGGCCCGCCGGTCGAGTATTCGCTTCGCGGCGTGTGTCGCAGCACGTCGGCCACGATCACGGGTGGCCGATCACTGGTAGTCGGTCTCGGAGAGGGGCTTCGCCCTGTCGGGGAGGCCGTAGACAAACTGTATGACTCCGGCCTGACTGACCGAGTTGGATGTGAGCAGCTGGCAGTAGACACGCGGCTCGATCGCATCCTTCATGAAGATCGTCCGCCCGTCGCAGAACGTCACCACGACTCCGCCCGCGTGCCGCGACGACGGCGTGGCAAAGGGGTTCACGGGAAGCGAGGTCGCCTCCACCGGCGTGACGTTGATCAGCTTGATCGCGGTGCTCGTGATCAAGCCCGCGGGAGTCAGCGGCGACGTGGGCGTCTTGGTGATCGCCCCGAAGCCGATGATCGGCGAGGCATTGGCCTGTGTGTTGGCCCCGAGGTCGTACACGGTGCTCGGCTGGAAGCTGTAGATCGTCAGCGCCGACCGGGGCGCGGCGTCGTAGTACGCCTGGGGGTTGAACGTCGCCCCGTTGCGCTCCGCGATCAAGAGCGTATTGGAGGCGCCGTCGCCACCGGAGATGTAGTCGATGCTCGACTTCACGGCGCTCCAGGTGGTGGGGCCGCCCGTCTTGCCCACCGTGTCGAACATCACTCCGTTGTCGCGGTACTGGTTACCGGCCACCCAGCCCACGCCCACGTTGCCGGCATACGCGATCGACGGTGCCGTCTCCTGGGTGGGAGTCGAGGTCGGGCACTTGAAGACATCGAGGGCGGGGGCGAAGGCAACGGGCACGCCCGTCGCGTTGTTCTCCCACAGCTTGTAGACGTCGAGGCGCTCGAGCTGCGGCATGATCAGCACCGGCCAGGAGACGGTGCCGTAGTTGGTGGTGCCGATGTCGGCCGAGGCGGTGCTCGCCCAGGAGGCATTGGGATGGGCGTTGCGCCAGCCGGGAATGAAGCGCTTCGTGCCGTCGAAATTGACGATCGCCAGTCCGATCTGCTTGCTGTTGTTGATGCAGCTGTTGCGGCGCCCGGCCTCGCGAGCCGCCTGCACGGCGGGGAGGAGCATCCCCACCAGCGTGCCGATGATGGCGATCACGACGAGGAGCTCGACGAGCGTGAAGCCGCGGGAAGCGTGCCGTTTCATGGTTTGGATTCCTTTGGTCCAGGGACGCTGGGTCCGGGGATGCGGGTCGGGGATGACGCCGGGGCGGTCCGGCGGCCTGGAAACCTGGTGAAGCGCGGAAAGCGGCGAAGAGCCTACGGAACCAACGGGAGGTCTGTTCAGCGGAACAAACGGAAAACACGGGCCACCATCGTGGACCGGCCGAATCGATGCCCCGTGACTGGGCCGCCAACGTCGGGCGGCTCGCATTCCTTTCCCCTCGACTATCTTCGGGTGCCCCGGGGGCTTTGTCCAGCCAACCGGACAGGGTCCGCCAAGGCTTCCGCGACCGCCCGCACGCCCGGTTCCGTCATCCGCCATCGCCGTGACCGGCATTCTCTCTGCCGGGGCGACGGCTCCAGGGCCGACGGCTCACGGGCTGACGAACGAGTGGCGAACGGTGACCTGGCGGACCTGGCGGCTGGAGGGTTCGTAGCAGCGGATCCGGACTTCGATTCCCCGGAGCGGATACGGGTAGGGGGGCTGGGTCTCGGTCTCGCCCGGATCCTCGCCGGCGTCGCCGAAGTCGCCGTCACCGTTGAGATCGACCGACGGGTCGGTCTCGTCCACCCGGCCATTGCCGTTGTCGTCGAGGCCGTTGGCTCCCTGATCG
>JBJSXB010000016.1:0-3365 GCA_046086245.1 Planctomycetaceae bacterium | reverse complement strand
CCCTTCAATGCACAGGCTGTGCCAAGGCGTTTCGGGCTTTTTTCTGAGCCCATTTGGATCGATGCAAATTGTTTCAAATCAGGTACTTAAGAGTTTTTTTGTCGAGCTCGTTTTTCGGCTGGATAAAGGCTCTCCCGGCGGCATCTCACCAAGTTGGTGAGAACCGCCATCACCAACTTGGTGAGGCTCACCAAGTTGGTGATGAGGCTTCATGCCCATCTGGGGGGGGTTTGCGGGCGTCGCAGAACGCGACGGCCATCGTTCCCCGATCCACTCCCGCGGCGGGGTGGGGGCTGCACGGGGCGGTGAGGGATGCACCGCTGCCGGGGGCAGGCTTGCGTGCCGGGTCCTGGTGTGCCGCTGCCTTCAGACCTCGGCCAGCGGCGCGGTCGCGTCGCCGAACGTGCCGGGGCGGACTTCCACTTTGTCCATCATCGAGAGGAAGAGCCGGCACATCTGCCGGTCGGGCTTGCCCGTGTAGTCGAGCACCCGCCCGCTCTCGAGCCGGCCGCCGGCACGGCCGAGGAGGGCGACGGGGAGCTGGTCGTTGTCGTGCTTGGCGCCGGCCATCATGCTCGAGCAGAGCATGACCATCGAGTTGTCGAGCAGCGTCCGCTCCCCCTCCTGGATCGCGTCGAGCCGGCGCGCGACGTGGGCCATCTGCTCGAGGAAGAACTGGTTGACGCGCAGCCAGTCGTCGCCGTCGGAATGGGAGAGGAGGTGGTGGATCATGTAGTCGATCCCCTGGGCGGGGTTGTCGACGCGCGGGAGGTTCGGGAAACGCAGCGCCGAGTGGTCGTTGTTGAGCTTGAGCGTGACGACGCGCGTGGTGTCGGTCTGGAAGGCGAGGACGAGGATGTCGCACATCAGCCGCATGTGCTCGGCGACGTCCTGGGGGATGCCGTCGGCCGGCCGCGGCCGGTCGGGGGCGGCGAGCGACGGCTTCCACCCCTGCAGCTCGCCGCGGCTACCCGCTCCGGCGATCCGGCTCTCGACGTCGCGGACGCTGTCGAGGTATTCGTCGAGCTTCCGGCGGTCAGCCGTGCCGATCCGCCGGCGCAGGTCGCCAGCGTCCTCGAGGACGGCGTCGAGCACGCTCTCGTCGCCGCGCTCGGAGCCTTCGCTGAATAGCCGGTCGAAGGCGAGGGCGGGAAACAGCTCCAGCGGTGTCGGCGTCGTCGGCGACGTCCAGGAGATGTGCGAGCTGTAGAGCATCGAGTAGTTCTTGTGGACCGAGGGGTTCGCCTTCTCGCAGCCGAGGACGAGGCTCGGGACCTTCGTCGCGCGGCCGTGGGCCGCGGCCACGAGCTGGTCGAAGCTCGTACCGGAGCGGATGTCGCCGCCGCTGGCCAGCGGCGCGCCGGAGAGGATGTTGCCGGTCTGCGAGGAGTGGATGTTTCCCTTTCGCGCCTGCTCGTGGTACAGCCCCTTGATGAACAGCAGCTTCTCGCGGAACGGCGCGAGCGGCTCGAGGACGCGGCCGAGTTTCATGTCGGCACCGCTCCCTTCCGCCCACCACTCGCGGGAGTGGTAGCCGTTGCCGGAAAACAGCACCGCGAGGCGCACCGGCGGGGTGGCCGCCGCCTCGGCGCGGGCGGCGAGCGACTCCATCCACGGCAGGGCCATCGACACCCCGAGGCCCCGGAGCAGCGTGCGGCGCGGCAGCGGGCGGAAACTGGCGACCTCGGCCATGGGATGCCTCCTCGGGAAGCCGGCACGGGCCGGCCGCGTGACGCTCACGGTTCATCGGCCGCGTCGCGGCCGCGGATCGAACGGAATTGCGGACTGGTGACGATCGCCTCGATCGCCACGCCGACGCGGTGATCGGCAGCGGTGAGGCGCTCCTGGATCGTGTCGAGCAGCGGCTCGTCGGAGAGCTGGACGCCGCGGCCGAGGGCGTAGCCGAGAAGCTTCCGGCAGAACTGCCGTTCGACGTCGCGGCCGCGCTTCCCCCCGAGCCAGTCGCGGAGGCCGTCGACGCCCGCCACGGCGGTGCCGTCGGGGAGCGTCGTCCGGTCGTCGATCGGGTGGCCGGCGGCGTCGAGAGTGCGGCGGCGGCCGATGGCGTCGAACCCCTCGAGGGCGAAACCGTAGGGGTCGATCCGGCGGTGGCAGGTCGCGCACGATTCGTCGGCCGAATGCCGCGCGACAAGCTCGCGTTCGGAGAGGCCGGCGGGCACCTCGTCGGCCAGCAGGGGGACGTTTTTCGGCGGCTTGGGGAGCTTCTCGCCGAGGATCACCTCGGAGAGCCAGTTGCCGCGGAGGATGGGGCTCGTGCGCGAGGCGCCGCTGGTCGTCGCCAGCGTGCTGCCCAGGCCGAGGATCCCGCCGCGGCCGAAGGCGCGCACGCCATCCACGCGCCGCCAGTGGCTCCCTTCGATGCCGGGGATGCCGTAGTGGGCGGCGAGGTCGGCGTTGAGGAACGTGTGGTCGGCGTTCACGAGCGAATCGATCGGCCGGTCGTTGCGGAACAGGTCGTCGAGGAACAGCACCGTCTCCTCCTCCATCGCCGCGCGGAGGGCAGCGAACGAGGGAAACGTCTCCGCGCTCTTCTCGTCGTGCGTGGCGAACCCATGGACGTGGAGCCACTGGGTGCCGAACTCCTCCGCCAGGCGCTTCGAGCGCGGGTCGGCGAGCATCCGCCGCGTCTCGGCGACGAGGCCGGCGTCGTCGCCGAGGCGGCCACTCTCCGCCGCCGCCAGCAGCTCTTCGTCGGGCAGCGACGACCAGAGAAACACGCTGAGGCGCGTCGCCAGCTCGTGCGGTGTGACGGGAGCGGCGGTGCTGCCGGGCCCGGGTGATTCGAGCTTGTAGAGAAACTCCGGCGCCACCAGCACGCTGGCCAGCGTCAGCCGGATCGCCGCCTCGTGGGGATGCGACTCGGCGCGGAGGCGCCGGTACAGCCCGCGCAGTCGTTCCTCCTCCGCTGCCGTGAGCGGCCGACGGAAAGCCTGGCCGGCGCGGGCGACGACGGCGTCGAGGTGGGCCGGCTCGGTCGCCACCAGCCGGGCGGTGAACGCCTCGGCGCGGGCGACGACGTGGGGGCGCATCGGCGTGAACGACTGCACGCCGGCGGGGTTGTCCTGCGTGGCGTATTCGATGAGTTGCTCGAGGGCGTCGCGCAGTTCGAGCGGCTCGCGGCTGACGTACTCGAGCTCCTCCCACGCCCGGTCGAGTCGGGCGGTCTGCTCGGCGTCGAGGAGCAGCCGGCGGAGGTGATCGTCTTCGCGGAAGAAGACGTTGAGCGTGACGACCTCGTCGACCGGGACGATCTTCACGTAGCACGGCGCCGTGGGAAACAGCTCTCGGAACGCGGCGAACCCCTCCTCGATCCGCCGCGCGGCGGGAGAACCGGGCGCGGCGAC
>JBJSXB010000015.1:0-4001 GCA_046086245.1 Planctomycetaceae bacterium | reverse complement strand
TTGATCACCGCCTTGTGGCGAAGGCGCGAACTCCCCCCCGGATGCGCCGCCTCGGCGCGCAACACCCCGGCCAGTGAGAGCCCGCCGGCACCGAACGACAGCCCGCCGATGGCGAGGAAATCGCGCCGGCGCACCCCGTCGCAGAATCGCCCGTCGCCGCCGCGAATCGTGAGCATCGCGCCTCCTCGGGCCGTCCGGACCCCGCTCAAATCTACCGCCCCGCCCGCCGCCCCGTCGGCTCCCCGTTTGGTCCCGGCCGGCTCGCGCGTCCTAACAGCATGCCGGCCATCGCCTTAGAGCACGGACGCGGCGGGCACGCTCGGGCGAAGCCGGGTCGTCACCCGCAGACGGCGTGACTGTGGCCGGTGTCCCAGCCGAGGAGATCGTGCCGGCCGGACGGCTGCTGTAGAGTTTTCCGTGTCCTCGTCCGATTCGACCCTGTCGGCCCCTTCCTCCGGAGCCCAGCGATGCTCACGATCCTCGGGACGCCATCGTCGTCGGGCCGGTCCTGCGGCGGCGTCGCCCGCCGGCAGTTCATCCGCATCGGCACGCTCGCCGGCCTGGGAGGTGGCGCGGGGTGGTCGCTGGCCGATCTGGCGCGTGCCGAGGCCGCCACCGGGACCCGGTCCCATAAGGCGGTGATCATGATTTACCTGCCCGGTGGGCCGCCGCACCAGGATCTCGTCGATCTCAAGCCGGAGGCACCGGCCGAGATCCGCGGTGAGTTCCGCCCGATTCCCACCAACGTGCCGGGGATCGAGTTCGGCGAACTGCTGCCGCGGCTGGCAGGGATGGCCGACAAGCTGGCGGTGATCCGCTCGATCGTCGGCGCCACCGGCGACCACTACTCCTTCCAGTGCCTCACCGGCCGGAGCCACCAGCGGCAGCCGGCCGGTGGCTGGCCCGAGTTCGGCTCGGTGGTGGCCCGGCTGCACGGCAGCGTGCACCCCGCGGCGCCGCCCTACGTCGGGTTGTCACCGCGGATGCAGCACACCCCGTACAACTCCGGCAAGCCCGGCTTCCTCGGACCCTCCTGCACGCCGTTCCAGCCCAACGGCGACGCCCGTGGCGATCTCGTGCTCCAGGGGCTGTCGCTCGAGCGCCTCGGCGACCGCGAGCGCCTCGCCGGCGCGATCGACTCCTTCAATCGCACGGCCGACCGCTCGGGGATGATGGCCGGAATGGACACCTTCCACCGCCAGGCGTTCGGCGTGCTGACGTCGAGCCGGCTGGCCGAGGCGCTCGACGTGTCGCGCGAGCCCGAGGCGGTGCGCGACCGCTACGGCTACGGCACCGAGAAGCACCAGGGGGACGGCGCACCGCGCCTCATGCAGCAGTTCCTCGCCGCCCGGCGCCTCGTCGAGGCGGGGGTGCGCTGCGTGACGGTGAGCTACAGTTTCTGGGACTACCACGGCAACAACTTCGGCGCCTGCCGGGAGAACGCTCCGCAACTCGACCAGGGGGTGTCGGCGCTCGTCGAGGATCTCCACCAGCGCGGTCTCGCCGACGACGTCACCGTGATCGTGTGGGGGGAGTTCGGGCGGACGCCGAAGATCAACAAGGATGCCGGCCGCGACCACTGGCCGCAGGTGACCTGCGCGCTCATGGCCGGCGGCGGCCTGCGCACCGGGCAGGTGATCGGCTCGACCGACCGGCAGGCCGCCGAGGTGCGCGACCGGCCGGTGCGCTTCGAGGAGATCCACGCCACGCTCTACCACTGCCTCGGGATCGACCCGCGGGCGACCACCGTCACCGACCTCACCGGCCGGCCGCAGTACCTCACCGATCACTACGCGCCGCTGCGGGAGCTGGTGTGACGGCGCCGCGCCGACGGCTCCGCCGCGATCCAGCTCATTCTTCGGAGGACTCCATGCGCCGGTTCCGCGGGTTGATCGGGCGTTCGTTGCGTGCGGCGGCAGCGGCCGTGCTGGTGGCCGCACCGGGGCCGGTCACCCCCGCCGCGGAGAGCGGCTTCGCCGAGCGGGTCGTCGATCCCCATGCGGGAGAGATCTGCTACGCCGTCACGCTCGCCGACGTCGATGGCGACGGCCGGCAGGACATCGTCGTGGTCACGGAGCGCGCCGTCCTCTGGTATGCGGCACCGGCGACGCCCGACGGCACGTGGGTCCGGCGGACGGTCATCCGCGACCAGACGCCGCGCGACAACGTCTGCATCGCGGCGCACGACATCGACGGTGACGGGCAGGTCGATTTCGCACTGGGAGCCTCGTGGCCCAAGACCGGCACGCTCCACTGGCTCCGCCGTGGGAAGAGCCTCGACGAGCCCTGGATCGTGCATGCGATCGGGACGCTCCACTCCACGCACCGGATGCGGTTTGCCGACGTCCTCGGCACGGGACGCCCGCAGCTGGTCGTCTCGCCGCTGGCGGCGGTGGCCGGGGCGGCGGGGGTCGAGTTGACCGCGCTGGCGGTGCCCGCCGACCCGGTGGTGGATCGCTGGCTTCCCACCGTCCTCGACCGCACCCTCAACCGTATGCACAACCACACCCACGCCGACGTCGATGGCGACGGGCACACCGACACGCTCACCGCCAGCCGCGAGGGGGTGCATCTGATCCGCGGCGGCGCAGCCGCGCGGGAGCAGCTCTCTCCCGGCATTCCCGGCTCGGCCCCCGACAGCGACGGCGCGGGGGAGATCCGCCTCGGTCGCCGCGCCGACGGCACGCCGTTTTTCGTCACGGTCGAGCCGATGCACGGCACGGCGGTGGCGGTGTGCCACCCGTCGGCCGGGGGCGTGCTGGCCCGCTGGGAGCGCGTGGTGATCGACCGGGGCTATGCCCGTGGCCACGCCCTGGCGACGGCCGATCTCGACGGCGACGGCGGCGACGAGATCGTCTTCGGGTCGAGCGACCCGTCGGCGGTCGCCGGCCACGGGCCGACGGTGGCGGTCTACCGGGCCGATGCCACCGGGCGGCGCTGGGATCGGACCGTGCTCGATGCCGGCGGCGTGGCGGTGGAGGACGTCGCGGTCGGCGATCTCACCGGCGACGGCCGCCCCGACATCGTCGCCGTCGGCCGCGCGACCCACAACGTGAAGCTCTACGTGAACAGGCTCCCGCCGCGGTGAGGGTCCGCCGCCGTTGCCGTCAGCCGTGGAGCGCCTCTTCCATCTGCTTCCGTACGGTCGTCAGCCGGGCGACGTCGCCGCCGCCGACCTCGGCCGTCGCCCAGCCGGAGAAGCCGATCTCGGCCAGTGCCTTCCGCACCTCCCCCCAGGGCACGTCGTCGTCGGGGCTGACGATGTCGACGAAGGCGTTCTTCTTCCGGCTGAAACCCTTGATGTCGAGCTTCACGCAGCGGTGGCCGAAGGCGCGGATCCAGTCGCCCGGCTGGCCGTATTTCCAGTGGTTGCCGATGTCGTAGTACATCCCGATCCACGGGCTCTTGAACGAATCGACGAAGGCGATGAACCGCTCCGGCCCCTGCTCGGGCGGCGCGTCGTGGTCGTACATCATCCGGTTCCAGACATTCTCGACGAGGATCGGCTGGCCGAGCGATGCCGCCAGCGGCAGCACCTTCTTCAACTCACCGCGGCAGCGTTCGACGATCGCCTCCTCGGGGCCGTCCCCTCCCTGGCCGACGACGATCAGCACGCCACTCCCGCCGGCTGCGTGGGCCACGCGCAGACAGTGCTCCAGGTTCGCCACCGCGGTCGCCCGCTCGGCCGCTTCGGCGCTGGTGAGGCGCTGCTGCCAGTGGGCGTGGTTGATGGCGTTGTGGACGAACACGCCCGACGCCGCGACCGCCGCCCGCGCTTCGGCCGGCGTGTAGAGCGCCGCCTGGTCGAGATCGACGCCGTCGAACCCCGCCTCCTTCGCCAGCACGAGCCGGTCCACCAGCGCCAGCGGCGCGCCGGCCGCCTCCCCCGGGATCATCCCCAGCTTGCACGACAGCAGGATCCGCCGGTCGGTGCGCGGCACGATCGGCGCCACGGCGGGCGCGTGCTCGTCGGCCCCGTGGGCGGTGGTGGCGAGGGACGC
>JBJSXB010000014.1:0-5537 GCA_046086245.1 Planctomycetaceae bacterium | reverse complement strand
GCCTGCCCCGGCTCGACGCGATCCGCCAGGCCTTCGCCGAGGTCGGGACCGGCATGATCATGACGACCATCGTCCTCGTGGTCGGCTTCAGTTCGGTGCTGATCAGCGACAACCGGGATCATCGGGCATTCGCCCTGCTCGGCGTGGTCACGCTGGCGATCGCCTTGTTGTGCGACCTGTTCTGCCTGCCGGCCCTGGTCGCGGTATTCGACCGCGACCCGCCGCGTTCCGCCGCGACGCCGCCGCCGCACAAACGGCGGCCGCTCGGTCCGGCCCCGCGGCAAGCTACACTCGTCGAAGGGTGATCGTTCCGAGAGTGCCCCGGCTCGTCGGGCCGGGGACCGCGCGGGAGGCCGTGACCGATGCTCGGCGTACTGCCTTACACGATCAGTTTCCTCCTGCCGCCGTTGGTGGTGGCATCGACGTGGCGGGGTGGCTGGTGGACGTGGCTGCCGCCGGTGGTGCTGTACGTCGGCTTACCGATCGTCGATGCGCTCCTCCACGTCGATCGTGTGCACCGCGATCCGGACGAGTCGGAGCGCCTCGGCGGCCAGTGGGGCTACCGTCTCCTCACCTGGGCATGGGTCCCGTTGCAGACGGCGCTGGTCGTGTGGGCGGTCGGGTACGCCGCCTCGCACCCGCTGACACCTCTGGAGTGGGTGGGGCTCGTGCTCTCCGTGGGCAGCGTGACCGGCGGGATCGGGATCACCTACGCCCACGAGCTCGTCCATCGGCCCGATCGATTCGAGTTGCTGCTGGCCGATTGCCTGCTGGCGCAGGTGTCGTTCCCGCAGTTCGCAGTCGAGCATGTGCACTGCCACCACCGCCACGTCGCCACGCCACTGGATCCCTCGACCGCCAGGCGGGGTGAGAACCTCTACCGGTTCCTCGGCCGCAGCGTCGTCGGCGGCATCGGGGCGGTGTGGCGCATCGAGGCGGAGCGGCTCCGCCGGCGTGGCACGGCGCTGTGGTCGCCGGCCAACCGCGCGGTGCGCTATGCCCTGACCATGGCCCTGGTGGTCGCCGCAGTCTCCTGGTGGGCGGGTCCCGCGGGGCTGGCCATGTTCCTCGGCCAGAGCCTCGTGGCGATCGTGCTCGTCCAGGGCATCAACTACGTCGAACACTACGGCCTCGTGAGGCGCGAGGTCGCCCCGGGCCGGTACGAGCGGGTGGCGGCGTGCCATTCTTGGGATTCGAGCCACCGGATCACCAACTGGCTGTTGATCAACCTCGCCCGTCACGCCGATCATCACCTCGCCGCCGGCAAGCGCTACCAGACCCTCGAAACCACCGACGACGCACCGCAGCTGCCGGCTGGCTACGCCACGATGATGATGGTGGCACTGGTGCCGCCATTGTGGCGACACCTGGTCGACCCCCGCCTGCCGCCGGCCTGACGGCGCTGCGCCCGCTCTCCCGCATGTCTCCGCTCGCCGTGCCATGCACCAATGGCTCCCCTGGGCGATCGGCACGGTGGCGTTCTTGTACGCCGCGGTGGGCCACGCCGGCGCCACCGGCTACGTGGCGGTCATGGCGCTAGCGGGCATCGCCCCCGCCGGGATTCGTCCCACCGCCCTGGCTCTCAATGTCGTGGTGGCGCTCATCGGCACGGTGCAGTTCACCCGAGCCGGACACCAGCGGCTCGCGCTGTTGGTGCCGCTGGCGTGCGCCAGTGCCCCCTGCGCCTGGCTGGGCGGCGGACTCACACTTCCGGGGGGATGGCTCGAGGGCCTGCTCGGCACGGTGCTCGCCCTGTCGGCGGCACGGCAGTGGCACGATGGTCGCGCCAACCACGAACCTGGCGACCCGTCCCTGGCGCTGCCCCGTCCTCTCCGCTGGCCCGGCCTGGTGGCGATCGGGGCTTCGGTTGGACTGTTATCGGGGCTGACCGGGGTCGGAGGAGGCGTTTTCCTGACCCCGTTACTCCTCGCCCTCAGGGTCGCCCCGCTCAAGACCGTGGCGGCGGTCACCGCCCCCTTCATCCTCGTCAACTCCCTGGCTGGGCTCGCCGGAGGCACCCTCGCGGCCGCCGGGCCGATCGACCTTGGCGAGATCGCCGCAGCGGCCTTGGGGGGGTTTTTCGGGTCGTACGCGGGGGCCTATCAACTGCCGGTCCGCTCGCTGCGCCGACTGCTCGCCCTCGTGCTGGGCAGTGCCAGCGTACGACTGATCGTGGACTGCCTTACACGGCTGACCAGCTAGCCCCCCCTTGGGAAGGATTGCCGGGAAGCATGGCCGGGGAGGACGACCGATCGCCCCCGGGGTGCCGGCGAGGAATCGCCGGGCGATTGGGGCGAAAACTCTTCGGGGAGCAATTGCCGATTTCCGACAATCCCGATAGTCTTTTCCTCGGCTGGGTGTACGGAAGGGCTTGGGGGAATTGGCGCAAGCCATTCGAGCCCTTTCCGTTTGGTGAGTCGCGAGCTGTTTTTCAGCTCGGCTTTTCTTTCGATTCGTTCATTCGTTTCTTCTTCTTCTGGGAGATCAGATCGATGCTCGTTCATCGTAGTCGCCGGGCGTTCACGCTCGTCGAACTCCTGGTCGTGATCGCGATCATCGGCACGCTCGTCGGGCTGTTGCTGCCCGCCGTGCAGGCCGCCCGCGAAGCGGCCCGGCGTTCACAGTGCACCAACAATCTCAAGCAGATCATGCTCGGGATGCACAACCACCATGACGCAAAGCAGAAGTTTCCCAACACGGTCGGTTGGGGCGACAACTACGGCGGTGCCTACTACTTCTCCGACAAGGTCTACCTCCTGCCGTTCATCGAGGAAGCGACCAAGTGGAACGCTCTCTCGGGTGCGAAGGATGGCGGCAGCTACTACCCCGGCTGGAGCGAAGGTGCCGTTCCGGCGCAGAACACCAACGCCCTCAACACGTCGGTGAAGGTGTTCAAGTGCCCGTCGAATCCCAATACGATCGGCGACGGCAAGGCGAACCACACCTATGCGATCAACATGGGCACGGCGTTCGACGCCCCCCATGCCACGACCGGCGCCCGTCAGGCGAACGACGGGCGTCACAACGGCGTCATGTCGTCCGGCCACGCCAGCCCGCAGAACTGGAACGATCCGCCCCGCACGATGGGCCAGATCGCCGACGGTACGAGCAAGACCGCGGCCTACTCGGAGTTCGTCGTCGAGACGTGGTCGGGCAACATCACAAACGACCCCAAGCTCTTCCGTAGTCAGGTCTACAACTGGGCGAGCGGCAACTCGACCGCCGAGGTTCGCAATAGCTGCCTCGGCCTGACGAGCCTCAACGACGCCGGCGGCGGTCGCATCATGCGAGGCGGCAGTTGGTCGTGGGGCTTGGCTGCCGCGGGTGCCGCCTATTCCCACACCATGATGCCCAACGAGAAGAGCTGCCACACATGGAACGACGCCGGTGACTGGGGTGGATCGAACACTCTCGCCGCCACCAGCGAGCATTCTGGCGTCGTCAATGTCGGGATGCTCGATGGCTCGATCCGCTCGGTCTCCAACAACGTCGCCAACGACGTGTGGTGGGCGATGGGGACGCGGGCCGGTCGCGAGAACGCCGCCGATTCGGAGAATTGATCGTACGGCCATGCCCCGGATCGGCCTGGCTGACCGTGTCGACGCCGTCCGCTGGCGTCTCTGGTCGAGTCGTCTGGTCTACGCGTGAACCGTTCCTCGTCTTCGCAGCGTCCGTATTGGCATCGTCTTACGGGCCGCGGGGCTTCCGGGATCGTCCGGGGCCTCGCGGCCTGTGGCGTTTTGACGCTGATCGGACTGGCGGCGGCGGTCGTGTGGTGTCAGACCGGTCTGGCGACCGCCACGCGGCTGGCACGGCACGGGCTCTGGGCCGAGGTTCACGCACCGCTCGGTCGGTATCTCCGCATCCATCCCGACGACGCGGCGGCCAACCTGCTGTGCGCGGAGGCCTTGGTCAAGGACGACGCCCAACCGCTCCTGCGTCGCATCTCCGAGTCGATCGAGCGGCTGGAACGGATCCCCGATGACGCACCTGAGGCGCTCGCCGCCCGGGTGGCGACCGCTCGGATCCAGCTGTTTCTCCGCTACGAGCCGACCGCGGCGTGGAACAGCCTGCAACGGGCGCTGGCGCTCGATCCCGATGCGCTCGAAGCCCACCTGCTGGCGATCCGGCTGCTCGAATTGATCGGGCGGCTCGACGACACCGAGGACTTTTTTTGGCGGGTGTATGAACTCACCCCACGGGAGAATCGTCCGCTCCGGCTCCGCGATTGGTACGCGAGCCAGTTCTTCCCGCTCTCGTCGCTCGGTGAACTCGACACACTGATGGGTTTCCGCCAGTCGCCGAGCGATCCGATCGACCTGGTCGAGGGCCGGCGGCTGCAGCGGTTCGTCAAGGCCGAGCCCGCGGCCCCGTGGCCGAACGCAGCGCTCGCACGGTGGTTTCTCGGCCGCGCCGAGCCCGACGTCGCCCGGGAGCTGCTCGACGTGGCCGCGGAGCGGATGACGGAACGTGATCGTACCGATCCATTTTTTCTCGGCACGCGAATCGACGTGCTCTGCGACCTCGGCGAGGCGGAGGCCGCCGCCGAAGCGTTCGCCACCTGGCCGGAGGGGGATCGTGGCCGGCGGTATCACCTCGCCAAAGGCCGTGTCCTCCAGGAGGCAAACGACGACCCCGGGGCCGCCGTGGCCGCCTTCGACGCGGCGCTGGCGATCTGGCCGGGACCCGTCGATTGGCGCACCGTGAGCCGTAGCGCCACCTGCCTGACGCGTGCCGGCGAGGAGGATCGGGCTTCCGCGCGGCGCGACGCCGCGAAGCGGATCGAGAAACTGATGGACGAGCCGTTCCACAAGTCGCTGTTCACCCGACTGGCGAACCTCGGGGACCCCTCGGCGCTGGCGGATGCCGAGGCCTTCTACCGGGGATTGGGGCGGGGCCGCGAAGCCGACGGCTGGGCCGCCGCGGCGGCGCTCCCCCCGCCGAGGGTGACCGACGGCACTGGCCCGGCAGCCGCTGATCGGCCACAATGACCGCTTGGTGGGGATCGACCTTCGTCGCCGGCGCCGATGCGGCAGCGGGCGACGACACACTGGGAGACATCACGATGCTTCGACGAGGAATCGCGGTGGCGATGGTGACCGGCGTGCTTTCGGCCGCGGGATGCGCCAATGCGCCCCCTCCGGAAAAGCCCTCGACGACCGACACCGGCCAGAGCCCCCGCGAGCGGGCGATGCAGGGCAGGCCCGCCAACATGGCGCCCAAATACCAGCAGAACGACAAGTAGCCACAGCCACGATGGGGCGGGGCGGGCCTGGTCTGCGCCACAGCGCCGCTCAATGCGTTTCGAGCGGAACCAAGTCGAGCGATGGCAGGACCCCGCGCGTGCGGATCGCCTCGCGCAGCTGTTCGACGAACGGCTCGTCGTCGTACGCCGCGCTGACGGCGACGACCAAGTCGGCGGCTTCGCGCCAGTTGCCGCCGGCGGCGAACCGGTGCGCGCGCAGCGCGATCGCCCACGGCGATCCGGGGGCCGACGCCATCAGGTTTTCCAGGGCGCTGACGCGTTGCTGCCGGCG
>JBJSXB010000013.1:0-7939 GCA_046086245.1 Planctomycetaceae bacterium | reverse complement strand
CGCGGGGCCGGATCGCCATCGGCAACGCGCCCGCGCGATGATGCTGCTCCGGCGGCCTGCGGCTCGAGCGGCATGCCGTCGAGCACGACGCCGTTGAGGATCACCGCCGCGGGCGTCGCGCCGAAGCACAGCCAGACCCGCGCGGTCGGCCGGTCGGGGTCGAGACCACCGGGAACGCCGAAGTGCCTCGTCCACGGCGCTGCCGGCACGCCGCCGGGAGGCTCCCAGGCACTCGAGAGATTGATGCGATGCCGCTCGGCAGCCATCCGCGGTCGTCCTCCATCGCCTGCGCCCCGGTCGCCGGCGATCATCCTGTGCGTCGCCCGCGCCCGGGGCAACCGTCCTCGGAAAACACGCGCCGCTGCCCGCCGCTTGCCCAGCCGGGGACGGCATCGCTAGATTCGAAGCATCGACAGGGTCGTCGTATCCGCGACGGCCGTTCCTCCAGGAGTCCGCCGCGATGGGTCAGCACGCCCTCGAGTTCACCGATGCCAACTTCCAGCGCGAGGTCCTCGACGCGGATGTCCCCGTCCTGGTCGATTTCTGGGCGCCATGGTGCGGACCGTGCCGGATGATCGGGCCGGTGATCGAGGAACTCGCCGCCGAGAACCACGGGGTCAAGGTGGGTAAGGTCAACGTCGACGACAACCAACAGGTGGCGATGCACTACAACGTGGCCAGCATCCCGACGCTGATGATTTTCAAGGGTGGCCAGCTGGTGCACCAGGTCATGGGAGTGCAGCCGAAGGCCCGTCTCCAGCAGTTGCTCGACGAGGCGAAGTCCGCGTGAGGGCGGTTTCCGCTCAGGAGTAGGCCGGCTCGGCCGCCGCGCAGCTGCCCACCAGGTCGACGTCGTCCGCGGCCGGAGCGGGGCCCAGCGGCCGACCGGGAAGATCGCGCGGCCGACCCGGGCTCACCTGATCGCCGAGGGCGGCAGTCGGCAGTTTCGCCAGTCGCTCCAGCGCCGCGTCGCTGACGAAGCCGGCGAGCGATCCCTGCAGCCCGGGGTGCCGCAGTTTCTCCACCGCCTTGGCCTCGATCTGCCGCACCCGCTCCCGCGTGACGCTGAAAATCGTCCCCACCTCCTCCAACGTGTAGGCGTAGCCGTCGGCGAGACCGAAGCGTAGCCGGATGATCTCCCTTTCGCGGTAGGTGAGGCCGGCGAGGGCCGCACCGATCGATTGCCGCAGCGCCAGATGGTTGGCTTGACGGAGGGGATCTTCTTCCCGGGGATCCTTGAGGAAGTCGGCGTGCCCGGCCTCGTCGTCGTCGGAGAGCGGCTGGTCGAGCGACACGGGCTGACGCGACATCCGCCACACGCACGTCGCCTCGTCGATCGACAGCCCGGCGGCATCGGCCAGCTCGGCGACGGTCGCCTCGCGGCCGTGTTGCTGGCGGAAACCGCGCGCCACGGCACGCAGCTTCGTCATCGTGTCGATCATGTGGACCGGCACGCGGATCGTCCGGCTCTGGTCGGCGATCGCCCGGGTGATCGCCTGCCGGATCCACCACGTCGCGTACGTCGAGAATTTGAACCCGCGCGCATGCTCGAATTTGTCCACGGCCCGCATCAGGCCCGAATTGCCCTCCTGGATGAGATCGAGGAACGACAGTCCGCGGTTGCGGTAGCGTTTGGCGATCGACACCACGAGCCGAAGGTTGCCGGCCGCCAAATCGCGTTTCGCCGCGTCGTATTCGTGCTGCAGGTGGTCGAGGCGTGCCAACCGCCGCGCGAGCGTGTGGCGGCTTTCGCGAGCGAGATAGAGCAGCTTGCGCCGCTCCCGTTCGGCCGCCGGCGACTCGCCGCGGAGCCCTTCGGCTCGGTCGGCGAGTTGCCGGAGTTCGCGCAGCAGCGGATAGAGCTTCTGGATCCGGAGGTGCATCTCCTCCACCAATCGCACTCCCTTGGCCCGCTGGCGGATCAACCGGCGCCAAGCGGCGCGGCGCTCGCCGTGCGACGCCGAGCGCGAGAGGGCGACGCGGAACAGACGGTCCTTCTCCCGTTCGATGCGGTGGAGCGTCTGCAGGTTGGGGCCGAGACGCTTGAGGGTCCGACGCTTCTCGGCGGTGTCGGTGACCGACACCTCGATCGTCCGATCGAGGCGGATCGTGCCGGCATGGATCCGTTCGAGCAGGCGGATCGCCCCCGAGAGCACCATGTCGTTGCCCAACAGGGTGGCGCGGAACTGCCGGCGCCACGATTCGATGCGCCGTGCACTCGACACCTCGGTCTCGCGCGAGAGGAGCGGGATCCCCCCCATCTGCAGCAAGTAGAGGCGCACCGGGTCGTCGATCGCGGTCGTCCGGCGCGGCGCCACGCGGGCGGCACGCCGCGGTGCGAGGGACGGGGCGGACACGGGTGGGAGGGTGGCTCGGCTCATCGGTGGACTCCACGGTGGGCGACGCGCGGCGGGGTCCGCGTGCCGTCCTTGCCCGGTGCAAGAAGGGTGCCGGCGGCGCCGTTTCCCCTCCGGCGGGCGGCATCACCCGGCGAATCCTCACCACCCCACTCCGGGAGCCGGGTCGGGCCGACCCACGGGGGGTGGTGGCGTCGTCGCCGGACGACGCTGTCGCGAGGCGCGTCGCCCGTCGACGACGCGCACGACCACGGGCGGATCAGGCGGGAACGCCCTGAAATCGCTCTCGCCGTGGGCGTGGGGGAGGGGGCTATACTCCGCTCCGAACCGGTCGCGCCTCGCACGGCACCACCAGTCTCCATCGAGGGTGATGCATGACGCTGATCCTGCTGGCGATCGTCGGAATCGTCTTCCTGCTGGGCGCGATCGCGCTGGGCATCGGCCACAAGGGCTGGAACTGGGGGACCGTCGCCGCCGGTTGGCTCGTGCTGCTTTCGGCGCTGGGGGCGTTCTTCCTGATCGCGATGCTCGGTCAGCGCGAGCGGTCCTGGCGTGCCATCATCAAGACGTACGAGACGAACCTCGCCCGCGAGCGTGACGCCCTCGTGCCGGCGGGCGGCACGAATCTGCGTCCCGACTCCTCCGCGAAGAGCCTGGCGGCGCTCGAACAGGAGCGGGCTCGCTGGCAGCGGGTGCGCGAGCGGATCAACACGTGGCGGGGGCGTCACTGGGACAACGCCGCTTTCACGCCGCCCGCACAGGGGCGGGCGGCGACGCTGTCGATCGAGGGGCTGGAGAGCACGACCCTCAACCCCGGCGCCGAGCTCTACCTGTTCGACCGCCGTCCCGTGGAGCAGGGGGGTCGATACCTCGGTGCGTTCCGGGTCGAAACCGTCGATCGCAACCTGCTTTCGGTCTCGCCGCTGTCGATCCCCGACGCCACCGACGCCAAGCTCTGGGCTGAACCGCGCGACGCGGTCGACGTCTACGAGACATTGCCGGTCGATCGGGCGATCGCCTTTTCGCGCACGCTGCTGCCCCCCGGCCTCACTCTTCCCGCCGATAACGCCGCTCCCGCGACCACCGGAGACGAAGCCGGCGGCGACGCAGCCGGCGGCGATGCAGCCGCGGACGGCGCCACGGCGGCCCCGGTCGTCGACGTGCCGACCGACCCCGGCACGGGGATCATGCCCGGCCAACGGCGGATCGACCCCGAGTCGATGCTCAAACACATCGAGGAGCGGCTCGAGCAGGTGCGTCTCCACGACCGTCCGCTCGGTGGTGAAGCTGCGGCACCCGGCGCGGTGGCGGAGGATGCAACTGCGGCTCCCGCCGGCGAAACTGCGGCCGAAGCACCCGTCGAAGTGATCGATCCGCTGGTCGCCCCCGACGCGCCCCACGGCGTGCGCTGGGCACGCGTGACCTTCGGGCGCGACCACGAGTACCGCTGGCCCGATGGCACGACGTCGCGGTTCCGCAAAGGGGAGACGGTGGCCGCGTTTCCGATCGAGCAACTCGCCGCCCTGCGCGCCAGCGGGGCCGAATACACGTCGGCATGGGTCATTCCCCCCGGCCTCTATTGGGCGACGGTCACCTTCACGCAGAGCCACACCTTTCCCCGACCGCAGGGAGCGGCGCTCGAGTTTCCCGCCGGAGCCAGCGCCCAGTTCGACCTCGACACCGCCCGAGCGCTCGTCGCCCAGGGAGTCGCGACGATGGGCCAGATCGTCTACCGGCGCCCGCTCGCCGATGGATACACGGCGCTGCGCGGTGCCGGCACGTTCGACGCCGCCGGTACGCAACTCCCGGTGTCGGCCCGCGGCCTGGTCATCAATCGGCAGATCCTCGCCGACGACATCGCCTCGATCCGCTCGATGACGGAGCAACTCGGCCAGGCACGCAACAACGAACTCGCCGAACTGAAGCTGCGCCGTCAGGAGCAGGAGGAACTCGAGGCGGACGAGGTGCAGTGGAAAGCCGACACCGAGGCCGCCCGCGCGGTCGCCGAACGCTTTGCGCTCCGCACGGCCGCCGCGACGCGGGAACTGGCCGACGCCGAGGCGACGATCGTGGCCCTGGGCCGGGCGCTGACCGACGCGTCGGCGTTGCTCCGCTCGACGACCGACCAGACCGCGCCGCCGCCGGTGCTGCCCGCCGCCCCGCGGCGCTGACGACACCCGGCGGGCGCCCGGACGCGTCGACCGCGTCCGGTGGCCGCCGGGCCGGCCGGCTGCCAGCGGCGGTGCCGGCACGGTCGCCGCGACCGGAACGATCGGGCCGGGTGAAAAGCGGTTTCCCCGCGCCGCCGGTGGGTCGCCGTCGCCGCGGGCGCGGTGGCCCCGCCCCCGATGGCTACACTGGGGGTCCATCGGAGGGGTGAGCGGCACGCCGGTCGCCGTCCCCCGACGCTCCCGGGATCTCGCCGCTCATGTCCTCCACCGTTCCGTCCACGCTGCCCGGGAATCAGGCTCGATTGAGCACGGCGGTCCATCACCATCGGCTGGCGAGCAAGCGCGGCATGCTCGAGCGGATGTTCACCCTCTGGTTCCGCGGGTTCGTCTACAACCAGATCTGGGAGGATCCGCGGGTGGATGCGGAGGCGCTCGGCCTCGGTTCCCACTCCCGTCTGTTGACGATCTCCAGCGGTGGCTGCAACGTCCTCAATTACTTGGTCCACCGGCCGGAGAAGATCGTCGCCGTCGATCTCAACGCCAACCACATGGCGCTGCTGCGGCTGAAACTGGCGGCGGTCCGTCATCTGCCCAGCTACGAAGCCTTCTACGACTTCTTCGGCCACGGCCGGCACCGCGACAACGTCGCCCATTACCACCGCTACCTCCGCGACCACCTCGACCCGCTCACCCGGTCCTTCTGGGAGACGAGCGACTGGCCCGGGCGGAAACTCGGCCCGAAGCGGATCGGCTACTTCCAAAGCGGCCTCTACGACCGGGCGAAACTTGGCCAGTTCTTCCGCGTGGTCCACGGGATCGCAAAGACGATCCGCCGCGATCCCTCGCGGTTGCTCGCCGCCCGCAGCCGTGCCGACCAGGAGCGGATCTTCGACGAGGTCTTCGACCCGCTGTTCCAGAATCGGCTGATCCGCTGGCTGGGACGCCAGCCCGTCGCCGTCTACAGCCTCGGCATCCCGCCCAGCCAGCACGAGGCGATGCTGCGCGAGAGTGGCAACGACGGCGCCAAGCTCTTCGACACCTACCGCGAGCGGGTCCGACGCCTGGCCTGTGGATTCCCGATGGACGACAACTATTTCGCCTGGCAGGCCTTCGGGCGGCGCTATGACCACGAGCGGCGTCGGGCGATCCCCGACTATCTCAAGGAGGAGCACTACCAGACGCTCCGCGAGACCGTCGACCGTGTCGAGACCCACGTCGCATCGCTCACCGACTACCTCGCCACCGCGGCCCCCGGGAGCCTCAACGGCTTCATCCTGCTCGACAGTCAGGATTGGATGCCGCCCCGCGTGATCGACGACCTGTGGACCGCGATCGCCCGGGTCGGGGCGCCCGACACGCGGGTGATCTTCCGCACCGCCGGTGAATTGTCGCCGGTGGAATCCGCACTCTCGCCGTCCACCGCGGCGCACTTCGTCTACCGCGACGAAGCGAGCCGACGCCTGCACCGGGCCGACCGGTCGGCGATTTACGGCATGTTCCATCTGTACGAGAAGGCGCCCGCCGCCGCGGGGAGGTCATGAGCCGTCCAGCCGCGCCCACCGACGACGTCCGGCACGGGGATCAGGCGGCGGCGATGGACCGGATGTACCGGCTCACGCGGCACGTCTACGACTTCACGCGGCGCTACTATCTGCTCGGCCGTGACCGCATGCTCGCCGACGTGCCGACCGGCCCGGACACCGCTACGCTGGAGGTGGGGTGCGGGACCGCTCGCAACCTGATCCAACTCGCACGCCGCCCACACCCCGGGCGCCTCTACGGCCTCGACGCCTCCCAGGAAATGCTCGACACGGCGGCCGCCAGCATCTCCCGCGCGGGAGTCGGGGGCGCGTTGGGTCGGGACATCGTCCTCCGGCAGGGGTTGGCGGAGGAGCTCGACCCGGGCCGCACGTTCGGCCGAACGGATCCTTTCGACACGATCTTCTTCTCGTACTGCCTGTCGATGGTGCCCACCTGGCCGGGCGCGATCGACGCGGCACTGGCCGCGCTTCGCCCCGGTGGCGCGCTTTTGATCGTCGATTTCTGGGACCAGAAGGATCTGCCCGCCTGGTTCGCCGCCGGACTGAAGCGCTGGCTGGCACTGTTCCACGTGCACTACCGCCCGGAGGTGCACGACGCCCTGACGGCGCTTGGCGCCAGCGGCCGGGCGGAGGTGAGCTTCGCATCGGTCGCGAGACGCTACGCCTACATCGCCACCGTGCGCAAGCCGCGCTGACCAGCCGTCGCCGCGGTGCGGCCGATCACCGTGCGCCGGGACGTCAGGGAAGCAGGAACACCGCCCCGGTGATCGTGGCCGCCTGGACCGCGAAACCACGCGGGCTGATCGGCGGGGCGGGGCAGGTCCACGGCGCGCAGCTGCCGGGGCGGTAGTAGCCGAGCGGGTAGACGCATTCCCACGGCAACTCGACACCCGTCTTGTAGGGAAGGACCGGCAACGTCACGAAGAAGTGGGCCGCCGAGACGAAGGGGTCGGCGAGCCATCCGTGGCTGTGGCCGTACCGCTCCAGGTTCCAATCCTCGAAATAGAGGGGCTTGTGGCAGACCCCAGTGGCCTTCCACGTCATCGTCGTCGAGGCGAATCGCCGCTGCTGGAACGTCTGCCCCTCGAGGCGGCACTCGCACGGGTAATCGTTGCCCGCCCGTCCCCGGACGCGGATGTCGAGATCGATCGACGCCAGGCCATCGTCCTTGAGCTCGTCGAGGGCGTCGCGGCAGGCGGCGGCGGCTTCCGCGCAGGGATCCTTCGCCGCGCGTTTGCCGGGGGCGACGCGGTCGTCGTCCCGCCTGTTCGTGCCGGCGCGCGACCCGGCGTCGCGGGGCACCGTTTCGCGCTGCTGGAATTCGCGCTGCTGGAAATGGATGGCCGCGACGGGATCAGGCGCGTCGAAGACCACGGCGACGGCGGCGCCGGGCCAAAGCAGCGCGGCGAGCAGGAACACGGCGAGCGCCGACGGGTCAGTCGCCCTGTTTGTGCTCCACGGAGTAGTTGGGAGCTTCCTGCGTGATGACGATGTCATGGGGATGGCTTTCACGGACGGCGGCCGCGGAGACCTGGATAAACCGACCATCCCGCCGGAGTTCGTCGATCGATCGCGTGCCGCAGTAGCCCATGCCGGCCCGTAGGCCGCCGACGAGCTGGTAGACGAACACGCTCAGCGGCCCCTTGAAAGGCACGCGTCCCTCGACCCCTTCCGGCACCAGTTTGTCACGCCCGCGCCCCGTGGACCGCTGGCGGTACCGCTCGCTCGATCCCTGCACCATC
The DNA here is from genome assembly GCA_046086245.1 of Planctomycetaceae bacterium. GTDB lineage: Bacteria > Planctomycetota > Planctomycetia > Pirellulales > UBA1268 > F1-20-MAGs016. Next base: position 128 of record JBJSXB010000013.1, on the reverse strand, counting down.
GCGCCGAGGGATCCCATCCCACGATAGGACTTGAAGGTCCTGCCCTGATACAGGACGGTCTGCCCCGGACTCTCGGCGACACCGGCCAAGAGCCCGCCGATCATGCAGCAGTGCGCCCCCGCCGCGAT
>JBJSXB010000012.1:0-3558 GCA_046086245.1 Planctomycetaceae bacterium | reverse complement strand
CGATCGCCGCGGTCGCGGCGACGAGGGTGATTTCCTTCTCGATGTCGCCGGGAGTGTTGATCACCCCGGCGGTGTCGAGCAACTCGGCCATCTGCAGGGCGCGGGTGGGGTCGTCGTTCTGGAACGCGGCGGCGACGACGGCGGAGCAGATCTCGCGGGCCGACTTGTTCGTCGGATCGACCTGGATCAGGGCGTAGGCGGCGTTCTCGAGGCGGTCGCTCGCCACCTCGGCCTGTGGCTTGAGGGCGTTGAACCGCTCCTCGAGGGCGTCCTGCTTGGACTTGTCGGTCTCCTTCTGGTACTCGCCGCCGAGCAACTGCAACTCGGTGACAAGCCGCTTCATCTCCTTGCGGGCGGCGTCGAATTCGGCCAGCGCGGTCTCGCGATCGGCCGGTGCCCGGATCGCCGACGCCTCGGTGGTCTGCGCGTGGGTCGCGCCGGGCGGCAACGCGCCGGCGGCGAAGGCCGCAGCGAGCGTCACGATCGACCACGATCCCTGTAGCCGCAGCATCCGATCGTCTCCCGAGGGGGTCCGCCGTCCCTGGCCGGTTTCCAACGCCGGTGGGCTACGATACCACGATCACTCATCCCTCCGGAACGACAGTCATGCCGCGGCGCGACCGCCCCGACGCCCCCCGTGGCCGCCGCGGAAAACCGGCCGCGCGGCCCGCACCGGACGAGGCGGCGCGGCCGCGGAGCGGTCGGCCACGGCCGCACGGCGGCGGCGACGAGGCGGAAGCGGCCAGCGCGCCGCGGATCATCGGCGGCCGCCTCCGCGGCCGCCGGCTCGCCTTCCAGCCCGATCCGCGCACGCGTCCGATGAAGGATCGGGTCCGCGAGACGCTCTTCGATCTGCTCGGCACGTCGGTGGTCGGGAGCGTGGCGATCGATTGTTTCGCCGGCAGCGGGGCGTTGGGGTTCGAGGCGGTGAGCCGCGGCGCCGCGCGCGCCATCCTCGCCGAGCGCCATTTCCCCACCGCCGAACGCTTGCGCCGCAGCGCCCTCGATCTCGGCGTGGCCGACCGCGTGGAGGTGCGGGCCGGCGACGTGTTGGTGTGGGTCCGGCAGCCGCCGCCGCTGCCGGCGGAGGCTCCGTGGACGGTGTTCATCTCCCCTCCGTGGGAGATGTTCCGCAGCCGGGCCGACGACGTGATCGCGTTGATCGCGCTGCTGCAGGCCAACGCCCCCCCGGGCAGTTGCCTGGCGGTCGAGGCCGACACGGTGTTCCCGTCGGCGTCGCTGCCACAGCCGGCCGGGGAGGGGAGGTGGACCACGCGGACGCTGGCGCCGGCGGTACTCCACCTGTGGAGGGATCGCGGCTGAGCTCGCCACGGCCGAATGCGGCGGGAACGGCCGGCTGCCACGATGCAGCGGCCGTCGGTCGTCTGGTATCGTTAGCGGGGGTTCGATCAGGGGCGGGGAGCGGAGAGGAACGCGGATGTTCGTGCGGAATCGGACCGAGGCGACTCCGTTCACGACGGCCGACGGCTCGACGATCCGCGAGCTGCTCTCCCACCGCGACCCGGCGATCCGCAACCAGAGCCTCGCCGAGGCCCGTCTCGGGCCGGGTCAGGCGACAACCCCGCACCACCACGCCGTCGCCGAGGAGATTTACTACATCCTCTCGGGCGAGGCGCTGATGACGCTCGGCAACGAGCGTCGCCCGGTCGCCCCCGGCGACGCGATTGCCATCCCGCCGGGGGTCCGCCATACGATCCTCAACACCGGGGCGGGCGAGTTGGTGTTTCTCTGCACGTGCGCGCCGGGGTACGAACACGCCGACACGTTCCTCGAATGAGCCGATCTCGCCTCTGACCCGCCACGCTTCCCGCGAACCTCCATCACATGGCCATCTCCGACGCCTTCGCATCGCTTCTGGTCTCCGAGGGCCTCGTCAGCGCCGAGCAGCTCGCCGAGGTGACGCGGATCGCCGGATCGTCCGGCAAGAAGATGCACGAAGAGGTGGTGCGCCTCGGGTACGCACCGGGCGACAAGGTGATGCGGGCCCTCGCCAAGGCCTACCGGCTGAAATACGTCGATCTCTCCGGGACCACCGTGCCGCAGGAGACGATCGAGCTTTTGCCGGAGAGCGTGGCCCGCGAGAACACCATCTTCCCGCTCTCCGTCGAAGGCTCGACGCTGCGGGTGGCGGGCTGCGATCCCTCCGACCTCGACACCCAGGAAAAGCTCCGCTTCATCCTCAACCGCGACGTCGAGATGGCCCTCGCGCCGCGCGAGCAGATCGTCGAGGCGATCAACCGCCACTACGGGGCGAGCGACGGCGAGAGCGCCGATTCGATGCTCCAGGAGTTCACCGACACCGCCATCGATTTCACCGAGACGGCGGTCGAGCAGGCGGCGGCGGTGGCCGGCGACGACAACTCCGACGCGCCGGTGGTGAAGCTGGTGAATCTGATCATCACCGAGGCGGTGCAGCTCCGCGCCAGCGACATCCACATCGAGCCGTTCGAGAACCGGGTGCGGATCCGCTACCGGATCGACGGCCGGCTCGTGGAACGCGACAACCCGCCGCGCCGGCTCCTCGGCGCGATCCTCTCGCGCATCAAGATCCTCTCCAAGCTCGACATCGCCGAGCGGCGCCGCCCGCAGGACGGCCGGATCAAGCTCACGGTCGACGGCAAGGATTTCGACCTCCGCGTCAGCGTGCTCCCCACCAACCATGGCCAGTCGGTGGTGATGCGCGTGCTCGACAAGGACAACATCCGCGTCGGCATCCGCCAGCTCGGCCTATCCGAACACGACTTCCGCAACTTCAAGAATCTCATCCGTCGCCCCAACGGCATCATCCTCGTTACCGGGCCCACCGGCTCGGGCAAGACCACGACGCTCTATGCGGCCCTCAACGAGCTCAACCGGCCCGACACGAAGATCATCACGGCCGAGGATCCGGTGGAGTATTACCTCGCCGGGATCAACCAGGTGGAGGTGCGCCACCAGATCGGGCTCGACTTCGCCCGCGTGATCCGCGCGATGCTGCGCCAGGCACCCAACGTGATCCTCGTCGGCGAGATGCGCGACACCGAGACGGCCCAGATGGGCATCCAGGCGTCGCTCACCGGCCACTTGGTGTTCAGCACGCTGCATACCAACGACGCCCCCAGCGCGATCACGCGGATGATCGACATGGGGGTGCCGGCGTACCTCGTGGCGTCGAGCATCATCGCCGTGCTCGCGCAGCGTCTGGTGCGGGTCAATTGCGCCAAGTGCAAGCAGCCCTTCCAACCGCTCGACACACAGATCGAGGCGGCGGGAATCACCGCCGAGCAGCTCAAGGGGGCGACGTTCATGAAGGGGCGCGGCTGCGCGAACTGCCAAAAGACGGGACACAAGGGCCGTCTCGGCATCTTCGAGCTGATGGTGATGAGCAACAAGATCCGCGAGCTCGCCTTCCAGGGCGCCCCCACGCAGGACATCCGCCGCGCGGCATGCAGCCAGGGGATGCGGGTGATGTTCGAGGATGGCGTCAACAAGGTGCTCCGCGGCATCACGACGTTCGACGAGGTGTTCCGCGTCGCCAAGAAGGTGGAAGAGTGAGCC
>JBJSXB010000011.1:0-4866 GCA_046086245.1 Planctomycetaceae bacterium | reverse complement strand
ATGGCCGGGAGGTGTGGGTCAGCGACGGCACCGCGGTCGGCACGGCGCTGGTGAAGGACATCGACGAGTCGTCGTCCGGCGGGGTTCCCTCGGGGAGTTTTCCGGCGCGGTTCACCGTCGGCCCGGCCGGTGACCGAGGTGTCGCGGTCGTGTATTTCACGGCGTTCACCGCGGTGACCGGCACGGAACTGTGGCGCACCGACGGCAGTGTTGCCGGCACGGCGCTGGTGCGCGACGTCGCCCCGGGAAGCGCTGGCTCGCGTCCCGAGGGTTTGCTGGTCGCCGGCGGAACGCTCGTCTTCTCGGCGGAGCGCGTGGCTGGTGAACGCACCCTGTGGCAGTCCGCCGGCGACGAAGCTTCGACGAACGAGTTCCTCATCGGTCCCCAGTCGTCCGGCGCCGAAGCCGAGGCACTCGTCGCCGCCTCCGACCGGCTCTATTTTGCGATCTCCGACGCCACCGCCTCGGGCACCGCGGCCACGTTCGGCCGCGAACCCTGGCAGGTGCCGTACCGGGCGGGGCCGAGTGACACCAGCCCTCCCGCCGTGGCGATCGCCGTCACTCCGACGACGCTCAAGGCGACGACGACGGCGACGGTGACCTTCGAGATCAGCGAAAGGGGCACCACCTTCTCCGCCGGCGCGGTCACGGTGTCCGGCGGCGTGCTTGCGGGTTTCGGCGGCGACCCCGACGGCCGTCGCTTCCACGCCACATTCATCCCCGACGAGGGGTTCGACGGGCTGGGGACGATCGCGGTCGCCCCGGGTGCGTTCTCCGACGCCGCCGGCAACGTCAACACGGTCGGTGTGGAACGCACGCTCCGCATCGACACCGTTCCGCCTGGCGTGGTCGCCGCGGGTCCGGTGCCGAGCGGTCGCTACCGGGCCGGCGACGTGATCACGTTCAGCGTCACATGGAGCGAGAACGTCGTGGTCAAGGGGGTGCCGTTCGTGGCACTCACGATCGGCACCACCGGCCGCCGTGCCTACTACGCGGGCGGATCGGGGAGCCCGACGCTCACCTTCACGCACGTCGTCCAACCCGCCGACAACGATCCCGACGGGATCACGGTGGCGACGATCGTCGACACCAACGGTGGTTCGATCCGCGACGACGTCGGCAACGACGCCGGGACGGCGATCCCCGCCGTGGCGTCGGCCGGCGTGCTCGTCGACAACCGGCGACCGACGATCACGCGGTTCACCTCGACCACTCCCGACGGAACGTACGGCGTCGGGGCGGCGATCGTCGTCGAGGCGGTCGCGTCGGAGGCCGTGCGGCCCGGCTCGATGTTCGCCGTGCTCCTCGACACCGGGGCGACGGTGACGGTGGCGGCCGCCACCGCCGGCACCGTCCTTTCCGGCACCTACGTGGTCGGTGCGGGCGAGAACAGCCCGCGGCTCTCGGTGCGGTCCTACACGCTCGGCAGCGTCCTCGACCTCGCGGGCAACGCGATGAACACGGTGCGCGTGCCCCCGGGAAGCGACAATCTCGGCGGTTCGCGGTCTCTCGTCGTCGACACCCGGCCCGCCATCCCCCCGGCGGTCCTGTTCGCCGTCGGCAGCGACGGTCGCTCCACCGACGTGGCGCGCGAGTACGGCTACGTGCGCGACGCGGCCGACAGGGTGCGCATCGCCGGGGTGCCCTCGCGCCACGTGGGATTCTTTCCCACCGGCATGACGCTCTCGCTGGTGCCGTCGTCGGGTGCGACGATCGTCGCCGCCGGCGTGCTGTCGCGGACGCACGATCCGTCGCGCGACGAACTGGTCGTCACGCTCGACCGCCCGTTGCCGGCGGGAGACGGGACCCTCACCCTCGGCCTCGCCACCACCGCCCCGGGGGCCCGCTTGGTGGATGCCACCACGGGGGAGGTGCGTCGCGAGATCGGGGCCGAGGAACTTCTCGCCGCCGGCTACAGCGCCGCGTTCGTCACCCGGTTCCAGGGTGGCTTGCGCGTCGCCGCCGCCGATTTCGACGGTGACGGCCGCCGCGATCTCGTGATCGCCCCGGGCGCGGCGCCGCCGCGCGTCGGACCGGAGCCGGGCGCCCGTCCGCCGGCCGCCGTCTTCGGTGCCGCGCTGGCACGTGTCACGATCTTCTCGGGGCTGGGCTCCGGCGGCTGGGATCCGCTGTCGATCGACGTCTCGCGCTACTTCGGTGCGGTGCCGCGCGGCGGCCTCCAGGTGGCCGCCGGCGATCTCGCGGTCGACGGGTCGGGCCTCGGCGTGAGCGAATTGATCGTCGCCTCGGCGGGACGCGTGGTGGTCCTCGACCTGCTCGTCGCGCGCGTCGGAGCGCGGCCGACGATCGCGCCGCGGCCAGTGCGCGTCATCGATTTCGGTCACACCACCACCATCAGCGGCATCGCCGCGGGTCCGTTGCTGTCGGCGTCCGGCGACGACCTCGCCGTCGCCACCACGACCGGGCTTGGACGGACCGCCGGCGTCACCGAGGTGACGGTGTTCCGCGGGGCGAATCCCGCCGACCGCCGGCGTTTCGCCGTCTCGGCGATGGTCGAGTCGGGGCCGGCGCTCGTCCCGGTCGACGTCTTCGCGCACGGCGCCACGCTCGCCTGTGGCGACGTCGATGGCGACGGCCGTGGCGATTTGCTGATCGGGGCGGGACGCGACGGCCTCGGCAATTTCCGCGTGCTCGGTGGAGAGGTGATCGCCTCGCCGCTGGCGACCGCGTCGCCGCACGCGTTCGCGGCGCTGGTGTCGCACGAGCTCGGTGCGGGCGGCCGATTCGCCCGGCCGCGTCCCGCGACGGCCGGATGGACGCCGCGCGGCGGCCCCGACTACTTCAGTCCCGGCGACGCCGTCGGCCCGCTCGGTTCCGGCTTCAACGCAGCGCTCGCGCTGACGGTGGTCGGCACCGGAGCCGGCGGGCGGGCCCGGGTCTTCGCCGCGCTCGGTGCGACGAACCAGACATTCAATACCGTCCGCGCACTGCAATTCGACGCGCTGGCGGGATGGGTCTCGCCGCTCCAGGCGGACATGCTCCCCAAGGTGAACGGCACGTTCCGTTTCGGCGTCGGCAACGGCCTCCGGTTGGGGTGACCGGTCGCGCGGGAGGTTCGCGCGAATCCCCCGGGGCGATGCGTCAGGGGCCGATCCAGCGCTCGCGGCGCACGTAGCGATCGCGCCGTGTGACGAACTCGGCGCGGAGCGTCGGTTCGTCGGCGAGATCGATCGCCTCGTCGCTGCGTTGCAGCGCCTCCTCCCAAGCGCCCGCGGCGGCGGCGGCGGCGGCGAGGGTGTCGAGCGCCTGGGCCCGCTTCGACCGGTCGGCGCCGGCGAGGACGACCGCTTCACCGGCCAACCGCCGCGCGTCGGCCACGGATGCGGCATCGGCCTCCGCCGCGGTCGCCTTGAGCCAGGCGAGCGTATTGACCACGTCCCAGCGGGCCACCACGGCGCCGTCGCCACGCAGTTCGAGGTCGGGATGATCGTGAAACAACTCCTCCAGCCCGGCGAGGATCGTGGCCGCCTCGGCGGCCCGGCCACCGTCGAGCGCGCGGGTCTGGAGATCCCAGAGCACGGTCGCGAGACGACGCGGTTGGTCGGCCAGTTCGCGCGCGTAGAGCGCGGCCGCCGCGGGCAGGTCGCCCGAGCGTTCGGCCGCCTCGGCCCGCTCCAATGGCGTCGGCGTCGCGGCCGGCACGGCGGGATGGGCCGCGGGGCCGATCGTCTCGCTGCCGCCGGCCGGCACTGCCGGCAGCGGGGCCGAGGACGGTGGGTCGCCGCCTCGCCACCACCCCGCCAGCGCCGCGGCCACCAGCGCGCAGGCCGCCGCCGCGGCCGCGAGTCGGGGGCTGCCGCGCGGCACGCCCCCGGCGCCCCCCGCCGTCGAGCCGGTGGCCGGGAGCGCGTCGCCGCGGGTGATCGAGCCCGTCAGGGGTTCGGTCGGGGCCCGCGACCGCTCCGACTCGGCGGTGGCGACCGCGGTGATGCGGGCGGTATCGAAGGCCGCCGGCGCGCTCGCCTTGAGCGCGCGGACGAACTCACCGCAGGTTTGGAATCGCTTCGTCGCGTCGATCGCCAGGGCGCGGCCGAGGACCGCCGCTTCCGCGTCGGGCAGCATCGAGAGATCGAGCCCGCCGTCGATCTTCGCGCGCATGATCGCGACCGGACTCAACTCGGCGTAGGGGAGCCGGCCGGTGCGCAGCTCCACGTAGGTGAGGGCGAGTGAGTACTGGTCGGTCGTCGGCGACGGATCGTAGGGCGGAGAGACCATCTCGGGCGCGGCGTAGGCGAGGCTGGCCATGGTGTTGGAGGTCGCGCGCACCTCCCCCTGTGCCCGGGCGAGGCCGAAATCGCAGACCTGCACGGCATCGCCGACCAGGAGGATGTTCTGCGGCTTGATGTCGCAGTGCTGCACAGCGGTGAGATTCTCCCCGCCGCTGCGCGAGCGACTGTTGAAGTGGTCGAGGGCCAGGGCCGCCTGCTGCATCCACTGGATGATGTCGGCGGCGGGGAGCCCGTCGTGGCCGGCGCGCCGCGCTTCCTTGAGCCGGTCGAAGAGGGTCTGATCGCCGAGCCCCATCGCCACGATCAACTCCAGTGACTCGAGCCCGTCGGCCGCCGGCGCGTCGGCCACCGGCGCGGCCGCTGTCGGCACCGCGAGGATCCGACGTTCCGCCTCCGCCACCTCGCCGCCGTCGAGGACGTGGCCGTCGCGTGTCTTCAGCCAGACGCCGAACAGCGGCACGATGTGGGCGTGGCGGATGTTGCGGATGGTCTGGAGCGCACGGAACTCGCGTCCTCCTTCGCGCCTGCCGAGATTGGCGAGGATCTTGATCGCCACCCCCATGCCCCCCGGCGCCTCGGCGCGCCACACCTCGCCGAAGCCTCCGCGGCCCAGCAG
>JBJSXB010000010.1:0-3470 GCA_046086245.1 Planctomycetaceae bacterium | reverse complement strand
CCTGGAACACGCTCACGCTCGCCGGCGATCGACTGCTGGTCCGCAACTCCGTCGAGGCGGCCTGCTACCGCCTGCCGCTGGCCGCTCCCGCCGCCGCGACGGCCGCCGCCGACGACTTGCCGCGCTGAAGACCGGGCCTTCGGGCCGCGTGCCGAGGCAGGTCGTGCCGTTTGTGCGGGTCGTGCGGCTCGCAGCCGGCCGGCCGTGCGACCGCCGGCGATGTTTTTGAACCGCTTCCCGGAGCGACGTAGCCTTGGCCTGGGGCCGGGCCGGGCGGTACCGCCGGGACGACTCCCGACGCCGCTGCTCCGACCGGCGCCGAGACTCCCCGCTTCGCCCCCCGCTGGAACCGCAGCCGATGGACACCCGCACCGCGCCGCGTCGGATCGCCAATGGATTCGCCGCGGTCGTCACCCTGGCGACGCTCCTCGGCCTCTGGGCGCTGTGGCAGATCATCACGATCAGCCGCAGCGTCACCACGCTCGCCGGCAACTCGGTGCCGTCGGTGGTCCTCCTCAACAAGATCATCCAGGCCAACGCCACCGCCACGCGGCACGCGCGGAGTCTGATCATCGCGGTGGGAAGCGACGAGGATGCCACCGCCGAAGAAGGCGCATTCCGCAAGGCGACGCTGATCGGCAACGACCTGACCGCGGACTACACCCGGCTGATCTCCGATCCGGAGGATGGCCGCCTGTTCGACGTGGCCAAGGAGTCGCGGAGCGAGTTCCTCGCCGCGGTGGAACGCACGGTGGCGCTGGCGCGGTCCGGAAAACGCGAGGAGGCCCTCGCCCGCCTGCAAACCGAGATCGATCCCCTCCTCGACCGCACCGTAGCCGCCTTCAACAAGGACATCGAATACAACATCGGCCTCGCCGAGCGCGAGACGGCGACGGCGCGGGCCGCGGTCGGACGCAGCCTCGCGACGATCATCCCGGCGCTGCTCGGGGCCCTGCTGATCGGCGGCCTGATCGGCTGGGCCACGGTCCGCACCACCCGAGCGGCGCTCGACTCGATCAACGCGGTGATCGCCGCCGGTATCGCCAAGACGAACGCATCGCTGGCCGCGATCTCGGCGTCGATCCAGGATGGGGCCGATCACACCGCCGCCAGTTCCGGCCAACTGACCGCCGCCAGCCGGGCGCTCGCCACGGGGTGCAGCGAACAGGGGGCGAGCGTCGCCGAGACGAGCGCCGCGCTGGAAGAGATCTCGGCGATGATCCGGACCACGGCCGACAACGCCGCCAAGGCGAAGGAGTTCGCCGCGCAGGCGCGGGCCGCGGCCACCGCCGGGAAGGTGACGATGGCGGAGATGGACGTGGCGATGCAGTCGATCGAGTCGTCCGGCCTCGACGTCGCCAAGATCGTCAAGAACATCGACGAGATCGCGTTCCAGACCAACATCCTCGCGCTCAACGCCGCCGTCGAGGCGGCGCGGGCCGGGGAGGCGGGTGCGGGGTTCGCCGTCGTGGCCGACGAGGTGCGCTCGCTGGCGCAGCGCAGCGCCACCGCCGCCAAGGAGACGGCGCTGCGGATCGAGGCGGCGATCGCCAGCACGCAGCGCGGCGCCACCAGCTGCGGCCGGGTCGGTGAGTCGCTCGCGGCGATCGTCGCCAAGGTGTCGGAGGCCGATACGCTCGTCGCCGAGATCGCCGCGGCGGCCCACGAGCAGGCCCTGGGCATCAAGCAGGTCGGCACCGCGATGGTGCAGATGGACCGGGTCACGCAGGGCAACGCCGCGAGTGCCGAACAGACCTCCGGCGCGGCGGAGGAGCTCGCCAGCCAGGCGCTGCTGCTGCAGGACAACGTCGAGCACCTGCGTTCGTTGATCGCGTCGACGACGGCCGACGAGGGGGCGGCGCCGGCGACCCTGCCGCGCCGTCCATCCCGGCGCGGTCCGCCGCCAGAGCCGGGTACGCCGCGTCGCGAGGCGCCGCACCGCGCCGAAGCGCGGATCGTCATGCCCGACGACGCCCCGCGCGGCGGCGACAGCGACGACCGCCACTTCCGCGAGTTCTGAACGCCGGTCCGGGCGGCGCCGGGTGGTCGCTCACGCCGGAGCGTTGCCCCGTCCGCCTCGGGTGAGCGCGGTGCGGAGAATGGCCAGCAGTGGCCAGGCGAGCGCGGCGACGCCGGCGCCGAGGACCACGGCCGTGGCCGGCGTGGCGTCGAGGCGGCCGCGGCCGAGCAGCATCTGCGCCAGGCTGTAGCCTCCCAGGCAGGCGGTGCCGCCTGTCGCCAGCGCCACCAGCCGGAAGCGCGTGGCGGTGGGCTGCCCAGCCCTGCGCGCCAGCCAGGCGACCGCCGGGAGCCACTGCAGCGCGTGGATCACGGCGCCGTGCGGAAACTTCGTCACCCCGGCCCGGCCGTAGATCTCCGGGGCGAGGCCGGCGGCCACGCGCGTGTCGCCGTACACGGTCGACCAGACGCCGATGCCGGCCGACACCAACAGGCAGACGAGCCCCGCGCGGGCGGCGAGACGCATGTCGGCGGGCCACGCCACAGGCGCGCGGAAGCAGCGCACCGTGAGCAGCACGGCGGTGGCGGTGACGGCGAGGATCAAGGCGCCCATCGCGTCGTAGAGAGCGGAGTCGAAGGGAGTCGCGCGATTGAAATGGCTGGCGACGCCCCGCCACGTCTGCAGGTCGATGAGCGCCACTTCGAGCACGATCGCCCACGCGGTGAGCATCGCCACGGTGTTGTCGCGGCGGTGCCACGGCAGCGCGGCGAAGATCCACCCCAGCGACAGCGTGGTGAGCCCGGCGGAGATGCCGAACAGGATCGGCTTCCGCCATGCCAGCGGCCCTTCCCAGCCACCGCCACGGATGGCCCACACCGGCAGGTGGAGCAGTCCCGACGCCAGCAGGACCAGGCCGGCGCGGACCAGTGGTCGGGCGCGGGGGTCGAGCCACCACGCCCCACCCGCCGTCGCCAGGGCACCGGGGCGATCGCCCCGTGAAGGGGGAAGAGCGCTGCGGGTCACGAGCGCCGCCTGGTGAGCATGAACTCGTTGCCGTCCGGGTCGCGGCACATCGCCAGGTGGGGAGGCTCTCCGTTTTCCGGCTCCGGTTGCCGATCGAGCGTGCCACCGCCGGCCTGCACCGCGGCGGCGCCGGCGATCACGTCGGCGACCTGCAGGCTGATACCCGTCCAGGTGCGCTTCCCCTCGCCGCCGGAATGGATGCCGATCACGCCGCCGGCGATCTCCACCTCGGCGATCACCGGATTGCGCTTGAGGAGCCGCCCGGCGAAGGTTTCGCACCAGAACCGCACGCAGCGATCCATGTCGGCGGCCCAGATCACGTACTTCAGTCGTTCGACGTGCATGGTGGCGACTTGTCGTGGAGGCGTGCCGCTGGCTGCGTCGGGGGCGATCGGATCGGCGCTCGGGCGTCTGCCGATCCCCCACGCTGTTGTTCCGTCGCCGGCCCCCTTGAGTGTAGGTGGGTCGCCGCGCGATGCCATAGCGC
>JBJSXB010000009.1:0-4218 GCA_046086245.1 Planctomycetaceae bacterium | reverse complement strand
GTCTGCGCCGCGGCCCTCCTCGCCGTCCTGCCGGACGTGGCCCGGGGCTGTCCGTTTTGCAGTGCCGTCTCCCTCACGTTCGCGCAGGAAATCGCCCAGAGTCAGGCGGCGGTGATCGCGCGGCTCGTCGAGCCGCCAAGTGAAGGATCGATCGGCCTTCGCGCCGATGGACCGCTGCCTAAGGGACGGTTCGCGGTCGTCGAGGTACTCAAGGGGGCAGACCTCATCGACGAGGCGGGCCACGGGGGTCTCGACGGCGTGCCGATCGAGACGATCATGCTCGATCGCCGGCCTGTCGGCAGCCTCCACATGTTGATGGCCGTCGAACCGCCGAAACTCGTCTGGTCGACGCCGATCGCCGTCAGCGAACGGGCCGTGGATTACATCAAGCGGCTCGCCACGCTCCCGGAGAAGGGCCCGGACCGGCTCGCTTTCTTCCAGGAGTATCTCGAGGATGCCGACGAGGTGTTGGCGCGGGACGCCTACGACGAGTTCGCCGTCGCCCCGTACGACGACGTCCGCGGTCTCGAGAGCCGGATGAGTCGGGACAAACTGCTCGGCTGGATCGAGAATCCCAAGGTGGCCGCCAACCGCCGTCGCCTCTATGCCACGATGCTCGGCGTGTGCGGCACACCGGACGACGCCGCCCGGATCGCGCGGATCCTCGAGGGGGACGACTACCGCGGCGACAAGACGGAGGTCCGCTCCGGGCTCGACGCCCTGATCGCCTGCTACGTCACCCTGAAGGGTCCCGAGGGGCTCGACCTCGTCGACCGCCTCTTCCTTCCGGCCGACGGGCGCGACATTCCCTTCACCGAGACCTATGCCGCGGTGATGGCGCTGCGGTTCCTCGGCGAGGAGTCGCCGCACGTGCCGCGGGAACGTGTGCTGGCCTCGCTGCGGAAATTGCTCGACCAACCGAAGCTCGCCGATCTGGTGATCGCCGACCTGGCCCGGTGGCAGGATTGGTCGGTGATCGGCCGGCTCGAAGACCTGTTCGTGACCGCCAATGCCGACAACCTCTTCGTACGGGAGCCGGTGATCAACTACCTCAAGGCGTGCCCGTTGCCCGAAGCAGCGGCCGCCGTCGAGCGGCTCGCGGCCATCGATCCCGGTGCCGTGAAGCGCGCGGCGACGCTGGCCGGTTTTGCGGGAGTGCTCGCCGCGCCCACCACCGCCCCGTCGGCCGGCGTCGACGGCGACCCCGGTGATCCGACCGGGGCCTCCACTCCCGCCCCGCGTGGCGCCCCCGCGACCGATGATTCCCTTCTGGCGGCACGGATCGCCCCCGTGCTCGCCGACGACGACGCCACCGACGGGCGTGCCGCGTACGATCCGTCCGCCACGGCGCCGTCCAGCACCGCGCCATCCAGGACCGCGCCATCCTCTCCCGGCGAGGGACCGGCACGTTGGGCTCCCCGCCTGATGGCGCTGGCCGGCCTTGCGATCCTCGTGGCGGCGATCCTCCGCTCCGCCCTCCGGGCCGCGGGTCGGGATTGACCCCCCCGGTTTGCCACCTTTCAACCCCTCACATCGCTCCGATGGCCACAGGTCTGTTCGACGACCTCGCTCCGGTCGAGCCGCGCGGCGGGGATGCCTCCGACGCCGACCGCTACCGCGCGCTGCACGCGACGGTGATTCCGGCGGTGATCCTCGCGCTGCTGTCGCCGCTCGCCTTTCTGCATCCCTGGCTCGCGCTCGTTCCGTTGGTGGGCTCGGTGGCCGGCATGATCGGCTGGCGGGCGATCGCGGCGCGGCCTCGCGACCTCACCGGCGGCCCGCTGGCGATCGGTGCGACGCTCGTGTCGGCGGCGATGCTCGTGGCGGCTGTCGTGTGGCAGGCCCGTGTCTACGCCGCGGAACTGCCGGAGGGGTTCGAACGGATCGATTACTCGATGCTGCAGCCACTGCCCGGCGATCCTCCCCACGCGATCCCCGATGCGGCCCGCGCGATCGACGGCCACGACGTGCTCCTCAAGGGATACATGTATCCCGGCAAACAGGAGCGCGGCATCGTGCAGTTCGTCCTCGTACGCGACCAAGGCGACTGCTGCTTCGGGGGTAATCCGAAGATCACCGATCGGGTGCTCGTGCAGCTGGCCGATCCGGTCGGGATTTCGTTCACCCCACGGCTGTGCAAGATCGCGGGACGGTTTTCCGTCCGCCCCACAGGCACGTCGGCGCTCGAGGGGGGCGTGTTCTACCACCTCGAGAACGCCACGCTGCGCTGACATCCCCCATGGCACCACGCCGACCGGTAACAGGCCATGGAAAAAGTCGTCCGGGACTTTTTCCAGGCAAAAAACCCTCCGGTTTTTGCGGCAGTTGCACTGCCGCGATCGCGTCCGTGCGATCGATCAGGCTGTGTGTCCACAGCCTGATAGGCACGCGACGCGGGGCGGTCTGGCACCCTGCCGAGGTGGCGCTTCGCGCCCTCACCCGCGGGGCGACGGTGCTGGCCGCGGTACTGATCCCTGCGGGTGGATGTGGCGGCACCGGCGCGCCATCGATGCCGGCGAACGCGTCCGCCGCTGCGTCGACCCCGGCACGACCGCCAGCCACGAATTCCGCCGCCGCCACGCCTCCCACCGCCGCCACGTCCCCCGCCCCCCGCGAGCGCGAGCCATCGTCGGCTGTCCAGGACATCTCCTTCGACGATGTCAAACTCGACCTCGCCAAGGGAGCCCCCTTCACTCCCGACGCCCTCACGCCGCGGGTGCGCGAACTCGAGCGTTGCCGGGTGCGGATCCGCGGCTACATCCTCCCCAGCTTCCAGCAGACAGGGCTGACCCAGTTCGTGCTGGTGCGCGACAACATGGAGTGCTGTTTCGGCCCCGGAGCCGCCCTCCACGACTGCGTCGTGGTACGGATGAAACCGGGGCTTTCGGCCAACTTTTCCATCCGCCCGGTGGCGGTCACGGGGGTGTTCCGCGTCGAGGAGTTACGCGGTCCCGGTGGGGGTCATTTGGCGATTTATGCACTCGACGGCGAAGAGGTGAAGTGACCCTGGCCCGTTGGTACCATCGCTTCCAACCGGGACGGATTGGCCGTTGCGGCTGAACCGCACCGGGTCGCCGCCCTCACCGTCGGACCGCGATGTTCTTCTGGATCTACGACATCCCCTCCCCCGTGCTCGCCGCGGGGATGATCGCCCTGTTCGTGGGCATCTATTGGGCCGGCGCGATCGTCGTCCGTCCGGTACTCCGGCAGTTCGTCAAGCACACCGCGGCGTGCAACGACGTCGTCGGCTACGTGCTCTCCTGCTTTTGCGTGTTCTACGGGCTCCTTCTCGGCCTCATCGCCGTCACCGCTTACCAGAACTTCTCGCAGGCCGAGGCCAACGTCACCCACGAGGCGGCGGCACTGTCGGCGCTCTACGAGGACGTCGGGCAGTACCCGGCGCCCCACGGGCAGAACCTCCGCTGGCTCTTGCGCGACTACACGCGCTACGTGATCAAGTACGCCTGGCCGTTGCAGCGCCGCGGGATCGTGCCGGTCGAGGGCACGATCCGCGCCCAGGCGTTCGAGGAGTACCTGCTCGCCTTCCAGCCGCAGACCCCGGCGGAGGAGATCCTCCACGCCGAGGCACTGCGGCAATTCAACACCTTTCTCGAGGCGCGGCGCATGCGGCTGTTCGCCGTGACGTCGAGCATCCCGACGGTGATGTGGTACGTGGTGATCCTCGGGGCGCTGATCACGATCGCGATGGTGTGGTTGTTCGACATGAAGTTCATCACCCATCTGCTCCTCGGCGGCCTGCTCGCCGCCTACCTGGGCACGATGATCTTCCTCATCGCCGCGATGGACAATCCCTTCCGTGGCGAGGTGAGCATCTCGCCGCAGGTCTTCGAGACCCTCTTCGTCCACATGGTGGAGGACTGACCCACCGATGCTCCGGACTGTCGCCATGCCCACTCGTCGCACGGCGCTCGCGCGCGGGTCCGCAGCCCTGCTCACCGCGGCCCGGCGCGCCGTACCGCTGCTGTTCGCCGGATGTTCGATGCCGAATTCATCTTCGGCCCGGCCGCTGACGGTCGCGCTGCTCCATTCACAAACCGGTCCGATCGCGATCAGTGCCACGCCCGTCCGTGACGCTCAAATCCACGCGCTGGAACAGATCAACGCCGGCGGCGGGCTGCTCGGACGCTCGATCGAGATCGTCGCCCCCGATCCACGGTCGCGAACCGATCTGTTCGCAAAGCGTGCCCGCCGCATGCT
>JBJSXB010000008.1:0-13012 GCA_046086245.1 Planctomycetaceae bacterium | reverse complement strand
CAGCCGAATGCCGTACGTGGCATGGCCGGCGCCGTCGATCGCGTTGCCGATCACGGCGGTGCCGGTGTAGTCGCCGGGGGAGAACTTGATGCCGGAGATCCCCGCACCGGTGATCGTGAAGCCGTGGACGAGCGAGCCGGTCGACGACCCGGAGAAGCGGATGCCCTGCATGGCGCTGCCGGTGATCGTGCCGCCGCCGGCGAGCGACACCTGGTTGATCCCTGCGGCCACGTCGATCCCGCGCGGGCCCGCGCCGGCGATGGTGCCGTCGATCGACACGCTCCGCGGCGCGTTCACGGCCCCCGCGGACTCGAAGACGATCGCGCCGAGCCGCTGCCCGCCGCCGACGATCCCGTCGAGGAGCACCGTGCCGGCTCCGGCCGCGATCGTGACGTTGAACGGACCGTCGAGCGTCGAGGCGAAGGTGACGTCGCCGGTGCCGGTGCCGGTGTCGAGGCGGACCGAGCGCGTCAGGGTGACGGGACCGCCGTAGGTTTGACCACCCGACGAGCCGACGTCGGCGCCGAGGCTCGTCGCGCCGCTGACTGCGACCGTGCGCAGCCCCGCGATCGTGTCCTGCACGATCGCGTTCCCGACGATCGCCAGCGCCGCATCGTTGCCGGTGACGGTGCCGCCGAGCGTGATCATGGTGCCGGTCAGCGTGACGTCGCCGGCGTCCGGGGGCACGCCGAGCCGCACCGGTCCGGCGTAGGTCTGGGGGGCACCCGACGTGGTGATGGCGGCGCGCAGCTGGATGTCGGCGCCGCGCATCTCCAGCGCGGTCCCGGTCAGTGCCAGGCTCGCGGCCCCGTCCTGCGTGATCACCGGGAGTAGGCCCGGGTCGCTGCGGCCCACGACGATCCGCGACGCGCCGATCGCCTGGAGCATCGGCACGCTGGCCGCGGTGATCGGCAGGATCTGTCCGGCGAGCAGGTTGCGGACGGTGACGGTGGCGCTCGTGGACAGGGCGCCACCGCCGATCCCGACGGCGAAGTCGTCGGCGGTGAGCGTGATGTCGCCGGTGGCGCTGGTGAGCGTCGCCGCGTCGAAGAGCAGACCGGGGCTCGACGTGGGGGTGCCGGTTCCCGGACCACCGTCGCCCGTGATCGAGATCGCCCCGGCGACGCTCGTCACGCCGGCCGTCGGGGAGAGGACGACGCCGCGGTTGATCTCGCTACCGGGGCTGCCACCGCCGTTGCCGACGATCGTGATCGCGCCGGAGTCTCCCGGTCCGGCCCCGGTGAGCGTGGCCACCGTGCCCTCGAGGAGCACGCCGTCGTTGCGTCCGTCGCGGGCGCCCCCGGTGCCGGTCAGGGCGAGGAATCCTCCGGTGGTGCGCACGGCGGAGGTGGCATCGACGTAGATCCCGTGGCTGAACGGACCGTCGCCGCTGGCGTCTCCGCCGACGCCGTCGATCGTCACCGTGCCGTGGATCGCCCCGTTGTCGCCGGCGCGGACCAGGCCCGCCGAGACGATCGAGACGCCGATCTGCAGCCCGAAGAAGCCCTCCCCGTCACCGCCGCGCCCGGCGATGACGATGTCGCCCCCCGCGGTCGTCACGCTCGCCGCCTCGACGACGACTCCCGGAAACGTCCCCCCGTGCTGGATGCCGTCGTCGGCGTCGAGAAGGATGTCGCCCGTGCCGGAGGCGAGGTTGGCGAGCACGGCGATCGAACGGGCCGAGGTGACCGCCAGCCCGGCGGTGCCGTTGAAGGTGGTCGGCGACGAGATCGTCACGTCGCCGGCCGCCGTCCCCAGCGCGATCGTGAAATCGTCGACGTAGACACCCGTCGAGGCGCCGAACCCGACGTTGGCATCGGTCCCGACGCCGTTCATCGCCACCCGCACCAACGTCAGGTCGCCGTCGATCGTGAGCGTCGGCAGGCCGTTGCCGACGAGACGACCCGCGATGTCGCTGCCGGAGAACGTCGCTCCGCCGCCGAGCGACAGCACGTAGTTGCCGCCACCCTGCGACGAACTGGTGAGGGTCTCGCCGTCGGCGAGTCCGACCGAGACGACCTCCGCCAAGGCGTCGTAGGCGAACGTCGCGAGAACGGCCCTGCCCTCGAGCCGTTCGCCACCGAGAACGGTCCGGCCGGCCACCCGAGGGGCCGCGGTCGGTCGGCTTCCGCGCCGGCGGCCGCGGAGGCGGGTTGCGGGAACCGTGGAGCGGACAGCGCGCGCGAACGACGAGCGGGTCATGGCAGCCCGAGCCTTTCAGGTGGAGGCCGGGCAGCCCGCCCATGATGTGCCGCCGGAGTCGTGCCGGCGGGATTCGGCAGAACCCTACGCGCGGCGCGGGCGACGGTCAAGCGGGCCCGGGGCGGGCGCCGCGGACTCACGCCACGATCGTGTCGAGGACGCGGCCATGGACGTCGGTGAGGCGGAAGTCGCGCCCCGCGTAGCGGTACGTGAGCCGCTTGTGGTCGAGCCCCATCAGGTGGAGGATCGTCGCGTGGAGGTCGTGGACGCTCACCGGATCGACCGCGGCGCGGAAGCCGAAGTCGTCTGTGGCCCCGTGGACGGTGCCGCCGCGGATGCCGCCGCCGGCGAGGAAGACGGAGAATCCGTAGTGGTTGTGGTCGCGGCCCGCCTTGGCGGCGCCGTCGCCGCCCAGTTCCACCGACGGCGTGCGGCCGAACTCGCCGCCGACGAGCACCAGTGTCTCGTCGAGAAGGCCGCGGCGGCAGAGGTCGGTGAGGAACGCCGCCAACGGTCCGTCGAGTTCGCCGCACAGCCGGCGGAGGTTGGGCCCGATCTGCTCGTGGTTGTCCCACGGCTGCCCGGCCCCGTGCCACACCTGCACGGTCCGCACCCCGCGTTCGACGAGGCGCCGGGCGACGAGCAACTGCCGGCCGTGGACGGTGTCGCCGTAGAGTTCGCGGGTCTCGCGCGTCTCGCCGGCGAGGTCGAACGCCTCGGCCGCCGCGGTCTGCATGCGGAAGGCCAGCTCGAACGACGCGAGCCGTGCCTCGAGCCGCGGGTCGGAGATGCGGTGCGACGCCTCGAGGCCGCGGAGCAGATCGAGTTGGCGCCGCTGCATCGCCGCGTCGGCATGCGGGCTGCGGATGTTCTCGATCAGCTTTTCCACCGGCGCGTGGCGTGAATCGACGGCGGTCCCCTGGAGCGAACCGGGGAGGAAGCCCGCCTGCCAGTTGTCCGGGCCTTTCACCGGCAGCCCCCCGGGACACATGGCGATGAAGCCGGGGAGGTCGCGGTTCTCGCTCCCCAGGCCGTACAGCAGCCACGACCCGACGCTCGGCCTCGGCTGCACCGAGTCGCCGCAGTTCATCAGCATCAGCGACGGCTCGTGGTTGGGTACGTGCGCGTACATCGAGCGGATCACGGCGATCCGGTCGGCGTGGCGCGCCGTCCGCGCGAGCAGCTCACTGAACTCGAGCCCGCTCTCACCGTGACGGGCGAACGCGAACGGCGACGGCAGTGCCACGCCGGTCTTGCGCTCGGTCGTCAGCGCGAGGGGGAGGGGTTGCCCGGCGTAGCGGGACAGCGCGGGCTTGGGATCGAGGGTGTCGACATGCGACGGACCGCCATTGAGGAACACGTGGACCAGCCGCGTGGCGCGGGGGGTGTGATGCGGTGCGCGGACCGCGGCCGGATCGATCGCCGCGGGCGCGGTCTCCCCGGCGTCGGCGAGCAGACCGGCCAGGCCCACCATGCCCAACCCGGTGGCGCTGCGGGCGAGGAGATCGCGACGCGACCAGGAAAGCGGTGTGTTCATGGGACGTGGCACTCGTCGCGGGACAGGGTCACTCGATGAACATGACCTCGTTGGACACCAGGAGCGCCTGCACGAGTTGCTCGGCGGGAGACAGCTGTCCTTCGTGCCAGCCGGCCCGCCGGGCCGCCTCGAGGAAGCCGTCGGCGGCGCGCCGCTCCTCCACCGACGGCGGGCGTTGGAGCACGAGTCGCCACACCGCGTCGAGCGCCTCCTGCGGCGGACCGTCGGTGCAGAACACGCGCGCGGCCAGCGCCCGGGCGCGGGCGGCGACGAACGGATGGTTGAGGGCGAACAACGCCTGCTGTGGCACCGTGGTCTCCGGTCGCGCGGGGCTGTGGAGGTCGGGGTTGGCCATGTCGAACAGGCGGAGCGGCGCGGCGAGATACTGGCGATCGACGAGGCAGCGGACCGTGCGCGGATAAGGCCCGGCGGTGGCGAACGGCTCGACGAGCCGACCCTGGTCGTCCCCGTGGGCCAACTCGCCGGACAGGGCGAGCCACGTGTCACGGAACTGCTCGACGGTGAGCCGCCGGGGACGCATCCGCCACAGCAGGCGGGCGGCCGGGTCGAGCGCCGCCGCAACGCCGTGCCCCTCGGCCGTGCTCGCCTGCCGGAAGGTTTCCGAGAGCAGCATCCGGCGCAGCAGCCGCTTCGTGCTCCAGCCGTCGTGGACGAGTGCCTCGGCCAGCCAGTCGAGCAGTTCCGGATGCGAGGGCTCGGCCGCACGCGTGCCGAAATCGCTCGGCGTATCGACCAAGCCGGTCCCGAAAAGATGCGTCCACAGCCGGTTGGCCCACACCCGCGCGGTGAGGGGGTTGTCGGCATCGATGATCGCGGCGGCCAACTCGAGGCGGCCGCTGCCGTCGCGAAACGGCGCGGCTTCGGCTCCGGCGAGCAGCGTGGGAGACCGCCGCGGCACCGGCGGCCCCTTGAGGGCGGGATTGCCGCGCCGCAACAGCGGGGCGTCGGTCGGCACCGGTCGATCGAAGACGGCCAGCGCGTGCCGCTGCATGCCCGGTGCCGCCAGCAGCCAGCGATCGATCTCGTTCGACAGTTTCCACAACTCGTTGACGGAGTCGCTCGGGAGCAGGTTCTCGATGGCGGCGATCGGTTCATCGGGCACGGCGCACGGCGCCGTGGGAGCGACGAGCGCGGCGCGGAGTGCCTCCGCCGCCGGGTCGTCGAGACCGGCCGGGGGTGGCTGCCCCGCGCGCTGTGCCGCCGCCACCGCCGCGGCGTGCCGCGCTTCCACCGCGGCGAACAGGCGCCCGTATCGCTCCACCAGGTCGCGGCCGTCGTGCGGTGGCGTGGCGAACGCGGCGGCCACCAGCGGATTGGGTGGCGAAGAAGCGCCCACGGCGGCGATCACCCCCGGCGCCTCGGCGGCGAAGCGGTCGTCGGCCAGCGGCAGGAGTGCCACGAGCATTCCCCACACCGGATCGGTCGCCATCTCCGGCCGGCCGAGGAACACTTGCCAGCGGCGGACCACCGCCGGCACCAGATCACCGCTGGCGATGATCTGATCGAAGCCCAACTCCGGATAGCGGTCGAGGTGCCGCTGGGCGAACAGGTAGTCGGCGACGCGCTGCCGGGCGCGCGTGGCGGCCTCGCCGCGGAGCCGCGCCGACCCGTCGGCCAGCGCCGCCCGGCGGCGCGCGAGTTCGGCGGCCCACGGCGGCGGGGGGGCGGGTCGCTCGTCCGTGACCGGCAGCGGCACGAGGCGGTCGACGCTGCTCGCGAACACCCCGTACAGCGCGTAGTAGTCGGCCGTCGGCACCGGGTCGTACTTGTGATCGTGGCAACGCGCGCAGGAAACGGTGAGGCCGAGCAGCCCGCGTGTGACGACGTCGATGCGGTCGTCGATGATGTCGGGTGTGACGCCGAGGAAACGCCGACCGGTGGTGAGGAAACCGAGCGCGGCGAGATCGCCGCCGTCCGGCGGCACGAGACGGTCGGCGGCGAGTTGCAGCGAGACGAAGCGGTCGAAGGGCAGATCGGCGTCGAAGGCGTCGATGACCCATTCGCGGTAGGCGGGGGCGTGGACGAAAAAGCGCTCCTCCCGGTCGTACACGTATCCCTTCGTGTCGGCGTAGCGAGCGACGTCGAGCCACATCCGGCCAAGGTGCTCGCCGAATCGGGGCGACGACAGAAGGCGATCGATCTGCCGCGCCCAGGCGTCGGGCCGGCGATCGGCCTCGAAGGCCGTCACCTCGTCGGCGGTCGGCGGAAGACCGATCAGGGCGTAGCTGGCCCGGCGCAGGAGGGTGCGCCGATCTGCCTCGCCGCCACGCACGAGTCCCGCGGCGGCGAGCCGCCGGTCGATGAACCGATCGATCGGCGAAGGCAGCGCGTCGATCGGGCCAATCGCGTGCCGCGCGCGGGGGCGGAACGCCCAGTGGTCGGTGGCGGCGGACGTCGGCCGCGGGGCCGCGGCGGGCCACGGCGCTCCCGCGGCGAGCCAGGCTTCGATGGCCGCGATGTCGTCGGGTGCGAGCCGGTTGCCCGCTTCGGGGGGCGGCATCCGCGTCGTCTCGTCGGCGTGGCGCACGCGCCGCGACAACTCTCCGGGACGATCGGTGCCGGGGAAGACGACCGGACCGCCGTCGCCGCCGGCGAGCAATCCTTCGCGGGAGTCGAGCCGCAACGAGGCGAACGCGGTATCGGGGCCGTGGCAGCCGATGCAGCGTTCGGCCAGGAGCGGACGCACGCGCCGTTCGAAGGTGTCGGCGACCTCGGCGAGCGCGGCGGTGGTCGCCGCGGCGGGGTCGCTGCCGCCCGTCGGGGGGGACGCGACGAGCGTGGGCATCGCGCCGGCGAAAGCGACGATCTTCAGCGCGATTCGTCCGGATGATCCGCGGGGTCGCGCCATGGGGTGCCCGCACCGAATGCCGACGGTCTGCGATTCGCCGACAGTGTACCCCGCAGCGTACCCGGCAGCGCGTCCCTCGCACCCGACGGAGACGCGGCGGCGGCCACCGCGCGCCGCCGCGGTGCGCCACGTTCGGCAGGTTTTCCGGCCGCGATACAAATCGTTTATAGTGCCTCCGCCGCGCGGCGGTTGTGTCGCGGGTCGGCGGAAACCCCGGGCCGCGTGCGCGGCGCCGTCGTCTCGCCGGCTCGGGTGTCCGCCGGCTCGGGTGTCCGGGGGTCGGTGTCCGATGATCCCGGTGCCTCGCCTCCGGACGGCCTCACGTTCCCCCGCACCAGAGGAGTCGCCATGGCTTCCCGCACCCGTCTCGCGCGCCGCCGCTTTCTCCGTCGGGGAGCCGTCCGTGCCGGAGCGCTGGCCGGGGCGACCGTCACCGCGCCGCTGGTGATCCCCGGATCGGCCCTCGGTCTCGACGGCACGGTGCCGCCGAGCGAGCGCGTGGTCGTCGGCGGCATCGGCATCGGCAACCGCGGCACGTACGACCTGGGCTGCTTCTTCGAGCAAAAGGACGTCCAGTTCGCGGCCGTCTGCGACGTCAAGGAAGCGCGGCGGAACGCGGTGAAGAAGATGGCCGACGAGCGCGCCGGCAACGACGCCTGCGCCACCTACCGCGATTTCCGCGAGCTCCTCGACCGCGACGACATCGACGCCGTGCTCATCGCCACCGGGCCGAACTGGCACGCCACGATGACGATGTACGCCGCCCGGGCCGGCAAGGACATCTACTGCGAGAAGCCGGTCACGAAGAACATCGAGCAGAGCCTGATTCTCAAGGACACCATCCGCCGCACCGGCCGGGTCTTCCAGGCGGGCACGCAGCGCCGCAACCTGCCGCACTTCGCCTTCGCCTGCGAGCTGGCGCGGACCGGGCGGCTCGGCGCGATGAAGCGGGTCTACGCCCACCCCGCGGGGATGACGGCGGTCAGCAGCGGTTGGCTGCCGGCGGAGCCGGAGCCGCCGAAGGAGCAGGTCGATTGGGACATGTATCTCGGCCCGGCGGCCTGGCGCCCGTTCAACCCCAAGTTTCTCGACGGCTTCAACTTCGAGAAGGGAGGCGGGCTCGTCGGAGGGGGCGTGCTCGAGTGGGGCTCGCATTGCGTCGATCTGTGCCAGTGGGCCGTCAACGATCGTCCCCCGCCGGTGGAATACAACCCGCCCAAGGATGGCGAGATCGTGGCCCGCTACGCCGACGGCGTGGAGCTGATCTTCCGCGAGAAAGGCTGGATCCCGCTCGGTTCCTGCCCGGTCCGCTTCGAGGGAGAAGACGGCTGGGTCGAGGCGGGGGACAGCGGCAAGATGGTGCTCAGTTCGCCGGCGTTGCTCGCCGGGCGCGAGGTGGCGGAGATCGGCGGCTACCCCGCCACGTTCCACGTCCGCGACTTCCTCGACTGCGTGAAGTCGCGCCAGCAGCCCAAGACCAACGCCGTGGCGGCCTGCAACGCCCATATCGCCTGCCATGCCGCCAACGTGGCGCTGTTCCTCGGTCGGCAAGTGCGGTTCGACAACGCCACCAACCAGTTCGTCGACGACGCGGAGGCCAATCGGCTCCGCTCCGAGGCGCTGCGTGAGCCCTGGCGGCTGTGATCTGTCGCGGCTGCGTCCCGAGCGCGCGTCCGCGTTCCTCCCGACCCAACCAGCGCCCTCTCCCCTCCCGAGGAATCACCCGATGATGCCCCGCGTCCGGCTGCCGCTCGTCGCCATGCTGTTGGCCCTCTCGCTCGCCGGAAGTGCGGCCGGTCAGCGGCCCGCGGGCCGCTCCGACAAGGAGCGGGAACAGCTGGCGATCCTCCGCGGCACGGGCGCCGAAGCCGACAAGGCGCTGGCCTGCAAGATGCTCGCGATCCACGGGTCGGCCGACGCCGTCAACGATCTCGCCACGCTCTTGGCCAACGAGCGGCTCTCCTCCTGGGCGCGGATCGCGTTGGAGGCGATCCCCGATCCGGCCGCGGGGGAGGCGCTGCGACGCGCGGCCGGCACGCTCGGCGGCCTGCCGCTGATCGGGGTGATCCACTCGCTCGGCGTGCGCCGCGATGCCGCCGCCGTGCCGATGCTGTCGACCAAGCTCGCCGACGGCGATGCCGCCGTCGCCTCCGCCGCCGCGCACGCGCTCGGGCTGGTGGGTGACGGGCCGGCGACGGCGGCCCTGCGGGCGGCGCTGCCGCGGGCGCAGGGCGCGGTGCGGTCGGCCGTCGCCGAAGCGCTCGTGCGCTGCGCCGAGCGGTCGCTCGCCGGCGGGAACAACACGGAGGCGATCGCCATCTACGACGAGGTCCGTGCCGCCGATGTGCCTGCGCAGCGGAAGATCGAGGCCACCCGCGGTGCGATCCTGGCGCTCGGCGAGGCGGGGGTCCCGCTCCTCGTCGAGCAGCTGCGCTCCCCGGACGAAAAGAGCTTTCGGCTCGGTCTTTCCGTCGCCCGGGAGATGCCGGCCGGCGCCACCGACCGCGCCCTGGCCGACGAGTTGGCCAAGCTGCCGCCCGCCCGCGGAGCACTGTTGGTGACGGCGATGGCCGACCGGCCGAAGTCGACCGATGTCGCCACGCTCGTGAAGGCGGCCGGTGCGGGTGCGAGGGACGTGAGGGCCGCGGCGCTGACGGCACTGGGCCGGATGGGCAATCCCGCCGCGGTCGGCACGCTGCTTGCGGGGGCCACGGATCCCGATGCCGAAGTCGCCGCCGCGGCGCGGGCGGCACTGGCCGAGCTCCGCGGCAGCGAGGTCGACGCCGCGATCCGCTCACGGATGGAGAAGGCCGATCCGGCGCTCCTCGCCGTGCTCCTGGGCCTCGTCGGCCAGCGGCGCATCGACGCGGTTCCGGCGGCCATCGCCGCCGCCGACCACCCCGACGCGGCGGTGCGCACGGCGGCGCTCAAAGCGCTCGGCGAGATCGTCGATATCGATCGGCTCGGCGTGCTCGTGCAGCAGACCGTGAAGCCCCGCAGCGACGCCGAGGGGGCCGCCGCCCTCGCGGCCCTCACGACGGCGAGTGTCCGCATGCCCGACCGCGAGGCGTGTGCGAACCGACTGGCGGGAGCCCTTGCCGGGGCTCCGGTTGCCACCCAGGTGAAGCTGCTCGAGATCCTCGGCGGTGTGGGCGGGACCAAGGCGCTGGAGACCATCGCCGCGTCGGCGCGGAGCGACGATGAGCAACTGAAGGACGCCAGCAGCCGGCTGCTCGGCGAGTGGATGACGGCCGACGCGGCCCCGGTCCTCCTCGATCTGACGACGGCCGCGAAGGGGGAGAAATACCAGACTCGGGCGATGCGCGGCTACATCCGCATCGCGCGCCAGTTCGACCTTCCGCTCGAGCAGCGGGTGGAGATGTGCCGCAAGGCGTGGGCCGCGGCCCGGCAGCCGGCCGAGCAGAAGATGGTGCTCGACGTGCTCCGCCGCTATCCATCCCCGGCCGGGCTCGACATGGCCGTGACCGCGCATGGCACGGAAGCCGTCAGGGCCGAGGCACGGCAGGCGGCCGCCTCAATCGCGCAGAAGCTCGGCGAACTGCCCGCCGAGGCCTGGGCGAAGCTCTCCGGCCTCGGTCTCAAGCGGTCGAAGGTGGAGATCGAGAAGGCCGAATACGGTGCCGAGGGGCGGAAGAAAGACGTCACCGACGTCCTTCGCAAGCACACCGGCAGCACCGTGGTGATCGTCCTTCCCGACCCGAGCTACAACAAGGTGTTCGCCGGTGATCCTGCCCCGGGCGCTCCGAAGCAACTCGTGATCCGCTATTTTCTCGATGGACGCCCCGGCGAAGTGGTCGTCAACGAGGATCAGGCGATCGAGCTGGTCGAGCCGAAGTGAACGGTGGCAGCCGAGTCGTCCACGGCATGTGGTGGCTCGAGTCGCCCATGGTCGATCAACCCGTCGATCACCCGTCGATCGGCCTCGGCGGGATCGTCTCGGCGAAGAGACGGCCCGGAGCGGTGGCGAGGAAGTTTTCGAAGGGGATCTCTTCCTGCTTGAGAAAGCCGCGGTCCCGCAGCGTTCCGCGACGGACCAGATCGATCACCGCGGCCACCGACCCGGCGGTGGTCCAGGCGATCGCGGTGCGCCACGCACCGGCGATGTCTTTCGGCCGGTAGCCACGGACGAATTCCCGCCGCTGCAACCGGCCCTCGGCTGTCCCTTCGGCGGCGGCATGGATGTAGACGACATCGGCGTCGACCGGGGGCTTGGCGTACGCGAGGATCTCGCCGGCGAGCTCCCGTCGCTCGCGCAACAGCAACTCGTGGAAAAAGAAGTTCATCAGGGCGACGTGGCCGGGATAGCGGATCGTCTTGTAATCGAGATTGGCGACGCGGCCGGCGAACGTTTCGCACATCGTGCCGAGGCCCCCGGAGGTCGTGAACGCCTCGAGTCGCCGGCCGTCGATGTGGAGCGTCTCGATCCACTCCATCGCCGACACCGTCTTGCGGACACCCTCCTCGATGACTTCGCAGTCGTTGAGGTATTCGTTGACGACTCCCTCCGGAGACCAATTGAAGGCGTATCCCAGGAGACCGGACGGATGCTGAGGCAGGGCACCGACGCGGAGACGGATCGAGCGGACGTCGTCGAAACCGTGTGCGAGCCAGGCGCCGACGATGCCGATGAAGCCGGGAGCCAGTCCGCATTGAGGGGCCATCACGCCCCGCGACGACCCCGCCAGCGTGCGGATGTGCCGCGTGGTGTTCACGTCCTCGGTGAGATCGAAATAGTGGATGCCGTGGCGATGGGCACAGGTGGCCATTCGGGCGTTGAGATGGTAGGGCAGACAGGAGAGGAATGCGTCATGGTCGCGTGCCAGCTTGTCGAGCGCCGCGTCGTCCGCCACGTCGATTCTCTGGAACACGTCGAACCGTGGCGTGACCGTCTCACGGGAGTCGACGGCGGTGACGGTGAACCCGTCCGCGGCGAGCATCTCGGCCGCCAGGTGCCCGATTTTGCCGAGCCCGAGCACGGCGATCCGCTGCAGAGCCATAGGCCTCCTCGTTCTCATTCGAACCGAACGCCCTGCGCGAGGGGCAGGTCGGTGGAGTAGTTCACCGTGACGGTCTGCCGGCGCATGTAGCTCTTCCAGGCGTCGGAGCCGCTCTCGCGTCCGCCGCCCGATTCCTTCTCGCCGCCGAACGCGCCGCCGATCTCGGCCCCGGAGGGACCGAGATTGACGTTGGCGATGCCGCAGTCGGAGCCGGCAGGGGCGAGGAACCGCTCGGCCTCGCGCAGGTCGAGCGTGAAGATGCAACTCGACAGACCCTGGGGCACGTCGTTGTGCAGGTGGATCGCCTCGTCGAAGGTGTCGTAGGGGAGGATGTAGAGGATCGGGGCGAAGGTCTCCCGGCGGACCACGTCGGTCTGACCCGGCATCGAGACCAGCGCCGGTCGCACATACCAGCCACCCGCCGGCACCCCGTCGGTCACGCGTTCGCCCCCCCACACCTCGCCCCCCTGGGCCCGGGCGAGTGCCAGTGCCCCGGCCATCGCCTCGAGGGCCGCCTGGTCGATCAGCGGTCCGACGAGTGTGCCGGCGTCGCGCGGATCGCCGACCGGGAGGCTGGCGTAGGCCCGGCGGAGCCGCGACCACAGTTCCCCGTGAAGCGAGCGGTGCACGATCAGCCGCCGCAGGCTGGTGCAGCGCTGGCCCGCGGTGCCGACCGCCGAAAACACGATCGCCCGGACGGCGAGGTCGAGATCGGCCGACGGGGCGACGATCATCGCGTTGTTGCCCCCGAGTTCGAGGATCACGCGCCCGAAACGGGCCGCCACGACCGGAGCCAGCGCCCGGCCCATCCGCGTCGATCCCGTTGCCGATACCAGCGCCATTGCCGGGTCGGCGGCGAGCCATTCCCCATGGGCGGCACCGCCGAGGACGACCTGCGCGAGCCCCCGGGGGGCATCGCCGCCGAATCGATCGATGGCGCGGTTGAGGATCCGCTGCGCGGCCAGCGCCGTCAGCGGGGTTTTCTCGGAGGGTTTCCAGATCACCGGGTCGCCACAGACCAGCGCGAGCGCCGCGTTCCAGCACCACACCGCGACGGGAAAATTGAACGCCGAGATCACCGCACACGGTCCGAGGGGGTGCCACGATTCCATCATCCGGTGGCCGGGCCGTTCGGAGGCGATCGTCAGGCCGTGGAGTTGCCGTGACAGGCCGACCGCGAAGTCGCAGACGTCGATCATCTCCTGCACTTCGCCGGCGGCTTCGGTGGCGATCTTGCCCGCCTCGCGCGTGACGAGCCCCGCCAGATCGCCCTTGGCGTGCCGCAGCTCCTCCGCGAACAGGCGCACGAGTTCGCCGCGCCGCGGCGCCGGCACTTGGCGCCACTGGACGAACGCCTCCTGCGCCGCCGCGACCGCATGGGTGACG
>JBJSXB010000007.1:0-26221 GCA_046086245.1 Planctomycetaceae bacterium | reverse complement strand
CTGCTGGGCCTGCATCCGTTGCTGCTCGAGCCCCGGGCGGGTGATGTTCGCATAGGCGTTCGCGGCGGCGAGAGCGGCACCGGCTCCGCCGGCGTTGATGCCACCATTCTGGGTCACTCCCACCGGTTGATTCGCGGCCGCAGCGACGGCGAGGTAAGGACTGACCGTGGGACGACGACCAGATAGGTTTCGGGGCGGCCCCATCATGAACTGTGCTTCCGCCTCACCAGAAAGAAGGCACGACAGCCCGACCGCGATCGCAACACTCGCGAAACGCATCCACACCATGATTTCCACTCCCGATGGAGACGACACACGGTTCACTCTGACGGAGATGACGACTCGGTCGAAACGCCTCAAGCATCCCATGAGGAACTCCGCTTGTTCAATTCAACAGCCATGCATCAGAAGAATCCAAGGCCCAGTTGACCAAAGCGAGCGATCTGCTGGATGGCGGTCACCCCGATGAGCGTGAATCCAAACATCCGCTCGAATGGCATGGTGATCTTTTCGACGATGCTGTTGAAGGCGAACCATGGATCCTGCGAGATGAACACGCGGTCGCCGGGCAGCAGTTGGTAGTTGGTCGCCGTCGACCCCCCCTTCATGATCGCCTCGATGTCCACCGGGAGGATCTGGTCGCAACCGATCCCCGAAGGAGCCGGCCTGGCGATCCAAATGTCCTTGCTCGAAGCCTGCGACAACCCATTGGTGACGTCGGCGAGGGCGTCGAGCACCGTCTCGTTGCCGGTGATCACCTGCTTGGCCACTTGGTCTCCGAGGCCCCCACCTTCCGTGATCACGTAATAGTATTTCGAATTGTAGGCGAAGACGTCGACGGCCACCACGGGCGCGTCGAGAGAGTTGGAAAGCTGTTTTTCGATGGCGGTCTTGGCCTCCTGGAGCGTCATCCCGGTGACATAGACTTGGCCGTAGATGCCGAGGTTGACCGTGCCGTCAGGTCCGACCGCGTGCTCGCCAGCCACCTGCTGCAACCCCGCCGCCTGGGTGAGGGTGAGTGAGACCTGGGGACCGCGGAGGATTCTCGCCAGATGGCGCGTCACCGCATCCTGCGCCTCGTCGAGCGACTTGCCCTGCAGATTCACCTTCCCATAGGTCGGCCCGAGATCGACGTTTCCACCCGGTTCCACGACGTAGTCGCCGCTGATCGGGTTGTCGAGCAGCGTGTTCGCCACGTCGATCCGCAGCGTGTCGAACGACTGGATTCGGAACGGCGGTTTCGGCACCACCCGCAGCGCTTCGATCATGAGGATATCGGGAGGCTCGATCACGTACGGAGGGAGCGTGATCTTGGCCAACTCCTTCGCGGGCATCGTCGCCGGATCGGGCTGGCAGGTCGAGTCGAGCGTCGCCTGCAGGGCGCTTTGACGCTGCGGCCGGCCGTAGATGTTGCACCCGACGAGAGACAGGCTTGCGATCGCCAGGGTGATCCATGGCCTCCAGGCGCGACTGGGGGATAAGCCCCCAGAAACCTGGCAGGGGTGACGGGCGGGAAGGTGGTTGGGCTTCGACATGGCTCACTCCTCACGATCGATACGATCGCTTCGATCGGAATCATCGGCATCGCCGTTGCCATTCTTCGCCTTTTCTCTCCCTCGATCGCAGGGGCGAATGCATTCCTGCCCGGAGGCGGTAGTCTGGAGGAATGCCCATCCTGCCCGGACAACCTGATCACCATCCTCCGGGGCTCCTGGAGGCCCTCGCCACCAAGCAAGGGACCGGCGGCTTCGACCTCGCTCAAAATGCCGTCTGGTTCGCCTTTTACACCCTTTCCCGCCGAGAGAAAGACCTGATGCGACGGCTGGGAGCGGCGGGGATTCCGTTCTATGCACCCCTTATCAGAAGAAGAACTCGCTCCCAAGGGGGGGGCACACGAACGGCGCACATCCCACTTTTCCCCGGCTACGTCTTCGCGCATGTCGACGAGGACCAGCGGCGATCGGCCCTGCAGACGAATACAATCGCCCGCTGCATCCCCATCCCGGAATCCGACGCGCTCATCGAGGATCTCTGGTCGATCCAGCGGTTGGTGGCGACCGCCGCGCCACTGACGCCCGAGGCCCGAATCGGGGCCGGGGATCGGGTTCGCGTGCGATCCGGACCGCTCCGTGGTTTGGAGGGGTTCGTGATTCGGCGGGGCGGCGGCGAACGACTGTTGATCGCGGTACGATTTCTCAATCAGGGCGCGTCGGTTGAACTCGAGGATTTCGACGTCGAGCGGCTCTGACGGGAGTAGCGTGATGGAGTCCATGTCCTCGTCCTCCAATGCCAGTCAGCGTGGATGAGATCGGTCGTCGTTGCGACGTACAGCCCCCTCGAATGGCCTGATGAAAGCCCCCTCCGCCAGCCCCGCGTCGACGACCTCCGGCACGTCGGAATCGACTGGCGGCACGTCACCGCCGCAAGCCGGGGCGATCCGCGTTGCACCCGTGACGCTCGAAGCAGGTGCCGAGGAGCCGACGGCCTCCCGCACGCGTCTGCCGCGGTGGTTGCGCGACCTGCTGCCGACGCGGGAAGCGCTGCTCGCCACGGCGTTCGTCGCCGTCTTGTGCGAGGTGGCCTATCTTGCGGCGTTCGCGGTGCGGGGCGAACTCGAACTCCTCCCCGCCGATTCCGCCACCATCAATGGCACCATCGGCTGGGTGGTGTTCATCCAGACGTTGACGTTCTACCTTCGAGGGATGTGCCATCGGCCGTGGCGGGCCGCTCGCTTCGAGGATCTCAACAGGCTCATCCGCGCCGCGACGATGGCGCTATTGATTCTCATCGCGTGGAACTATTTTCTCGGGCCGCGCGTCCTCGATATCCCCGCGATTCCGCGGAAGGTTTTGGTGCTCGACTGGGTCTTCTCGATTCTCGCGGTCGGCAGCATGCAGGCGATCGCCCGCAGTGTGTACGAGGAAGTGGCACCGGCCACTTCCTCGGGAAGTGAATCAGGCGTGATCATCGCCTCGGCGGGCCCCGAGGCCTGCCAACTCGCCCATTCCCTGGCCGATCTTTCCGGTGGCCGTTTCTTCGTCTCCGGGCTGCTCGACGACGACCATCAACTGTATGGAGCACGCGTGGGTCGGGCCCGCGTGCTCGGGCCCATCGACGTCGTCGTGCCGTGCGCCCAGCGGCTTCGCGTACGCGAGGTTCTGGTCCCCGAGGGCACGCTCCACGGCTCACGGCTCAGGAGGCTGTGCGAGGACTGCGATCGAGCCGGCATCCGCGTGCGGATCGCGAAGGTCGGCACGGCTGCACCGCGTCCTGCGAGTGCCGGTGCCCCGCGCGCCGTTGGCGATGGCGGCCACGCGATGGCCGCGGGACAGATCGGCGGCGGCCCCGCCGCCGCCCGCAGCGATGAGCCGAACCGTCTCCGGATCCGCCGGGTGGAATTGCCCGACCTCCTCTCGCGACCGACGGCACGTCTCCATGAACACGCCGACGTCGTCGAGCCGTTCCTCCGAGGGCGCCGCGTGCTCGTCACCGGCGCCGGCGGGTCGATCGGCAGCGAGATCTGCCGGCAACTGATCGGTTTCGGCCCGGCGAGCCTCGTGCTGCTCGAGCGGTCGGAGGCGGCGTTGTTCGAGATCCACCGTGACATCACCGGCGTCGCCGATCACGCGATCGCCATCGTGCCGTTGCTCGTCGACATTACCTCCGCGTCCCGCGTGCGCGCCGTGCTGCGCGAGCACCGTCCGGACATCGTCGTCCATGCCGCCGCGTACAAGCACCTTCCCTTGATGGAATCGCATCCGGTGGAGGCGATCGAAAACAACACGTTGGCGACCGCGCTGCTCGCCGACGCATGCGTGGAAGCTGGTGTCGAGACGTTCGTCGCCCTGTCGACCGACAAGGCGGTGTATCCCTCGAGCGTGATGGGAGCGTCGAAGCTCGTCGCGGAGCGGTTTCTCCAGGCGCTCGGCCCCGCGTCGGGCCGACGGTTCGTGGTCGTACGGTTCGGCAACGTCATCGGGTCCAGCGGCAGCGCCGTCCCCATCTTCTCCGAACGCTTGCGGACAGGTCAGGCCGTCAACGTGACCCATCCCGAGGTCCGCCGTTATTTCATGACGATCGAGGAGGCGGCCCAACTGGTGATTCTTGCGGCCGCCACCGGTGACTCCGGTGGGCTCTTCGTTCTCGACATGGGGGAGTCGATCCGGATCGTCGATCTCGTGCATGCGATCGCGTTCGTGATGGGAATCCCTCGTGACGACGTGCGGATCGAGTACAGCGGCCTGCGTCCCGGGGAAAAACTCGACGAGCAGCTGTTCTTCGCCGACGAGCACCGCGCACCGACCGCCGACGAACGCGTCACCTGCGCGATGCGTCCCGAACGAACACTCCACCGCGTCCGTTCATGGATCGCCGAATTGGCCGAGGCGGCGGCCCGAGGCCCCAGCCCCGCCCGCGAGACGCTGTTACGGATCGTGGCCGAAGACTGCGGTGGTGCGGACGGGCACGGCCCGACATGGACGCGGGATCGTTCGGGAACATCCGCCCCCGATGCCCCGGCGACGGGGGCGAATCGTCCCACCGCCGCCGCGGGAAACCCGTCAGAAATCCTCTCCCCGATCGGTGCCCATGGCACCGCCGGCAACGAACCGCGGGCGAGAACATGAGTACGGTCGACGGCCGAGCCGGATCGCCCTGGCGCGTGCCATTCGTGCGGCCCGATCTGCCGTCGGCCGACGAACTCGCGCCCGTCTTCCGGCGCATCATCGCCTCGGGCACGCTCACCAAGGGAAGCGAACTGGTATCACTCGAGACCGAAGCGGCGCGGCTCATCGGTGTCTCTCACGTCGTGGCGGTTTCCAGTTGTGCCGTCGGGCTCGCCTTGGTGATGCGCTCGCTGCGCGCGGTGGCCGAAGGCAGCCAGCCGTCACGATCGCCGGCCGACGACCGACGGGAAGTCATCGTCCCGAGCTTCATTTTTCTCGCCGCCCCCGCGGCGATCGAGTGGGCGGGACTCGAGCCGGTCTTCGTGGAGGTCGATCCCGGCTCGTGGACGATCGACGCGGCGGCCGTCGCGTCGGCGATCGGTCCGCGGACGCTGGCCGTCCTCGGTTGCCACACGTTCGGATGCCCCGTCGACACCGAGGCCGTCGAAGCGGTCTGCGCCGCGGCGGGCGTCCCGCTGCTCATCGATGCTGCCCACGGCCTCGGAAGCCTCCATCGCGGCAGGCCTGTCGGAGCGCAGGGTTACGCGCAGGTGTTCAGCATGTCTCCCACGAAACTCGTCTGCGCCGGGGAGGGTGGCCTGGTGGCAACCGATTCGCAGCCGTTGGCCGATTCGCTGCGACAGTTGCGGGAGTACGGCAACGACGGCCACTACGACTGCGTCGTCCCGGGGCTCAACGGCAGGCTCCCCGAGTTGGCTGCGGCGCTCGGAAGGGCCTCACTCGAAAGGTTGCCCGAGGTCGCGACCCGGCGTGCCGCGGCGGCGGCGGCCTACACGCGCGTGCTGTCGGGAGTGCCGGGAATCTCGCGTCAGGTCATCGACGCGGCCGATCGCAGTAGTTGGAAGGACTATTCGATCCGACTCGATCCCGTCGCGTTCGGGATCGACCGCGACGACCTGCGCCGCCGCTTGGCGGCGGCGGGTATCGACACCCGCGCCTACTACGATCCACCCTGTCATCGGATGCCCGCCTTTCGCCACTATCGTCGGGCGACGTCCCTTCACGCGACCGATCAATTGTCTGCGGAGAGCTTGTCGCTGCCTCTGGGCGCCCACGTGGACGTCGACTTGGCCACCGAAATCGCCTCCTTGATCGTGGGCACCCACGAACAGGCCTCTCGTGCGCGGAGCGCCGCGCGTACGGCTGGAGAATAGGACGCCGAACCATGCCGCAAGCGCCGATCGACCCGTTTCCGCCGTTCCACGAACTCGAACCGGTGATCTGGCCGGGCTTCGCGCTGTTGCTCTTCGTCCTCAGCGGCGTCATTACCGACGTCATCATTCTGCTGGCGACGCGATTGCGGCTCGTCGATCTTCCCAACCGCCGGAGCGCCCATTCGCTGCCGACTGCACGGGGCGGCGGACTGGCGATCATCGCGACCACGGTGATCGCCACCGTCGCCGTCGCCCTCCGTTGGCCGGCGATCGCCCCTCTCCTGCTCGTGGGCACCTTGTTGCCGTGTCTCGTGATCGGCATCTGCGGCATCATCGACGACGTGCGTCCGCTCAACGCACTGCTCCGCCTGGCCCTTCAATTCGGCGCCGCCATCGCCATCACGATCGCCCTCGGCCCGCTGCGATCGATCGAGATTGCGGGTGTTCTCCACTTGAACTTGGGGCCGGCGGCGGTGCCCCTGACGATCCTGTGGATCGTCGGACTGACCAATGCCTTCAATTTCATGGACGGCGTCGATGGGATGGCGGCGACGGCCGCGGTCGTCGGCGGTTTCGCCTTGGCGCTCTTCGGACTCTGGCTCTGGTCGCCCTTGCCGATGCTTCTCGGCGCGTTCGTGTCGGCGGCCGCGGCGGGTTTTCTCGTGTTCAACTGGCAGCCTGCCCGGATCTTCATGGGAGACGTCGGCAGTGGGTTTCTCGGAATCCTGTTCGCGGCGCTGCCGATGTTGTTTCCGGAACACCTACGCGGCGTGGCGATCGTGGCGATGGCGGCGGCGCTGTGGCCATACATCTTCGATCCGTTCCTGTCGGTCTTGCGGCGACTGTTCGGAGGACATAACCCGTTGAAGCCACACCGGGAGTTCCTCTTCCACCGGCTCGTACGCAGCGGCTGGAGCCATGCCGCGACGACGATCCTCTATGCAGTGCTCGCGATCCTCGGCATGATCAGTTCGCTCGGCACGCTCGATGATCGGCTCGGGCTCCCGATCCGTGTGGCGCTCAGCGTGGTCCCATCGCTCCTTGCCATCGCCCTCACGCTCGGTGTGGAATGGCACTGCGCACGGCGGCACCTCGCTCCCACGGGATCGTCGGCGTTCAATCCGATCGACACGTCCGTCGGTTCTCGCGGGTGACCGTCGTCCCCCGAGGACAGGGCGCTTTGCCGTGGCGGGCGGCCACCGCGCGATGATCGCCGTGACGACGCCGATCGGATGGCGCGACATTGATGCGTGGGCGGTGAGGAACCTTGACGACACCGACCTCCGATGCAGTGCCTCTGGCCATATTTCAAGCGCGGTCTGGACATCGTCACGGCGACGCTGCTGTTGGTCGTACTCACGCCACCATTGTGTCTCGTCGCCGTCGCGGTGCGCATCGCGCTGGGCGCGCCGATCTGGTACCGGGAACAGCGCGCGGGCTTGTCGGGCAGGCCGTTCTCGATCACGAAATTTCGTTCGATGACCGAGGCGTTCGATCCGTTGGGTCACCCTCTCCCCGACGACGCACGGCTGGGACCGTTCGGCCGCTGGCTGCGCCGCACGAGCATCGACGAACTTCCGCAACTGATCAGCGTCGTGAAGGGTGACATGAGTCTCGTCGGTCCCCGTCCATTGCCGCTCCGCTACGTCGCCCGCTACAACCCGCGGCAGGCGAGGCGGCTCCTCGTCCGGCCCGGGCTCACCGGTTGGGCCCAGATTCATGGTCGAAACGCTCTCGACTGGCCGGAGCGGCTCGAACTCGACGCCCGGTACGTCGATATGATGGGGAGGTGGTATGCCCCGGCCGTCGACGCGTGGATCATCGCCGCGACGATGGTGCAGTTATTGAGACAGGCGATCACGGGTCGGGGGATCAGCGCCGTGGGTCACGCCTCGATGCCGGAGTTCATGCCGTGAATGACGCCGTGACCACCGCCGTCGAGGAAGCGATCGGCTGCGTACTCGCCGATCGTGGTCGGCACGGCATCGTGATCCATCCCCACAGCCGGCTCGGTGCGGATATCGGGCTCGATTCGCTCGACGTCGCACAGGCCGTCGTCCTCCTCGAACGATCGCTCGGGATCGATCCATTCCGGCGTGCCACGACGATCGCCCCCCTGCGCACGGTCGCGGATCTGATCGCCGCGTACGTGACGGCACTCCGTGACGCACCAGGTCTTCCGGACTGATCGCCGATGAACCAATCGACCTCGCTTCAGTCATCGCTGGCGGCAGTCGCCGATGCACCGGCTTCCGACAGGCTGGCTGCCGCGATCGAAGTGCTCGGCAATCGAAGCCCCGACAGGCCCGCCATCGTCACCGACGCTGGATCCGTGGGCCGTACGCAGACCGACTATCGCACGCTCGCTGCCGGCCTCGAGCGCGTGACAAGGCAACTCGACGGCATCAAACCGACGGGCGTCGTCACCCGAGCACGGCGCGTCGATTCGCTGATCACGATCGCCGCCGCGTGTGGGCGTCTGCACGTCCCTCTGGCCCTGGTCGGCGACGATGCCCGCGATCTGATCGGCAGCCTGCATGACTGGCTGGTGATCGACGACCGACTGGTGGCGACCACCGACGGACCGCGCCGCACCGATCCCGATCCCGCCCAGGCGAACGTCATCGTGGCGACGAGTGGGACGAGCGGTCCGCCGAAACTCGTCGAACGGTCGTGGGATGCCCTGGTGGCAGCCGCGCGGCTGGCGGAGCAATGGCACGGCCTCGCGTGGCTGCTCGTCTACGACTCGACCCGCTGGGCGGGGATCCAGGTGTGGCTGCAGGCGATGCTCACCGGGGGAACGCTCGTCGTTCCGGCGTCGCGCGAACCGGACTGCGTCGCCCGGGCGATGGCCGATGACAAGGTGGCGGTCTTGCCGGCAACGCCCACATTACTCCGCCGATTGATCGCATCGGCCGATCGGGCACTGTTGCGCACGGCTCGCCCCGAGCGCATCACACTCGGGGGCGAAGCTGTCGACGCGCTGTTGCTGAAGCAACTCGACGTGTCGTTTCCGGGTGTTCGCGTATCGCACGTCTACGCCACGACGGAGCTCGGCGAGGTTTTCCGCGTGACCGACGGGCGATCGGGCTTTCCCGCCGAGTGGGTCGGCAAGACGCTCCCCGGTGGCGGCCGGCTCGCCGTCCGTCGCGATGGGGAGTTGCTCGTGCAACTCTCCCGGGATACCGCCCAGGTCGCCACCGGTGACCTGGTCGAGCGCCGCGGCGACCGCTACGAGTTCACCGGTCGCCGCAGCGACGTGATCGTCGTCGGAGGCGCCAAGGTTGTTCCGCGGCGTGTCGAAGAGGTGTTACGGTCCGTCGATGGCGTGGCCGATGCGCGGGTCTGGGGAATGCCCAGT
Organism: Planctomycetaceae bacterium; assembly: GCA_046086245.1. Classification (GTDB taxonomy): domain Bacteria; phylum Planctomycetota; class Planctomycetia; order Pirellulales; family UBA1268; genus F1-20-MAGs016. The sequence continues at coordinate 17,021 of JBJSXB010000007.1, read as the reverse complement.
GCGATCACCGGCGAGCTCGTCGCCGCCGAGATCGTGCTCGTCGATCCGCTTCGCGAGGGCACCACGCCGGAGAGCGTTCGCGCCGCGGGGCTCGCCGCATGCAGAGCCCAGTGCGAGGCGGCGGCCGTGCCGCGTCTTCTCGATATCGTGCGGCGGATCACCACCAACCCGGCAGGCAAGGCGACTCGACGGCCCGCCGGCACGCCCTGACGCCGTCCCAGATGGTTCCCGATCGCTTCAGGACTGACGGCCCCCGGCCGCGACGCGGATGAATCCCCGTGTGGGCGTATCGATCGTGTCGGGAGGATCGCGAGGCCTGGGCTTGGCGGTCGTCGAGCACTTGCTGCGGCGCGGTGACAGTGTTGCCACGTTTTCGCGGGATGGCAGTGATCAACTCGATCGCATGGTCGATGACCATCCTTCGCGACTGGTGGCGATGCGCGTCGATGCCACCGACACCGCCGCCGTCGTGGGTTTCGTGGCCATGGTTGTGGAGCGTTTCGGCCGCATCGATCATGTCGTCGCCAACGCCGCCGTCGCCACCGAGGGGGTTCTGGCCACGACACCCGATGACGTGATCGCACGCCTCCTGGCGGTGAACGTTCAGGGGCCGATCGTCCTCGTCCGCGAGTGTGTCCGTCAGTGGCTCGTGCAGCGAGGTGGCGACGATGGTCCGAACCCCTCGGTCGTCCTGGTGTCGAGCGTGGTCGCACGCCGTGGGAGCCCGGGGCTGGCCATGTACGCGGCCACGAAAGGGGCGATCGAGTCGTTCGGTCGCTGTTTGGCGCGGGAACTCGGAAGTCGGGGAATCCGCGTCAACACCGTCTCCCCCGGGTTCCTCGACACCGATCTGTCGGCCACCCTCTCGGCCTCCGATCGGGCGAGGATCGTGCGGCGCACGCCGCTTGGCCGACTGGGCGTGCCGGCCGACGTCGTCGGAGCGATCGACTACCTGACGAGCGATCGCGCGGGATTCATCACCGGACAGACGATCACGATCGACGGTGGCGGGGCGTTTTGACGACTGCCGTCCGCCGTGACGGGCCGACCCGACACCGGAGCCGCGGGCCCGGCTCTTCAGCGGTATACTGGCTTTTCATCCAGTTCCCGTGCCGGCATTGGCCCGGGCCGTAAAGGGATCGACCGGCGGGACTCATCGGCCCGAGGATCCAACCCCGTGGCCCCTGGCGTGCTGGTCCGAGGGACGCACATGTCGCCGGACTCGACGATGGAATCACCGTCGGAACCGCGAGTCGGCCGGGACACCGACGACCGTCGCCTCATCATCGTCGGGGCCGGGGGCTTCGGCCGAGAGGTCTGGCTGTGGCTCCAAGGCGTGCCCGGTCACCCTGCCGATCGCGTCGTCGGATATCTCGACCGGGATTTGACCCGTCTCGACGGCCACGCCATCCCCAGGCCGATTCTCGGCGACCCGGCGGACTATCGACCGCGGGAGGATGACTGCCTCCTGTTGGCGATCGGCATTCCGCGGATACGGCGCGACGTTGCGTCCGGGCTGATGGCGAGAGGCGGGCGGTTTGCGACACTCGTCCACCCGTCGGCGATCGTCGCCCCGACGGCGCGGATTGCGGCGGGCTGCATCATCGGTCCGATGGCGATCGTCAGCGACGCCGTGATCCTCGGCGCCTTCACGCTCGTCAACTATCACGCTTCCCTCGGCCACGATGCGGCCACCGGTGACTACTGCGTGCTGTCTCCGAACGCCACTCTCGGCGGGGGCGCTCGAATCGACGACGATGTGTTTCTCGGTCTCTCCGCTTCGGTCGGGCCGGCGATGAAAGTGGGGGCACGCAGCAAGATCGCCGCGAACTCGGCGGCGCTCGGCGATATTCCGACGGACTCGTTGGTGGTCGGCGTCCCCGGACGGGTTTCTCCGCTGCTGGCCGAGCCACGGCCCGAAGGGCCCGTCCGATGACGGGCATCGTGGCGATGTGGGAAGTGCTTTCACCCCTGCAACGGCGGCGGGCCCTACGGCTGGGAATCCTCCTTTTCGGTGCGATGATCCTGGAGATGATCGGCGTCGGTTTGGTGGTGCCCGCGCTTGCGCTGTTGTCGTCGGCCGGCGGGGCCGACGTGCCGCCCGGTTTCGCGCGGTGGCTGGAGTGGGCGGCCCCCCTCTCCCGCCCCGTGCTGATCGCGGGCGGGGTGGCGGCCGTACTCGGGTTGTATCTGTTCCGCGGCGCCTACTTGCTGCTCGTGAGCCATGAACAGGCGGCATTCGTCGCCGATCTGCAGCACGGTCTCTCGCGCAGGCTTTTCTCGACCTATCTCGCTCGGCCATGGGCCGACCACCTGGAGCGTCATTCCGCAGACATGCTGCGCTCGGTCGCCGAAATGGACAAACTCGCCAACGCCTGCACGGCGCTGCTTTCGGCAGTGGCCGAACTGTTGATCCTCGCGGGTGTGCTGGGATTGCTCGTCTGGTTCGAACCCCTTGGGGCGCTCGCCATCGGCGGCGTGGCAGCGCTTGGCACACTCGTATTGATGCGGGCCACCCGTCGTCGTCTCTTCGCCGCCGGACACCGCGCCCAGGATCACCTCGCGGCCGGCATGCGCGATCTCCAGCAGGCGGCCGCCGGCGTCAAGGACATCCTCCTGCTCGGGTGCGCTCCCTACTTCACGTCGCGCTACGCCGCCGAAGCCGCCGGTCTGGCGCGTTCGCGGCAACAACAGGCGTTCCTCGTCCAGGTTCCGCGGCTGTGGTACGAGTTGGTCGCGGTCGTGTCGCTCTGCATGCTGATGGGCATCCTCGCGTGGCAGGATACGCCGGCCGGCGCGATCGTGCCGACCCTCGGCCTGTTCGCTGTCGCGGCGTTCCGCATGCTGCCCAGCGTCAATCGGATCGCCACCGGGCTCCAGACGGTCGCATTTTTCACTCCTGCCGTCGCGGCGGTGACGGAGGAACTGCGGACCGGGGCGGGAGCCCCGCCTCGATCGCCAGCAGGACGGCTCGCCTTCCGGCACGAGATTCGCCTCGAGGGAGTCTCGTTCCGCTACGCCCACGCCGCCCGCGACGCGATCACCAACGTCGACCTGACGATCCCCCACGGTGCATCGATCGGACTCACCGGAGGAAGCGGTGCGGGCAAGACGACGGTGGTCGATTTGATTCTCGGCCTGCTGCATCCTTCGACGGGCCGGATCACCGTCGATGGGATCGACATCGCCTCCGACATGCCGGGATGGCAACGCATCGTCGGATACGTCCCGCAAACCATCCACCTCACCGACGACTCGATCCGCCGGAACATCGCCTTCGGCGTGCCCGACGCCAGCATCGATGAAGCCGCGATCAACCGTGCACTCGCGGCGGCAAGGCTCACCGACTTCGTCTCCGGCCTGCCGCTCGGTGTCGAGACGCCGGTCGGGGAACGCGGTGTGCGGCTTTCCGGGGGACAGCGGCAGCGGATCGGGATTGCCCGTGCCCTGTATCGGGATCCGGAGGTGCTCGTCCTCGACGAGGCGACGAGCAACCTCGACACCGCCACCGAGGCGGAGGTCATGGCGGCGGTCAACGCGCTTCACGGCATCAAGACGACGATCATCGTCGCCCACCGGCTCTCGACCGTCGCCGGGTGCGACCGCGCCTGGGAAGTCGAGGCCGGTCGACTCGTCACCTCCGTTCCCCGGTTGCCAAGCGCGTAAGCGCACGTCACCGGCTGCCGTGCGACCACTGAACGACTCGCCTCCGGAAAACACAGGAACTCCCCAGCGGGGTTCGTCGCTGTTTGATACCGTTTTTTCGCCGCCTCTCGTGGGTCGCATGAGTTGCTAAACTGAAACGAATGGCATTCTCATCATCTCCATCGCGTCGATGGGGGAAAGGTTCCGTTCTCGACACACACAGAAACCGTTTTCATGTCCACGGTACCGCTCCCAACCCCAATCACACCGCTCTCCCGGCGCGTGTCGGCGTATCCATCGATCCTCTCGACGACCAGAGGACTTCCTCCTCTGGCAATCGGACGGATTCTGCGCGAAGTCGCCTCCATGATCGCGCTGCTGTCGCTCAATCAGGCGGGCGAGTGGGGCTCCGGTGCGTTTTTCGTGGCTCTTGCCGCCATGGCCCTCTACAGCACCGAGTCGGCCTTCAAGGCTTTGGGGTTGATGTGGCTGGGGCTGATGCTCAACACGTCCCTGGTGCCGAAGACCCTCACCTGGACGCCGTGCCGCCTTGCGCTGCCCTATCTGGCGATGGCCCGCTTCATGATCGACGCCTTGTCGATACGACAGCGGTTTTTCACTCAGCCCTACTACGTGGCGTTCGTCTCCTATTGCATCGCGATGGCGATCTGCAGTGTCATCAGCGGCTGGTTTACGACAATTGCGTTGTTCAAGCTCGGCAATTTCTGGCTGACGACGACGGCGATCCTTCTCGGCGGATCGATCCTTGTGAAGAAACACGCCGATCCGGGTGAATGGGCTGTCTCGCTTTCGCTCACGGGCATCACCGCCGGCTGTATGGCGATCGCCTTGGGGGTGCAAAACAACCTGTTTCGCTACGGCCGGCTGACCGACCAATTCACAGGCGCATTTCTTCACCCGAATTGCCATGCGACATATGCGTCGCTTTTCGTCACTTTTCTCGCCGCAGTGTTCGTGTACTCGCGGTACCGGCATCGATGGCTCATATTTCCGATGGCTGTCGTGTGGATCGTCTTCATGACTTGGTCGAAGTCACGAACGTCTTTCACGGCCACTTTTGCCGGGATGCTGATACTGATCGTGTTCGGCGGCAGCACGGCCCGCCTCGCTGGATGGATTCGCCGATCGAATGTTTCGCGAACGACGCTGTACACGGTGATCGGCATTCTGGGCCTCACGGGCATCATCTACGACCTGGCCAGCGGAGGCGCCCTCTCGAGCGGAGCCGTGGGTTTCATCAACAAAGGCAAGGTACAAAGCGACGATTCGAGCGACACGTTCCTTGACAGTCTGGCCATCGTTCAATCACGGCGTGGCTTGATCGACTACAGCATGAAGAACTTCGGTGAGAACCCCGTTTTCGGAATCGGATTTCAAGTGGCCAAGACCGAAGAGTTCGCGCGGACCGCGACGCTCTTCACCGCGCCGGCGGAAAAGGGATTCATGCCGACTGCCCTCCTCGAGGAGGGCGGAGTGGTCGGCACGACATTCTTCTTGATTTGGATCGTGGCCTTTCTGACCACATTGCTGACACGACGAAACATCCCTGGCTTGATGGTATTCGCTGCGTTTTTCATGAGTTCGATGACCGAGGTCACCCTCTTCTCGCCGGGTGGTGTCGGTGGTTTCGGGTGGGTGATGGTGACGGCGGCGATGACGTTTGGCGAGGCGTGCTGGACGAATCCCCATCAATCCCTCAAGACCGGACTGATGGTCGATGCGCGCGGACCAAGCAACCGATCGATCCCGCGTGGCCCCTTGTCACCCGAGGCGATCGCGACGAGTCGGCACGGATGATGCCGTCGCGCACGGCTCCGTCCGCGCTCCAGATCATTGTTCTCGCAAGCACGCTCGACGACGACGGCGGTATTCCGGTGTGCGTCGCGCGGCTTGCGGAAGGGCTGCATGCCATCGGTGTCGATGTCGAGGTCGGCGGTCAATATGCCGGCGCTCGCATGGCACCCGTGGTCGAGGAACTGCAAGCCGCGACCGGCGTGCCGGTCTTTGCCGTGCGACGGCCGTGGAGTGTTCCCGGACAAATCGCCGCGGCGCGCGCGATCGGGCATTTCATCGGCGACCGCGCGAGGACGGCACGTATCGCCGATCGCCGCGTGGTCGTCCACGCCCATGGGGTGTGGGTCGCCCCCGTGGTGGCTGCGGTGCGGGCCGCGTGTGCGGCGGGTGCAGGTGTGGTGATCTCGCCGCACGGGATGCTGCGGCACGACGCTCTGCGGAAAAGCCCGATTCGCAAACGAATCGCTCTCGCGACCGCCGTGCGGGAGATGGTCGCTGCCGCGGGCACGATTCACGCGACATCACCCGCCGAAGCCGATGAACTCAGGGCCACGTTCCCCGGCTGCACGCCGGTGATCGTGCCGTTGGGTATCGAGTCGATCGCCGCACCCGTGCGCGCCGCCATCGGCGAGGAGCACGTCCGAACCGCCGGTTATCTCGGAAGGATCCTTCCGATCAAGAACCTGGAGATGCTCCTCGATGGTTGGGCGGCGGCGCGCCCGAGAGGCTGGCAACTGGTGGTAGCTGGCCCCGGCGAACCCGACTACGTCGCCACGCTCGAGTCGCGGACCCGGGCTCTGGGCATCATGGCCGAGGTGACCTTTCAGCCCGCGGTGGCACACGACAGGATCGCGGAATTCCTTTCGCAACTCGACCTGTTCGTCCTGCCCTCGCGTTCCGAGGCGTTTTCACTCATCGTCGGGGAGGCGCTGGCCTGCGGCACGCCGGCGATCGTCTCGACCGCCGCCCCGTGGGAAGGCATCCTCGAGGCCCGCTGCGGCTGGTGGGTCGCGCCCCGACTGCCCGATCTGACGGCCGCGATTCAATCCGCGACCGCCCACGAGCCCGCGGAATTGGCCGCGATGGGCCGACGGGGTAGGAATTGGGTACGCGACGAATACGATTGGAAAAGAATCGCTCGACGTCATCTGGACGAACTCTACGCGCCATCGCTCGGAGTCTCGGGTCGGCGAGGGCGGCCAACGCTTCCGGAATCACCGTCGCCATGATCATCCGTCGAGCCGTGATCACGGCTGCGGGCAGGGATCAGCAGTCACTCCCGCTCCAGCGACTCGTCGATCGCGACGGCACGGTCAAATCGGCGCTGATGATCATCGTCGAGGAGGCGCTCGCGGCGGGCATCGACGAGATCGCGATCGTCGTCCGCCCCGGCGACGAATCGCCCTTCAGGGCGGCGGCGGGGACGGCTGCTTCGCGATTGGAGTTGCTGACGCAGGAAGAGCCTCGCGGTTACGGGGACGCGATCCGAACCGCCCGGGAATTCGTCGCCGACGAGCCATTTCTCCATTTCGTCGGCGACCACCTGTACGTGAGCCGGGGAGCGAGTCGGTGTGCCCAACAGCTCGTGGGTGTCGCTCGTCGTGAGGCGTGTGCGGTTTCGGCCGTCCAGGCGACGCGCGAGCATCTCCTGCCGTTCTTCGGTACGGTCGGCGGTCGTCGCCTGCCCGCCGATCGCCGGCTGTACGAGGTCGCGACGGTGGTGGAGAAGCCGACTCCGACGCGGGCGGAAGAGGACTTGATCGTGCCCGGTCTGCGGTCGGGTCATTATCTCTGCTTCTTCGGCATCCATGTCCTCCCACCGTCGGTTTTCGGGTATCTCGATGACGTCGGTGACGACGGCAACCGTCATCTTTCATCGGCGCTGGAACGACTCGCCCAGCGCGAGCGTTATCTGGCGTTCGAGGTCGATGGTCAACGCTACAACCTCGGCCCGACGTACGGGTTGCTCGCGGCACAACTGGCGCTCGCTCTCGCTGGAGACGATCGCGACGAGGTGCTGACCCTTCTCGTCGATCAACTCGCCCGGCAGCCATGAACGGCAGTCGTTTCGTCTCGATCATCACCGCGACCGCACCGGACGAAAGGGACCGGTCGATCGACACCCTGTGCCGCGAGTCGGATCTCGAATCGCTGCTCGGCGAGGCGGAGGCGCTCGATCGTTTTCGCCGCAGCAGCGGCAACCTCTACCACCGCGTCAGAGCACTCTTTTTCCTCTACTCGATCCACCGGTACCACGTCCCGCGTCGTGTCGGGAGCCGCGGTGTATCGCTCGTGCCGTACGCCGGATACGAGCACCTGCTGTCACGGCGTTTCGAAGAAGCGACCGCCGACTTTCTCGCCGTCCAGCGGGCGACGGGGCCGTCGGCAGCCCTGTCGAGCGCGCTGGCGGTGGGGTATCGGGAACTGGGAATGCAGACCCTCGCCGATCAGGTACGGCGGAGCGTGCGCAGCCTGCGGGGCAACCAGTGGATGTTCCGGATCGGTCACCCCGCGGAGCAACCGCTGCGCGTACGGTCTGAGTTGCTCGCCGTGGGAGCCGATGGGACGTTTCCCCTGCTCCGCGAGGCGACGCCCGTCCGTATGGACCTTTCCCATGGTGCCTGGAGCGACATCTTCTTTCTCGGCATGGATCATCCGGAGGGAGCCCGCGTCCTCAACGTGTCGATCGATCTCGCCGTCCTTGGACGTGATCCAACGCCCCGCCCACCCGTGGAAGCCTTCTTCAGGGTCATCGACACCCCTGTTCTGCGGCTCACGAGCGTCGATCTCCACGCGACCGCCGACATCGACGAATTGTCAGAGGTCTTCGACTTTGGCCGCGACTATCTCGGGCTCCTCAAGGCGGCGGTGATCGCGGCCGGGATCGTGCCCGCGGGGGTCGAAGGGTCGGGCGTTTCGCTCGCCGAACTGCTCGAGCGCTTGGTGGGTCCCGGCCGGGGTGTCGAATTGGTGAGCAACGTCAATGGCATTCCCAAGGGTTCGCGGCTCGCCGTCTCCACGAACCTGCTGGCGTCGTTGATCGCCGTATGCATGAGAGCCACGGGGCAGGCCGCCCGATTGGCGGGGGGCTTGTCGGAATCGGAGCGCCGGTTGGTCGCCGCGCGGGCGATCCTCGGCGAGTGGCTCGGCGGGAGCGGCGGTGGATGGCAGGATTCGGGTGGCGTCTGGCCGGCCGCGAAACTCATCCACGGCGTCGTCGCCGCCGAGGGCGATCCCGAGTACGGAGTCAGCCGTGGCCGGCTCCTGCCCCGACACGAGCCGGTCCCCCTGGGTGCCGCACTCCAGGAATCCCTCGTGCTCGTCCACGGAGGAATGGCGCAAAACGTCGGACCGGTCCTGGAGATGGTGACCGAGAAATACCTGCTCCGCTGCGAGGACGAGTGGCACGCCCGCAAGGACGCGGCGGCTATCCTCGACGAGATCATCGCGGCCGTTTCCGCCGGCGACATCCGCCGGGTCGCATCGGCCACGACGCGCAACTTCGCCGGCCCCATCCAGACCATCATTCCCGCTGCTTCGAATCTCTATACGGAAACGTTGATCGCCGCGGTGTCGGCGCGCCTCGGTGAGCGTTTCTGGGGATTCTGGATGCTCGGTGGCATGTCGGGCGGTGGCATGGGATTCATCGTCGATCCGCGTGACAAGACGGCAGCACAGCAACACCTCGCCGAGATCATGGCCGAAGCGAAGCGTCGGCTCGAGTCGGCCCTGCCCTTCGCGATGGAGCCCGTCGTCTACGATTTCGCGGTCAACGACAGGGGGACGTGGTGCCAGTTGGCGGTCGGTGGCTCCGAGGCGTTGATGCCCCCCGGATACTACACGCTCACTCTGCCGATCGTGCTGCGCACCGACCGTCGGCACGTGTCGCCGGGGCGAAGCGCGGAACTGGCGGTGTTCGGCACCGCCTGTCGGACGCTGTCGTCCTACACCGGCGTGGTCGATTCCCTGTTCGAACGGTTGCTGCCCCGCGGCGATGGCTCCAGCACCAACGGTGGCGATCTGCACCGGCAACTCGCCGACCTCGGCTTCGACACCATCCAACACGAACACATTCGCGCCGATCTCATCGCCGGCCGGATCGGCTTGGCCCACAATCGCCTCCCTTCATCGACGACGATCAGGGACGTCGACGATGACGACGTCGATCGTGCCGACATGCCGGATGACGGCGGAGCATGCACCGCACTCGGCCGTGAAGCACTCGCCGGCGGAGAGGTAGCCGTCGTCACGATGGCCGCGGGTGTCGGCAGCCGCTGGACACAGGGAGCCGGCGTCGTCAAGGCGCTCAATCCCTTCTGCCGGATGGCCGGTCGGCATCGGAGTTTCCTCGACATCCATGTCGCGAAGCGCCGCCGCGCGGCGCGGCTGCACGCCACGGCGATTCCGCACGTCGTCACGACCAGTTGGTTGACCCACCGGCAGATCGCCGCCGCCGGCCTGCCCGTCATCCTTTCGCCGGGCAGATCCGTGGGCCTGCGCCTGGTTCCGATGGCTCGGGATCTCGAGTGTGCCTGGAGGGAATCGGCCCACCAGAAGTTGGACGAGCGGAAACAGAAGGTGCGGGAAAGCGTCCAGACCGCCTTGCTGGAGTGGGCGCGGACGAGTGGCGAGGGCAGCGACTACACCGCGAACGTGCCGCATCAGTGCCTGCACCCCGTCGGCCACTGGTATGAGCTGCCGAACATGATCCTCAACGGCGTGCTGGCCGATCTTCTCACCAGGTCGCCGCGCCTCCGGTGGTTGTTTCTCCACAACATCGACACGGTCGGTGCCGACGTCGATCCCGCGATCCTCGGCAGACACATCGCCGGAGGGTCCTGCCTCTCGTTCGAGGTGATCGAGCGGCGCATCGAGGATCGCGGCGGTGGGTTGGCACGTGTCGACGGTCGCCCCCGGCTCGTGGAGGGTTTGGCGATGCCGCGGGAAGACCTGGAATTCGATCTGCGCTACTACAACACGCTGTCGACCTGGATCGATATCGATAAACTGCTGGCAGTCTTCGGACTGTCGCGCGGCGATCTTCTCGCGGTGGATGCGGCCTCCCACAACGCCGATGCCATCCGGCATCTGGCATCGCGCGTTCCCACGTACGTGACCCTCAAGGACGTCAAGCGCCGCTGGGGACAGGGACAGGAAGATGTGCTGCCGGTGGCCCAATTCGAAAAACTGTGGGGCGACATGACCGCGCTGCCCGACGTCGCCTGCCGATTCCTGGTGGTGACCCGTGAGCGTGGTCAACAACTCAAGGATGTCGCCCAGTTGGATGGTTGGTTACGAGACGGGTCCGCCGCCTACGTGGAGCGGCTCGGTGACTGGGATTGAAGGCCAAACCCCGTCGGGGACGACGTCGGCCGACCATTCCCCCCGACCCTCCACCCGGCGGTCCGCTTCTGCTACGCTCCCCGCATGACGCGAGTTGAATCGACGCCCTCACCCTTGTCGATTTGGATCGCCAACCCGTTCGATGACGTTCCGGGGGAAGGGCTTCCCCCGCTGCGCTACTGGACGCTCGCCCGGGTGCTCGCAGGACGTGGCCACCACGTCGTCTGGTGGACGGCGAACTGGAGTCATCGCCGGAAGGCTCCTCGCTATCCGGCCGGTGCGATCGCCGCCGACGAGGGATTCGAAATCCGTCCGGTGGCGGTGCGTCCCTACCGGCGCAACGTCGCCTTGGATCGACTGGGAAGTCACCGTGACTTCGGCCGCACGCTCGAGCGACTCGCCCTCGAAGCGGTCGCCGCCGGCCAACTCGAACGACCGGACGTGATCATCGCGAGCCTTCCGCCGCTCGAGGGACCAGAGGCGGCGGTCCGCCTAGCCCGTCGCCTTGATTCCCAACTGGTGGTGGACTTGATGGACCTGTGGCCGGAGACGTTCGCCCAACTGCTGCCCGGACCGACCTGGATCACCGGTTGGATCGCTCCACTGCTGTTGGGAGGGATGCGGCGACGGCGTCACCGCGTGCTCGGGGCTGCCGATGCCGTGTCGTCCTCCACCAAGACCTATCTCGCCGCGGTCGACGGCGAGATTCCACCCGGAACCCCGACCCACGTCTGTCACCTCGGGGCGTATTTGCAGGAGTTCTCACCGCCACGCCGGCGCCCGATCGACGCCGACGTTTCGCCAGACGCACCGCTCCGTTGCGTCTACGGAGGCAGTCTGGAACGGAGCCAGGATTTGGGTGTCGTCATCGATGCACAGCGGATGCTTTCCACCACCGGGCCGGCCGTGGAGATCCATATCGCCGGGACCGGTAGCCTCGAGTCGCACCTCCGTGCCGTCGCGGAGCGATGCCAGGGCAAGAGCCGGTTGATCGTTCATGGCTTGCTCGACCGTCGGGGGTACGCCCGGTTGCTCGACTCATGCGATGTCGGTCTGGTACTCGTCAAGCCGGCATCGCGGGTGGCGGTGCCGTACAAGGCCGCCGACTATGCCGCAGCGGGTCTGGCCATCGTCAACGGACTGCCCGGCGAACTGGCGGACCTCGTCGCCGAGTACGGGGCGGGTTGTGACTATGTCGCCGGCCAAGCCTCGAGCCTCGTGGAAGTGCTCACCCGTCTGGCAACGGACCGTATCTGGCTGCGACAGTGCCGCGAAGGTTCCCGGCGCCTCGCGGAGTCATGTTTTGATCGGGAACGGATCTATCTGCGATTCGCGCACTGGATCGAGAATCTCGCTTCGTGAATCCGTGATCCGATGGCAAGGGACCGGGACCGATGAAGATCGTCGTCACCGGTGCCCGTGGATTCGTCGGGACGGCGCTCGTGACCGCCGCGGCGCGCACCGGCCATGCCGGGGTCGCCACGGGGCGAACGGCCCCCGTCGGGCTTCCACCGACATGGCGCGGCGTCGGGCGCGACGAACTGCTGGGCCGTTCGGTGGACGGGCATCGTGCCGAAGCCGTGATCCATCTCGAGGTCCACCAACACGCGGGCACGACCACGGTCGATGAGTTGGAGGAACTCGATCACGTCAACGTCGCCGGTACCGTCGCCTGGCTCGATTGGGCGACACGCCAGCGGATCGACCGCTTCGTGCTCGCCAGTTCCGTCTTGGCGGTAACCCGGTCCGCTGGTGCGACGGACGAATTGGCGCCACCGGAGACGGTCTCACCCTACGGGGCTTCCAAAGCCCGGGCGGAGATCGCGGTGCGACGATGGGCGTCCGAAAGCCCCAGCCGACGAGCGGTGATCCTCCGTCTCGCTCCGGTCTATGGTCCCGATCGTCGCAGCAATCTGATCCATTTCGTCACCCGCGTGGCCGCAGGGCGCATCGCCCTGATCGGTACCGGGGCAGCGCGAAAATCGATCGTTTCCAGGGACAACGCCGCCGCAGCGCTCCTCCACGCGGCGACGTCCGCACCGCCGGGCGTGACGGTCTTCAACGTGGCCGATCGGGAGGCGCACTCGGTGCGCGAGTTGGCGGTCGCGGTGGCACGACTCACCGGTGCCCCCCCACCACGTTCCGTGCCGCTCGCTTTGGCCCGGATGGCCGCCCCGCTTGCCGACGCTTGTGGGGCGATGCTGGGGCGCGACCTCCCCCTCTCATCGGCGCGGCTCCGCGCCGCGACGGCACCCGGTTATTTTCCTTGCGATCGCCTGCTCGCCTCCGGCTTCGTCCATCCCCAATCCACCGAGGCGGGGTTGGAGGCGATGATCCGCGGCTTGGGGATCGCGTCCCGGTCAGGTGGCACTCGTGAGCCTGGCGACGTCGGCGAGTGACTGCCCGACGGCATCCTTCGGCGACAGAATCGGCGTTCTCCCGGGGATCTCCGCAAGCGGCCACTCGATCCCGACGGCGGGGTCATTCCAGGCAAGCGTGTACTCGCCGCCCGGGGCGTAGTAGTCGGTCGTCTTGTAAAGCACGTCCGCCGAGTTGGAAAGCACGAGAAAACCGTGCGCGAGTCCGGGCGGGATCCACACCTGCCGCCGGTTCGCCGCCGACAACTCCACGCCGACCCAGCGGCCAAACGTCGACGACCCGGGCCGGATGTCGACCGCGACGTCGTACACCGATCCTGTCACGACCCGCACCAGCTTTCCCTGGCAACGAGGATGCTGCAGATGGAGACCTCGCAGGACGCCGCGCACGCTGTGGCTGTGGTTGTCCTGCACGAACGTCACGCCATGGCCGATCGCGTCATCGAAGTCCCTGTGGTTATAGCTCTCGAAGAAGTCACCGCGGGCATCGGTGAAGACGCGGGGTTCGATCACCCATACATCGGCGATCGCCGTCGCAGAGACGTTCATCGCTGCTTCCCCGTGGTCTCGGGAGACGTCTGGGCGCGGGAGGCGATCAATCCTCGGAGGTAGTCCCCATACCCGCTCTTGGCGAGTTGTCCGGCGAGGGTGTCGAGATGACGATCGTCGATCCATCCGTTGCGCCACGCGATCTCCTCGGGGCAGGAGATCTTCAGTCCCTGACGTTTTTCCAGCAGTTGGATGAATTGCCCGGCCTCCATCAGGCTGTCGAACGTGCCGGTGTCGAGCCACGCGTCCCCGCGGCCGAGAACACGGACCGTGAGTTCGCCGCGTTCGAGATACACGCGATTGACATCGGTGATCTCGAGTTCGCCGCGCGCCGAGGGCTTGACCGCCCGGGCGATATCGACCACCTGCTCGTCGTAAAAATACAACCCGGTCACCGCATAGCGGCTCCGCGGGTGTCGCGGCTTCTCCTCGATGCTGCATGCCCGGCCAGAGGAGTCGAACTCGACGACCCCGTAGCGTTCCGGATCGGAAACCGGATACGCGAATACGGTGGCGCCGGTGGCGCGAATCGACGTCGCATTCAGCCGACCGGCGAGGTCGTAGCCGTAGAAGATGTTGTCACCCAGGACCAACGCGGAACTGTGCCCGGCGATGAAGTCGGCTCCGATGATGAACGCTTGAGCGAGCCCTTCGGGTCGGGGTTGGACGGCGTACTCGATCGACATTCCCCATTCCGAGCCATCGCCGAGCAGGTCGCGGAACCGCGGCGTGTCTTCCGGCGTGGAGATCACGAGCACGTCCCTGATCCGCGCGAGCATCAGGATGCTCAGCGGGTAGTAGATCATCGGTTTGTCGTACACCGGCAGCAGTTGCTTCGACAGCGCCCGGGTGACGGGGTGGAGCCTGCTGCCACTGCCACCGGCGAGCACGATGCCTCGACGTTCCACGGGCCACCTCGATGCCTCATCGATCGATCGCCGCCGCTCACCCACGGTGGGCTCTCGAGAGCAAGGCGACGACCGTCTCCCGAACCCCATCCTGCCACGGCGGGAGAGTGTATCCCAAAGTGCGCTCGAGCCTGCCCGTCTCGAGCCGGGAATTCGCGGGCCGGCGGGCGGGGACCGGGTACTCGGCGGTCGTTACCGGCACCACCTTGTCGGGGTGGAGTCGCAACCGCGCACCCCGTTGAATCGCCTCATCGAGTATGAATCGAGCCAGCCCCCACCAGGAGGTCTCTCCGCGAGCCGAGAGATGGAGGATTGGCGGCGAGGACACGTGCCGGCCGCCGAGTCGCTCGACGGCCCGCATCGTCACGGCCGCGATCAAGCCCGCCGACGTCGGAGCCCCGAACTGATCGTCGACGACGGAGAGCGTGTCGCGTTCGCCGGCAAGCCTGAGGATCGTCCGCACGAAGTTGCCACCACTCCGACCGTGGACCCAACTGGTGCGGAGAACCAGGGCGCGGCACCCCGCGGCGGCGATCGCCTCTTCCCCCTCCCGTTTCGTCGAGCCATAGACACTCTGCGGCGCGCAGACATCGTCCTCGACGTACCTACCCGGCTTCGTGCCGTCGAAGACATAGTCGGTCGAGTAGTGGACGAGAAACCCGTCGATCCGCTGGACCGCCGCCGCGATTTCGCCGACCGCTTCGGCGTTGACACGACCTGCCGCCACCGGTTCGCTCTCTGCCCGGTCGACCGCCGTGTAGGCGGCGGCGTTGATGACGAAGTCCGGGCGCTCGCGCTCGAGCACGGTCCCGGCCGCTCCGGGTCTCGCCAGATCGCACTCGTGGCGGGTGAGCGCCACGAGTGTGTACGGGGCGCCGCACAGGGCCCGCACTTCGCTACCGACCTGGCCACCGGCACCAAACAGGACGATCTTCATGGTGGTGCGATCATGCTTCCCGATCAGGGGATCGTTCACCGGCCATAGTGCCTGTCGATCCAGGCGCGGTACCCGCCGCTGACCACGCTCGTCACCCAGTCGGCGTTGGCGAGATACCAGCGCACCGTCTTGCGGATTCCCGACGCGAAGGTCTCTTCCGGTCGCCAGCCGAGCTCACGCTCGATTCGTCGCGCGTCGATCGCATAACGACGGTCATGGCCGGGCCGATCCTTGACGTAGGTGATTTGCTCGTCATACCGACGACCATCGGGTTTGGGTTTTTCCTCGTCGAGGATGGCGCACAGCGCCCGAACCACGTCGATGTTCGCCTGTTCGTTCCAGCCACCGATATTGTAGGTCTCGCCCGGGGTTCCCGCCTCGAGAACACGCTCGATGGCACGGCAATGATCGGTGACGTAGAGCCAGTCACGGATCTGCCGCCCGTCACCGTAGATCGGCAGCGGTTGCCCTGCCAGGGCATTGTGGATGCACAACGGGATCAGCTTCTCGGGGAATTGATATGGCCCGTAGTTGTTCGAGCAATTCGTCGTGACGACCGGCAAGCCGAACGTGTGGTGATAACTGCGCACGAGGTGGTCGGACGCCGCCTTGCTCGCGGAATAGGGGCTATTCGGCTCGTAGCGATCGGTCTCACGGAACGGCGGATCCTCCGCCCCGAGCGATCCATACACCTCGTCCGTGGAGACATGGAGAAACCGAAACATCGCACGGCGAGCGTCGGGGAGCGACTGCCAGTGGCGCCGTGCCGCCTCCAGGAGCCGGAACGTCCCGACGACGTTGGTGTTGATGAACGCCTCGGGGCCATGGATCGACCGATCGACGTGGCTCTCGGCGGCGAAATGGACGATCGCCCGCACATCGCCTTCGCGGAGGATGGACTCGACGAGCGCACCATCGCCGATGTCGCCCCGCCGGAACGCATACCGGGGATCCTCGGCGACCGACGCCAGGTTGGCGGGGTTGCCCGCGTACGTCAGCAGGTCAAGATTCACGACCGGTTCGGTGCCACGCGACAGCCAACCGAGGATGAAGTTGCTGCCGATGAACCCTGCGCCGCCGGTGACGAGAATCATCGAGTTTTGCCGATCGAGGGTGGGGAACCACCCGACGGGATCGTCGGGCGGCGCGCGGCGGGGGCGACGTGACACCCGCCGCGAAGGCCGTCCGTTCCTCTCCACCGCCGACGATCGATCGGCCGATCGGTGGGCCGACCGCGATCTCGTGACGATGGGAGCCACGCGCCCCGTCTGCTAGATTCCGCCGGCCGTCGGGCGATGTCAAGCGTGGTCCATCGGCCGGGAGCGACCACGGCGGCGTGATGGCGGCAACCGGGATGTTTTCCCGCCGTCCGCGCATGGTGGCTGAGCGTGGGGTGATCGTCATGGGAGACGTGCCTCTTCGTCACACGGGCCTCGCAACCCCGGC
>JBJSXB010000006.1:0-3214 GCA_046086245.1 Planctomycetaceae bacterium | reverse complement strand
GCAGCGGCGCGGGGTGGCGACCGGCGCCGGTCGGAGATCGGGGCAGCGGCGGCGGCAGCGGCGTTTTGGGACGATCCTGCCGCGGCGCGCGAGCGCCTCGCCGAACTGTATCGCCTCGAGCGCGTCGCCGAGGCCCTCACTGCCACCGCCGCCGAGGCGACGCGGCTCGGTGAGGCGGTCAGCCGGATCGACCGGCGCGGCGCCGCGCAGCGCGGGGAGACGCTCGCCCGCGAGATCGATCACTGCCAGCGCCGCGCCGCCCTCCTGCGCTTCGCCGTGCTCTGCGACGCGCCGCTGCGGCGCCGCGACGCGCTGGTCGCCTACGAGACGCGCGATCCCGCGGGCCGGGCCCACGTCGAGTCGCTCGTCGCCTGCCATTCCGCCTGGGCGCGCCGGCTCGGCTACGACGTGGTCACGATCCACGAGGAGGAGGGCACGCCGCTGGCCGGCCAACCGGCCGCGCAGGTCGTGCTCCACTTTGCCGGCGCCGCCGCCGCCGGGATGCTCGAGGCCGAGGACGGATTCCACGAGTTCGCCGACGGGCGCAGCGCCGACCGTCTGGTGAAGGTGACGGTGATGCCGGTGGTGGCTGAACTCGACGACGTCGTCACCGAGGTCCTCGTCACGTCGCGCGACGCATCCGGCCCGTCGTGCCGGATCCGCGCCAGCCAGCGCCGCTCGGGGCAGGCCGTCGTGATCCGCAGCCGCCATCCGCGGGCCGACGCCGAGGGGCACGCGCGCGAGCTGCTCGCGGCCGAGATTGCCCGCCAGGAGCGCGGCGGGGCACGGCCGGCGCCGGTCGGGATCGTGCGGCGCTGGTGGCTCGGCGACAACCCCGATGTCCGCGACCCGCGCACCGGGGTGACCCTGTCGCGGCTCAAGGACGTGCTCGACGGACAGATCGAGCCGTTCCTCCTGGCCCACCTCGAACGCCGCGTGTCCGACACGCCACCCGACACCGGCTCCCGGCGCGACGGGTTCGACCCACACGGGCCGTGACGGCCGCGGTCACGGACGGTCGATCGGCCGCGCCGCCCGTTCGATCGCCGACCGCACCGCTTCGAGCCGGCGGGGATCGGTCGGCTTCGTGCCGTCGGCCTCGACCACGTGGAAGGCGTCCACGACCTGGTCGAGCACCGTGCCGATCTTGGCCGATCGCACCGAGAGCCCCGCCTCGTACAAGGCCCGCGCGATCTGCGACAACAGCCCGGGACGGTCGTCGGCGAACACCTCGACGATCGTCGACTCGGCAGAACTCGTGGCGTCGATCACCACGCGCACTGGCTGCCCCGCCGCCGGTCGCGGCGCGAACGGATTCCAGACCCGGGGAATCGCCGGCGCGGCGTCGGCACGGAGCGATCGGCGGACCGCCTGCGCGATGTCGGCGAGCCGGTCGCCATGCGGCTCGCCGTCCGGATCGGATCCCGCGTGGTCGGGGTCGTGGACCACGAACCGATCGACGACCAATCCGCCGGCAAGCGTGTGGATGTCGGCGGCGAGGATCTCGAGTCGCTGGCTGGCGAGCGCTCCGGCGAGGCGATGGAACACACCGGGGGCGGCGTCTTCGCGCGTCGCGACCGTGATGGCCAGCGTGCCGGTCACGCGATCCCATGCCTGGTGGACATGCACCCCCTGCGCGGGCAGCCGCACCAGCTGGTCGAGCTCGCGGAGGATGCGCGGCGCCGGCGTGTCGCGGAGATACGACCGGGGCAGGTCGCGGGCCAGCGCCCGCACATCGGCCGGGTGGTCCCCTTCCGCCAGCAGGCGATCGAGTTCGCGGCGGTGGCGTTCCGCCCCGAGGCTCGGCCCCTCGCCGTCGAGATGGGCCAGCGTCCGCTGGTACAGCTCGCCGAGCAGATCGGCTTTCCAGCGCGTCCACGTACCCGGTCCGACCGCCGCCACGTCGGCGGCGGTGAGCAGGGTGAGCATGCGCAGCGTCTCCGGCGACCCGACGTCGCGCGCGAAGGCGACCACCAGCGCCGGATCACCGGCATCACGGCGGAAGGCGAGCTGTGCCATGGCGAGATGCCGGAGCACGAGGAACTCGACGACGGCGGTCTCGTCGTCGGGCAACGCGAGCCGTCGGGCGACCGCGCCGGCCAGCCGGGCGCCGATCTCGCTGTGGTCTTCCTCGAATCCCTTGCCGAGATCGTGGAGGAGCAACGCCAGCAGCAGCGGTCGCTTCCGGCCGACGCCGCGCCACACCTCGCCCAGCCAGTCACCGCCGGCGGCGAAACGGACCGCTTCATCCACCGCGCGGATGCAATGCTCGTCGACGGTGTATTTGTGATAGTTGTTGAACTGGAGGAGATCGCGGGCGTGGGCGAACGGCGGCACGATCCGTTCGAGCAAGCCGACGTCGTGGAGCCGGCGCAGCGCCGGCACCAGCGCCTCGGGACGATCGAACAGGGCGAGAAATCGCTCGCGCGTCGCGCCGTCGAGCGGCGCCGTATCGGGCCGGTCGGGGTTCGGCAGCGCCATCCGCACCGCCTCCCAGGAGCGCGGCTCGATCGGCAGCCGGTAGATTCCCGCCAACTCCACCAGACGGCAGACGACCGCTGGGCTGCCCGCCGCCTCGAGCGCGCCGGGCATGATGGCGACGTCGAGCGGTCCGACGCGGAACGTGCGGTCGACGCGGTGCCCGAGCACTCCCGAAACCGCGCGGGTGGCGGCGCCGGGCCGCTCGAAGCGGGCGGTGATCGCCTCGACGATCCGCATCACGCCCCGGGTGTGCCGGAAGTAGTCGCGCATGAATCGCTCGACGCCCAATTCACCACCGCGGCGTTCGAAACCACGCTGCTCCGCGAGCCGCATCTGCTCGTCGCGCGTCAGGTCGTCCGCCGCGCGGCCGGCGGCGAGGTGGAGATCGATGCGGACGCCGACGAGGAACTCCGCCGCGTCGCGGATCACCGCGACGTCGCGCGGCGTGAGGAATCCCCGACCGGCTAGCTCGTCGAGGCGCGACGTGCCGTGCAGCACGAACCCCAGCCAGCCCGCCAGCTGCACGTCGCGGAGCCCGCCCGGCGCCCGCTTGAGGTTGGGCTCGAGCAGCGCGATCGTCTGGCCGAACTTGGCCCGTTCCGCGTCGCGCGCCGCGACGATCATCCGCCCGTAGCGGCGCGGCGCGCGCAGCGCCGCAGCCGACAGCACAGCGCGCAAGCGGGGAAACAGCTCCGGCAGTCCGACAATCACCCCGCCGTCGAGGGACGCTGTG
>JBJSXB010000005.1:0-6443 GCA_046086245.1 Planctomycetaceae bacterium | reverse complement strand
TTCTACGCGATGCGCATCCCGGAGCGAGGCCGGTAGGCCGGGGGCTGACCGCGGCCCGTTCGCCCGATCGTCGACGTCCTCGGGGCCGCGGGCTTGCAGCCTGCGGCGCTGCGCCGCGACCCGGGGCGGGCCGACGGAGAGCAGGTCAGGCCACCGCCTCGGCGCCGGCTTGGAGCCGGGCGGCCGGCACCGGGAACTGCTCGGCGAGTTCGGCCACCTCGCGGCGGGTCGTCTCCACCACGCCGGCGTCGTCGGCATGCCGGAGCGCCCGCAGGATCCACTGGGCGATCCGCTTCATCTCGGTCGTGCCCATGCCGCGGGTCGTGAGCGCCGGCGTGCCGAGCCGGATGCCGGAGGGATCCATCGGCTTCCGCTCGTCGTAGGGGATCATGTTCTTGTTGCAGGTGATCCCGCAGCGGTCGAGCGTCTGCTCGGCCAGTTTGCCGCCGATGCCCAGCGGCGTCACGTCCACGAGCATCAGGTGGTTGTCGGTTCCGCCGCTCACGAGGCGGACCCCGCCCGAGGCGAGCGCCTCGGCGAGCACCTTGGCATTGGCCACGACCTGCTTCGCATAGGCCTTGAACTCGGGCCGGAGCGCCTCGCCGAAGGCCACGGCCTTGCCCGCGATCACGTGCATCAGCGGGCCACCCTGCTGGCCGGGGAAGACCGACCGGTCGAGATCCTTGGCATGCTCCTCGCGGCACATGGCGATCCCGCCGCGGGGCCCGCGGAGCGTCTTGTGCGTGGTGCTGGTCACGAAGTCGGCGACGGGCACCGGATTGTCGTGGATGCCGGCGGCGACGAGCCCGGCGTAGTGGGCCATGTCGACCAGCAGCTTCGCCCCGACCTCCCGGGCGATCTCGGCGAACCGGCCGTGGGGAATCTCCCGAGGATAGGCGCTGGCGCCGGCCACGATCAGCTTCGGCCGGTGCTCGCGGGCGAGGGCTGCGACCTGGTCGAAGTCGAGCCGGCAGTCGTCGCGGCGGACGCCATAGTGGACGAACCGGTAGAACACGCCCGAGGCGTTGAGCTTCATGCCGTGGGTGAGGTGCCCGCCATGGGCGAGGTCGAAGGCGAGCACGGTGTCGCCGGGCTGGATCGCCGTGAGATAGACGGCGGCGTTGGCCTGACTGCCCGAGTGCGGCTGCACGTTGACGTGCTCGGCGCCGTAGATCGCCTTGAGCCGCTCGCGGGCCAGGTCCTCGACCTTGTCGACGAACTCGCAGCCGCCGTAGTAGCGGTGGCCCGGGTAGCCCTCGGCGTACTTGTTGGTGAGCACGCTGCCCACCGCCTGCATGACGGCGGGGCTGGTGAAATTCTCGCTGGCGATCATCTCCAGCCCGTCGGACTGGCGGGTCTGCTCGGCGGCGATCGCGGCCCAGACGTCGGGATCGTCCTGTTCGATGAAGTTCACGGCGAGCTCCCGGGTGGTGGGGCGGTGCCGTACCCGATCCCTCGGGCGCCCGGACGGCCGCCGGCACGTCGCTCGATTGTCGGGACGCCACCGAGGGCCGTCAACGAAAGCCGCGATTCGACGGGCGCGGCGTGCAGGGCACGGGGACCGGCGCCTCGGGCACCGTCCGGCTCCCGCCGACCACCGTCGAGATCCGTTCACTCCAGACGCAGCGGCTCGGGCATGAACGTGACCAGTGGGATGATCAGCGAGCAGAGACCAAGCGTGGTACGGAACCGGTCGAGCGGCGCGCCCTCCTCGCGGATCGGCGGGTGGTCGCACCCGATGAGCGTCACGAGGACGACCATCACGATCCAGTTGTAGCGCCCCAGCAGCACGACGGCGGCGATCGACGCCATCAACAGTGACCGCGCGAGCCAATTCGCCCGGCGACCGAACAGGGCGTAGACGACGTGCCCGCCGTCGAGCTGGCTGACGGGAATCATGTTCAGACCGGTGACGAGCAGGCCCACCCAGCCGGCCATCAGCAGCGCGTTGGGCTCGACGCCGCCCCCCGACGGGACGTCGTCGCGGATCAGGCCCATCAGCCACCGCCCCAACGGCGGCATCGCGAACAGCGGATCGTCGCCCGGGGTGCCGTACAGCAGGCCCAGCGCCAGGGCGGGGACGGCGAGCACGAGGCCCGCGAGCGGCCCCGCAAGGGCGATGTCGAACAGTTGCCGGCGGTTGGCCCGCGAGCCCTCCATCCCGATCACCGCGCCGAGCGTTCCGGTGAGCATCACCGGAACCGGCAGAAAGAAGGGCAGCGTCGCCGGGATGCCGTGAACCTTCGCGGCGATGAAATGGCCCGCTTCGTGCGCGCCGAGCACCGCCAGCACCGCCACCATGTAGGCCAACCCCCGGGACCAGTGCAGCGGCAACGCCCCGGCGAGATCGGCGTCGATCCCGAGCACCACGGGCTGCCAGCCGACCACGCCGGCGGCGAACGTCGAGGCCGCGGTCGCCAGCCAGAGAACCAACTGCCACGGCACGCGCGGCCACCGCCATCGCCCCGGGAGCACGACGAGCGGATCGACGGGAGGGGACGAGGAGGTCATGAAAACAGGATACTTCCTTTGCGAGCGCGGCTGGTACACTGCGTCGGCGGAGCGTTTTCCCGCTCATACGCTCGTATTCGCTCTTCGGAGGCCGTCCCATGCCTAGCCGGCGTTCCCCGTTTCAGCCGCGCGTCTCCGGTCCCGCGGCCGTGATGCTCGCGACCGCCGTCTGGGTGTCGGGGCTGCCGTGCGCCGCGACCCGCGGTTTCGCCCAGGAGGCGCGGAAACGCCAGGTGGTGGCCGTGGCCGTCCTCGACAGCTATGCCGACGTGAAGAAGCAGTTGACCTGGCTCGGTCAGCAGATCGACAACCCGGCCCTCGCCGGTTTGCTGGAATCGACGATCATGCTCGCGACCCAGGGCAAGGGGGTGGCGGGGCTCGACGTCCGCCGGCCGATCGGCATGGTGGTCACCAGCGACGGCATCGATGTCGGCGTCCACGGCTGCGTGCCGGTGAAAGATCTCGACAAACTGCTCGACTCCCTCCAGGGGATGACCGGGAAGGTGGAGAAGTCGGGCCAGAAGCGCCGGCTCGCCCTGCCCAGCGGCATGGATCTCGACGTCGTCGAGCGCGATGGCTGGGCGATCGTCGGCCAGTCGGGACGCGACGTGCCTGGCGAGGATCCGCTCGGCATGCTCGAACCGCTCGCGGGGGAGTACTCGCTCGCCATCAAGGCGTTTCCCAGCCGGCTTCCCGAGGGATTGAAGGCCCTGCTGCAAAACGCCCTCCGCCAGATGGCGCAGTCTGCGGCGGCCGAAGGACGACCCGTCGACGCCGATGCGCTTGCCGCCGCGATCGACGGCATCGGCAGCCTGGACTCGCTGCTGCTCGGCATGGGAATCGACGACGGCAAGAATCGCGTGTTCGTCGAGAACCTGACGGTAGCGCCGACCGGCGGCGAGGCGACTGCGAACGGCCCGCTCACCGTGGCCAACGCCACCACCGCCGATGGTGGCCCGGCCGCGGTGAAGGCGGAAGTGGCCCAGGCACTCTCGACCGCCGAGCAGCGCCGCGTGCTGGCACTGATCGACGGTGCCTTGCCGGGGGCCGGTGCGGACCAGGCGGGCCGGATCGTCGGCGGCGTGGTGCGGGCGATCGCGGCCGCGATGGTGTCCTCGGGCGCCCTCGACGGCACGCTCACGCTCGACACGTCGGCCGCTGACCGCGGCCCGACGCTGTCGGCGGGCATGCGGATCGACGACGGCCCCGCACTCGAGAAAAAGGTGAAGGAATTGCTCGGCCCCGGAGCCGGAATCCCGGCAGCGGTGTCCGTCAAGTTCGACACCGGCAAGGCGGGTGACGCCAACCTGCACACCGTGGCGGTCGATCTCGCGGGCGTGCCGGGCAGCGAGATGCTCGGCCGGCCGCTGGCGTTCACGCTCGCGGTCGGGCCGCGGTATGCCTATCTGCTCGAGGGTGGCGACACCCGCGCCCGCCTCGACGCCATGCAGCAGGGTACCGGTCGGCCCGTGACCGGCGCCGCCAGCGGGATGACCCTCAAGATGGCGTTCGACGAAATGCTCGCGTTCGCGTCGACGCGGGGCGCCGGCGAGATGGCCGCGAAGGCCGCCGAACGGGCCGCGAGCCTCCTCGACACCGACGCCGAATCGACGCTGGTGCAACTGGCGATCCGCCCGATCGACCGCGGCGTCGCGACGCGTTTGTCGCTCGGCGCCGGCGTGCTGCGTGGCATGACGACACTTTCGGCAGAGGCCGCCGCGGCCGGTGTCGAATTGCCGCTGCCGGGCGGGTTGCCGGGCGGGCCGCGCTGACCGCACGGTTGGCCGTCATCGATCCGCCGTCATCCACGCGCTGTCATCGACGCGCTGTCATCCACGATTCTGGAGGCCGGTTCCCGATGGTCGAACAACCGTCGGCCGCCGCAGCGACGGCCCCCTTCGTTCGCCGCGCGGTCGCAGGTGTGTCGCTCGCCGCGTTGGCAAAGACGTACGGCACGCCGCTGTACGTCTACGACGCGGCGGCGATCCGACGCCGCTGCCGCGATCTCGCCGGCTGGGATACCGTGCGCTTCGCGCAGAAGGCCTGCTCCAACCTCGCGGTGCTCGACGTGGTGCGCCGCGAGGGGGTGCTCGTCGATGCCGTCAGCGCCGGGGAGATCCATCGGGCGCTCGCGGCGGGCTATCCGCCGCAGCCCGTCCACCGGGCGGATGGCGGGTCGCCGACCGGCGGCCGCGATCTGCCGCCGGCCCATCCGATCGTCTACACGGCCGACATCTTCGACCATGAGAGCCTCGAGGCGGTCGTCCGCCACGGGATCCACGTGAACTGCGGTTCGGCCGACATGCTCGAGCAGCTCGCGGCGCGGATGCCGGGCGCCGAGGTGACCGTGCGGGTCAATCCCGGCTTCGGCCATGGTCACAGCCAGAAGACCAACACCGGCGGAGAGGGGTCGAAGCACGGCATCTGGCATGCCGACGTACCCGACGTGCTGCGGCGGGCCGCATGGGCCGGCCTGTCGGTGACGGGTCTTCACATGCACATCGGCAGCGGCACCGATCTGGCACACCTCGCGGAAGTCGCCGGCGCCCTCGAATCGGTCGCGACCGAGATCGGCCGCTCGCTGACCACGATCAGCGCCGGAGGGGGGCTACCCGTGCCCTACCGTCCGGGAGAGGTACACGCCGACCTCGGCGGCTACCTGCAACTCTGGGACGCCACGCGGCGCCGGCTCGAGGATCGCTTCGACCATCCGCTGCGCCTCGAAATCGAGCCGGGGCGCTACCTCACCGCCGAGGCCGGCTTCCTCCTGACCGAGATCCGCGCCGTCAAACGGCAGGGGGACCGCGCCTACGTGCTCGTCGACGCCGGCTTCAACACGCTCGCGCGACCGGTGCTGTATGGCGCCTACCACCCGATGAGTCTCTGCCCGGTCGATCCACACGTGGCGGAGGGACCGGCAACGCGGGGGGCGGAGGTGGCGGTGGGTGGCCCGTTGTGCGAGTCGGGGGACATCTTCACCCAGACTGACGGCGGCTTCGTGGCCACCCGGCTGCTCCCCGAGGCGGCTGTCGGCGACCTGCTGGTGATCGAGATCGCCGGCGCCTATGGGTTCGTGATGGCGAGCAACTACAACTCGAAGCCGCTGCCGGCCGAGGTGCTCGTCGAAGACGGGGTGGGCCGGTTGGTGCGGCGGCGTCAGTCCGTCGACGACTTGATCGCCGGCGAGCGCGTCTGAACCCCGGCTGTCGTCCGCGGCCCGTCCGCCGACCCGCGTCGGCCCCCGCGGGCTGTTCGGCCTGATCCCCCCGTCACCGCGGACGCCGCCCACTCGCGGTCGCGGTGTGCGACGGTTCGACCGCGGGCTGGTTCCCGCCGGCTCGGGGACTCCGGGGGGAGGCGTCACGCACGGCCGCCAGAGCCATTCCGATCGCGGGTTGGTCGCGGCGAACGCTCCGGCTAAAATCGGGAGGTTCCAGTTTCCATCACCGCCTGCCGATCGAACCATCATGGCCAAAGCCGGACCACGCAAGAAACTGCCGAAGGAACTGGCCGTCATCAACGCCGACAACTGCACCGGATGCGAGAGTTGTCTCGAGGTGTGCCCCGTCGACTGCATCGTGAAGGTGCAGCAGTACGACACGTTCCACAACCTCCAGAGTTGGTGCGAGATCGACATCGAACGGTGCGTCGGCTGCGAGGTGTGCGTCCACATCCCCGGCAAGAAGTCGAATCCCTACGACCTCAAGGTCTGCCCCTGGGATGCGATCGAGATGGTGCCGACGGAACAGGTCGCGCAGGTTGTCGCGCAGATCGGCGGTCCTCCCGACTACGTCGATCGCAATTGGGAGCGATTGGTGGGCACCGCACAGCGGCTTGCCGAATTGAAGGTCGCGGCCGGCTGACACGGCGCTGCATCGTCGGCGAGCGATCGGCCGCGGAACCGTTCCGCGAAGCGTTGCCACGACGCCGGT
>JBJSXB010000004.1:0-3473 GCA_046086245.1 Planctomycetaceae bacterium | reverse complement strand
GCCGAGGCGCGCGAGGAAATGGAGATGGTGTTTTCACGGGGCCTTTCCACCGGATGGTTGGGAGGCACCGACCACAAACGGCTCGTGCCTGCGACCGGCAGCGCGAAGCGCGGTTTGCGGATCGGCACCGTGGCGGCGGTGGGCCGCGGTCGGATCGAGGTCGATCTGGTCGGCGGAGTGCGGCGTGGTGACGGCGTGTCGTTCGGCGGCGTCGCCGACGATCAGGCGATGGGGCCGGGAGGTCCGCAGGGAGGCCGCGTGTACGAGGTCTTCCAGGGGGGGGTCTCGCGTGCCGACAAGGTGACGTCCGGCCGTGTCGCCCTGGCGTTCGGCCGTGACGCGCTCGACGTCGGCAAGGTCGTCGTCGGGCAGGCGGTATGGAAGACGGACGATCCGCGGATCACCAACCGGCTGAGGGGGACGTTTTCCCGATCGGCCCCACGGCGGCGGCGGCACGTGCGACTGACCGTTCGCGCGGTTGCGGGGAAGCCTCTCGAGGTGGAGGCGTCTGTGGTCGATGCGGCCCCATCGGTCGCAGTCCAGGTGACCAGCGCCGGGCCGCTGGCCGTGGCGACCAGGCATGCACTCGACGCGGCCACGCTTCGCGAGCAGTTCGGACGACTCGGCGGTACGGCGTTCGAACTCGTGGCTCTCGAGGCACACATCGAGGGACGACCGATGGTGCCGCTGAGCGTGCTGGGTCGCATCCGCCGCGAACTGGTCGAGGGGCTGTCCGCGGCGAGCGCCGCATCGCCCCCTCGCGGGATCGACGTCTCGAGCGCGGATCGGTTGCGGGCGTGCGTGGCCCGTCGCCGGCACGAGACGCCGATCGATGACCGATCGGTCACGCTCCACGTGCTGTGTCGGTCGTTGCCGCAGGTCGAGGCGGCGGTGGCGCTGGGGGTGCGGGAGCTGTACGCCGAGTTCTCGGACATCCGCCGGTATGCCGACGCGATCAGCGTCGCGCACACGGCCTCGGCAAGCATCCTCACCGCGACGCCACGGATCCACAAACCGGACGAGAACGGCATGTTCGCCCTCCTCGAGCGACAGGCGCCCGACGGGATCCTGGTCCGCAACGCCGCCGCACTCGACCATTTCCACCGCCGCGGAATCGCGGTGGTCGGGGACTTCTCGCTCAACGTCACCAATTCGATCACCGCCGACCATTTCCTGGCCGCGGGCTGCCGGCGGGTGACCGCCGCCTACGACTGTGATCGTGACCAACTGATCGCGCTGGCACATGCCGTGCCCCCCGGTCACCTCGAGGTGGTCATCCACCAGCGGATGCCGTTGTTCCACATGGAGCACTGCGTGTTCTGTGCGGTACTCTCTCCCGGAACCGACAAGACCAACTGCGGGCGCCCCTGTGACCACCACGAGGTGCGGCTCCGCGACCGCATCGGCGTCGAGCATCCGCTGACCGCCGACGTCGGGTGCCGTAACACGCTCTACAACGCCGTCCCGCAGACGGGCGCCGAGGCGGTGGCAGCCCTCCGTGCCGCCGGCGTGACGCACCTGCGGGTCGAACTGCTCGGCGAGTCGTCGGCCGACGTGGAGCCGATCATCACCGCCTACCGCGACCTGTTGGCCGGCCGCGCCGATGGCCGCGTGGTGCGTGCCCGCCTCGGCGCGATGAACCGTGTGGGGGTGACCCGCGGCACGCTGGAGTCGAAACGCGATCCACTGGCGATCATCTGACCCGCGGGCACGTGCGGGTCACTTCGACGAGACGTCGACGACCAGCGGCGTGTCGGGGCGAACGTCGACCTCGAGTCCGGACGTCGCCGGATTCTCGAGCCGCTTCGGGACCGCGCGGAAGGTCCCTTGCATGTCGCGCATCGAAACCGGCTGGCCGCCACCGGTGGAGCGGGCCTTGTCGGCCGAGGCCGCCATGCCCGCGAACATCGACGTCTGGATGGCGACCCGGTAGCGGCCGGGTACGATCGCATAGAGCCGAAACGATCCGTCGGGCTGGATCGTTCCCGCCTTCGATTCCCCGCCTTCTACTGGCGTCAACACCACCATGCCCATCTCGAGCGCCGCGCAATCGAGCCGTGCCGTTCCCGCTGTATCGATGCCGACCGCCGCGGGGCGGCCACACGCGCCACACAACGCGGCCGCCAGCAGGATAGGGGCGAGTTTGGCTTTCCACTGCATGTGGCGTTTCATTCCAGATCGAGGGCCGAGCGATCCTTGGGGAGGATCGCCGCATTCCACGGCGCCTGATCGACGTTGACGTTCACCGCCCGTGTGCTTCCGTCACCCATCCCACAGAGAACCACCCCCGGCGAGTGGCCGATGGCACGGGTTTCGGCCCACACGCACTGGCTCGGTGCCGGTGTCGAAAGTGGCAGGAAGAACGAACGGTAGTTCGGATCATTCGTGTTGCTGGTGTACCCGACGTTGATCCGGGCGAACACCGGCCAATAGCGGTCGTCTGCCGGATGGCCCCAGGCATTGCCGAACGTGTCGGCATTGTTCGGCTGGCTCGCGGGGCCGCAGCCCATGCGACGTTCGGCGAGGAAAATCGTCTTGCTCGTGCCGTCGACGATCGAGGCCATCGTTTTCTGGCCATGGGTGTTGTGCCAGTTCCAGATGTCTCCGGGCACGTTCTCCGGTCGGCCGAAGACTTGGAAATTGCAGCCGTAACTGCACAGTGCCACGTCGACCGGATTGCGCCACATCCAACCCGCCGAGAAGCCGTCACGGAACAGGGACGAGTCGGCGCTGGCGTCGTTGGGGGCGACGAGCGTGGGCAGGACGACGCTCATCGCCGCACGCGTGGCATCGATTTGCCCGAGACCACTGCCTTTCCAGTTGGAAATCGAGTTGGGCAGAACCCCTTCCTCGAAATAGGGGGTGAGGCAGAAGAAAAACGTGCCATCGCTCTTCGTGTAGCCGCCGCTGTAGGCGGGGCTGCTCCACCAAAACGCCACGGCTGGCGGAAAGCACTTCATCGTGTCGTGGGCATTGTGGACCGCCAACCCGACCTGCTTGAGGTTGTTGAGGCTTTTCGATCGACGGGCGGCTTCACGGGCCGACTGGACGGCCGGCAACAGCAATCCCACGAGCGTTCCGATGATCGCGATGACCACCAGCAGTTCGACGAGCGTGAAGCCCGCTCGTTGGAACCTGAAACCGGCCGCTCGACGGTCATCGCCAGGAACAACGACGGTCTTCATCGTGCCACTCCGTTTCGACCCCCGACGAATGACGGCCCGCGCGCGTCGGGTCATGCGTAAGACGACACCTCTTCGCGATTTTCATCGAGCCGGCGCGGGTGTCAAATCGCCGCCCTCGCGGGTCGGCAGCGCCCGCCCGATGGCCGCGGGGGGCGCCACGAGCAAACGGCCGGTTCTCGGGATCACCAGTAGATGTATTGCAGGAATCGCTCCCGATCGGGCCGCGGCAGGTCGTCGAGGCGCCGCACCACCCAGCGGTTCTCCTCGGTGTCGATCAGCATCTTGCCC
>JBJSXB010000003.1:0-2621 GCA_046086245.1 Planctomycetaceae bacterium | reverse complement strand
CTGGCAGCGACGAGGGAAATCGCCAGCAGCAGGAGCGGCACGCTGGGCGGGAGTATGCGACGGGCGACGAAAAGCCATGGAAGGCATGGGGTGAGGCGAGTGAGCGATCGCATGCGACATCCTCCCGGGACGCGGACTGTGCGGCCATCGTGTTCAGGCAGGTTGGCACGACGGAACGTCCAGGGTAACGGAAACGCGACGCCGCGGCCTCCATCTTAGCGCGAGCGACCGACCTCGTGAAACCAGAGATGAACGGCCCGGCGGTTTTTTCGCGAGACGCGACGGCCGCCACGCATGGGTCGCGCTACGCGTGTCGCCACGATCCGGCACCGCATCGCACCCGGGCTTCGACCGCGGACCGTGTTTGATGGGTGAAACGCGGGCGATCGACGGGGAGTCAGGCGGCGAGGATTTCGGCTTATCGACGCTGGCGAATCGGGCGGACGATGCCTAAAGTAGAGCGTGATCAGATGGCGGTATTGTGAAACGATCAGTCTCGCCGAACATCTGCCCGATCTCGAGATCGGCGACTACCTCTACAGCGAGAACATCGGCGCCTACTCGGCGGCCAGTTCCACGCACTTCAACGGCTTCCCACCGGCGAAAGTCATCCACGTCAATCGCTGACCCGCGCGGCTGCGCGTTCGGTCGGGCGTTCAGGGACGTCGTGCTTCGATCAGGTGATACCCCTTCACTTCCTCCCGGGCGACGTCCGCCCATGCCGCCGGGAGCGTGTCGAGATACCACTGCGGCCGTTTTGTCGCGACCAGAAGCGTGCCTCCCGGAGCGAGCGCGGCGAACGCCGCGTCGACGAACAGCCGGGCGATGCGGAAGTCGGCGAAGTAGGGAGGATTGGCGAGGACGAGATCCCACGTGCCGGCATCCGGGATCCGACCGCGGGCCTCGAGGGTGACGACGACTCCCGGAAGATCGTTCGCCGCGGCGGAGCGGCGCGTGCATGCCACCGCCCGGGCGTTGCTATCGAGGGCGTGAACCACGACCGACGGGTCGCGCGCGGCGATGCCGAGCGCCACGCAACCGCTCCCGCATCCGATGTCGATCACGCGCGTGCCCGGGGCGACGTCGACGGCGTTGAGGAGATGGCGGGCGGCGGGATCGACGCGTCGGTGGGCGAACACACCGGGGCGGGTATGCGCCGTGAGGAGGCGTTCGCGGTCGCGGAAGACCACCGTCGCCGAAAAGTCGCGGACGCGCGGTTCCCGTGTCTTGCAGACGACGTAGGCCACCGCGTCGTCACCGTGCCGCACCCGGACGCGTTCCCCCGTGTCGGCGAGTTGGTCGTGCAGCCAGGTATCGCGGGGATTGTCGACGGCCGCCACGAGGTGACCACCAGGCTCGAGCGCGAGCAGCGCCCCCTGGAGGACGTCGCGCGACAACTCCGCTTCACCGCCCCGCGAGAGCGGCACCACCGCGAGGTCGTAGGGGCCGGCGGGCATGTCGGCGGCACACTCGATTGCGGCGCGGGAGCCGGAGTCAGCAACCGCCGCGCCGGCACGTTCGGCGTGGTGCAGGTCGAGGAACCACGCCGTGACGCCGGCCGCGGGGCGCGCCCCGGCGAGCCCTCGCGCCGCCTGGGCGCGACCGGGGCTGGTGCACACGATCCGGCTCCCGGGAAGCGCGGTGGCGACATCGAGCGCGAGTCGCTCCGCGGGGAGAGGCAGCGGGATGGGGTCGGGGCTCAACGCCTCATCCATCGTGCCCTCGTCTGGACATCCACCGACGACCGACGCGATGAACCCGTCGCGGTGGTGCTCTTCGTCGCTCGGGGTCGCGTGCGTGTCACCGTCTCGGCGCCGCGCCGGTGGCATCGCCCACGGTGATGATTGTGGTGGCGCCGATCACCCGGGGCGACGTGGCCGCTCCGGACGCTCTCCTCCCTGCGGAGGTTGACCGCCCGGCTCACCGGCGCCGTCGCGTGGGCGGAAACCGTCGCCGCGTGGCCCCCCTCCCGGCGGTCCGTTGCCCCGCTCCGGGAAGCGTCCGCCGGCACCCTGGAATTGGGCACGCATTCGCATCAAATCGTCGGCGAACTTGGCGAGTTCGGTGCGATCGAGTTTGCCATCGCCATCGGCATCGAACGTCATCGCGCGTTCGACGAGCCGCTCCGGTGCCATGGCACCCGGGCCACCCGGCCCACCCGGCGGGCCACCCGGTCCTCCGGGCGGGCCACCCGGTCCTCCGGGCGGGCCACCCGGTCCTCCGGGAAAGCCACCCGGTCCTCCGGGAAAGCCACCCGGTCCTCCGGGAAAGCCACCCGGCCCTCCGGGCCCGCGTCCCGGTGCTCCATAGGGTGGCGGTGGCGGGCGCAACTCCTCGTCGTCGATACGGCCGTCCTTGTTGGCGTCGAGGGTGAGGAGTGACTTGGGGGCGTTCTTGATCTCTTCGGCGCTCAGCGCCCGATCGCCATCTTCGTCGAGGGCATCGCGAAGCAGATCCGGCGGTGGCGGGCCACCCGGTCCTCCGGGAAAGCCACCCGGTCCTCCGGGAAAGCCACCCGGTCCTCCGGGCGGGCCACCCGGTCCTCCGGGAAGGCCACCCGGTCCTCCGGGAAAGCCACCCGGCCCTCCGGGCCCGCGTCCCGGTGCTCCATAGGGTGGCGG
>JBJSXB010000002.1:0-27011 GCA_046086245.1 Planctomycetaceae bacterium | reverse complement strand
CTGATCGGCTACAGCGCGCTGTTGGGCCCGATCGCCGGGATCATGATCGCCGACTACTTTGTCTGGCGGCGGCGATCGCTCGTGGTGGACGACCTCTACCGCACCGAGGGTACGTACCGCTACACGGGCGGCTACAGCGCGGTGGCACTCGGCTGCCTGCTCGTGGCGATGCTGCCGAACGTGCCCGGGTTCCTGGTGACGATCGGGGCGGCGCCCGCAGCCGTCTTTCCGGCCTGGTTGGTGGCGAGCTACCACTACGCCTGGTTCACCGGATTCGCCGCCGGTTTCTTCCTGTATTGCCTGTTCCGTCCACCGTTTCCCCGAAGGTGAGAGGCTGGCCATGGCCGCGAACGCATCGACCGCTCCCCGCCTCCCCCCCTGCGACCACCGTCCGCGCCCCTACGACGGTCCGTCGAAGGCGGAGGTGGCGGCGCTGCGCGGCCGATTCGTCAACCCGGCGATCTTCACCTATTACCGGGAGCCGCTGATGA
Organism: Planctomycetaceae bacterium; assembly: GCA_046086245.1. GTDB lineage: Bacteria > Planctomycetota > Planctomycetia > Pirellulales > UBA1268 > F1-20-MAGs016. The sequence goes on along the minus strand of JBJSXB010000002.1, from coordinate 26,520 downwards.
TCGTCGAGGGGCACATGCAATACCTCTTCGACGAGACGGGGCGGCGCTACCTCGACGGCTTCGGTGGCATCGTCACCGTGAGCGTCGGGCATTGCCACCCGCGCATCGTGGCCGCGGTCAACCGACAGAACGAGATCCTCCAGCACACCACGACGATCTACCTGAACCCCTGCGTCGCCGAGTACGCCCGCGACCTCGCCGCGCGACTCCCCGGCGGCCTCGAGGTCTGTTACTTCGTCAATTCCGGTTCGGAGGCCAACGACCTCGCCGTGCTCATGGCCCGCGCCGCCACCGGCAATTTCGACGTCGTCGCCCTGCGCAACGGCTACCACGGCGGCGGCATGCAGACGATGGGGCTGACGAGCCACCACACCTGGAAGTTCAACGTGCCGCACTCGTTCGGTGTGCACCACTCGGTCTGCCCCGACCGCTACCGCGGTCCCTACGGCTATGACGACCGCGACGCGGGGGTGAAATACGCCGCCGACGTCCGCAACCTGATCGAGTACGGCACCCCGGGGAGGATCGCCGCGTTCATCGCCGAGAGCATCCAGGGAGTCGGCGGCGCGGTGGTGTTCCCCGACGGTTATCTCCAAGCGGCCTACGCGCACGTCCGTGCGGCCGGCGGGCTGTGCATCGCCGACGAGGTGCAGTCGGGCTTCACCCGCACCGGGAGCCACTACTGGGGCTTCGAAACGCAGGGGGTGTGCCCCGACATCGTCACCATGGCCAAGGGGATCGGCAACGGTGCCGCCCTCGCCGCCGTCGTGACGACCAAGGAGATCGCCCGGGCGCTCACCAGCCGGATCCACTTCAACACCTTCGGCGGCAATCCGATCGCCGCGACGCAGGGGCGTGCGGTGTTGCGGGTGATCGACGAGGACGGCATCCGGGCCAACGCCGCCACGGTCGGCGCCCGGCTGCTCGACGGGTTCCACGACCTCGCCCGCCGCCACGACCTCGTCGGCGACGTCCGCGGGATGGGGTTGATGTTGGGCATCGAACTGGTGCGCGACCGCGTGAGCAAGGAACCGGCCACACAGGAATGCCTGCGCGTGTTCGAGCGCTGCCGCGAACTCGGGTTGCTGATCGGCAAGGGGGGGCTGCACGGCAACGTCCTGCGCATCAAGCCGCCGATGTGCCTCTCCGCGGCCGACGCCGACTTCCTCGTCGAGGTGCTCGACGAATCGCTGCGCGGGGTGTGATCGTCGGCCGGTGTGCAAACGAGGGAAAGGATCTCGCCATGCTCGTGCCGACGGCCGGGAGCCGAAACCGTCGCCCTCCCTTCCGGCCGCTCGGCGCGGCCGTGATCGCCGGGCTGCTCGCGTGTACCGCCGCGCGTGCCGGAGCGGCGGAGGTGGAGTGCCGGCTCACCGACCCGCGCGGGATCGCCCGCTTCGCGCGGGTGCCCGCGGTCGCGGCCGCCGGCGATCACCTTCCCGTCCTCGTCCGGGTCGATCCGGCGGTCCGGTACCAGTCGGTCGTCGGCTTCGGGTACACCCTCACCGGCGGCAGCGCCACACACCTCGCCGCGATGTCATCCGAGCGGCGCCGGGCACTGCTCCGCGAACTGTTCGCCACCGACGGCGACGGGATCGGCGTCAGCGTGCTGCGGCTCTCGATCGGCGCCTCCGATCTCGACGACCGTCCGTTCTCCTACGACGACCCTCCCGACGGCCTCCCCGATCCGGACCTCGTGCACTTCAGCATCGCCCCCGACCGCCGGGCGCTCCTGCCCGTCCTCCGCGAGATCCTCGCGATCGCCCCCGAGCTGTTCGTGATGGCGTCGCCCTGGTCGCCTCCCGCCTGGATGAAGACCAACGGCAAGACGGTCGGGGGGGAGCTGCGTCCGGAATACCACGCCGCCTACGCCGCCTATTTCGTCCGCTACGTCGAGGCGCTGCGCAACGCGGGTGTCCGGATCGCCGCGGTGACGGTGCAGAACGAGCCGCTCCATGCCGGCAACAACCCCAGCCTGTCGATGCCCGCGGCGCAGCAGGCGGCATTCGTCAAGCACCACCTCGGCCCGGCGTTCGCGAAGGCGCGGCTCGACACGCGGATCCTGATCTACGACCACAATTGCGACCGGATCGATTATCCGCTCGCGATCCTCGGCGACTCCGAGGCGAAGCGTTGGATCGACGGATCGGCGTTCCACCTCTACGGCGGCAGCATCGACGCCCTGTCCGCGGTGCACGATGCCCATCCCGACCGTCACGTCTATTTCACCGAGCAGTGGGTGGGCGCGCCGGGCGATCTCGCCGGCGATCTTGTCTGGCACGTCCGCGAACTGTCGATTGGCGCGATGCGCCACTGGAGCCGCACCGTGCTCGAGTGGAACCTGTCGAGCGATCCCCGCCTCGAACCGCACACGGAAGGGGGCTGCGACCGCTGCCTCGGCGCCGTGACGATCGACGGCGATCGGGTCGAGCGCCAGCCGGCCTACTATTCGATCGCTCATCTGTCCCGCTTCGTCCGGCCAGGGTCGGTGCGGATCGACTCGGCGGGAGGACCGCCGGCCTTGCACCACGTCGCCTTCGCGGCCCCCGACGGGCGGCTCGTCGCCGTGCTGCTCAACGACGGGCCACGGCCGCTGGCCGTGCGGATCGCCGAGGGGGACGGCGCACCGACGGCGTCTCCCTCCCTCCCCCTGCCGCCGGGCGCCGTCGCCACGATCGCGTGGCCCGCCGGGGATGCCGCCGCAGCCCGTGCCGCCGCAACGCCGGCTCGGTGACGACGCATACGTGCGGCCCGCCGCCGGCCATTCCCCATCTCGCGAGCTAGAATCAAGCCGGTCCGAGCCCGGGAGGGATCGATGCGACGACGTGCGCCGGTGATGCTTGTGGTGCTGTGGCCGACGGTGGTCGCCATCGCCGCGGAGCCCGACTTCGATCGCGACGTTCGGCCGATCTTCGCCGAGCACTGCGCCCAGTGCCACGGCGCCGACGATGCCGGCCGGGCCGGCGGCCTCCGTCTCGATCGCCGCGAGGCGGCGCTCGCCGGCGGCGACTCCGGCGCTCCGGCGATCGTGGCGGGAAACCCCGACTCCAGTCCGCTCGTCCAGCGGGTGACGAGCGCCGATCCCGATCTCGTCATGCCCCCACCCGGCGTGAACAAGCCCCTCGCGCCCGCGCAGGTGGAGACACTGCGCCGCTGGATCGAGGCGGGCGCCGAATACGCCGCGCACTGGGCGTTCGTCCCCCCGGTCAAACGTCCTCTGCCGGGAACCGATCCCACCGCGCACCCGATCGACGCCTTCGTCGAAGCGCGACTCGCCGCGGCCGGCCTGGGCTTCTCGCCGCCTGCCGACGACGCCACGCTGTGCCGCCGGATCCATCTCGACGTCGTCGGCCTGTCGCCGCAACCGGCCGACATCGCCGCCTTCGCCTCCGCCGGCCCCGATTCCACGGTCGACCGGTTGCTCGCCAGCCCGCGTTATGCCGAGAAGTGGGCCCGGCACTGGCTCGACGTGGCCCGCTACTCCGACAGCAACGGCTACGAGAAGGATCTGCCGCGGGAGATGTGGGCGTGGCGCGACTGGGTGATCGCGGCGCTCGATCGCGACCTCGCCTACGACCGGTTCGTGATCGAGCAGGTCGCCGGCGACCTCCTCCCCGGTGCCACGCAGGAAGAGGTGGTGGCCACGGGCTTTCTCCGCAACAGCATGCTCAACGAGGAGGGGGCGATCGTCCCCGAGGAGTTCCGCATGGTCGAGATGTTCGACCGGATGGATTGCCTCGGCAAAGCGGTGCTCGGGCTGACGACGCAGTGCGCGCAGTGCCATTCCCACAAATTCGACCCGCTCACGCAGCGGGAGTATTACGGCTTGTTCGCTTTCCTCAACGACACCTTCGACGCGCGGTCGTTCGTCCACACCCCCGAGCAGTTGGCCACGATCGCCGAGATCCGCGCCCGGGTCGCCGCGGTCGAGGACGATGTCCGCCGTGCCCGCCCCGGCTGGCGCGAGGAGCGCGACACCTGGGCACGCGCGGTGGCGGAGCGCCTCGTCCCCTGGACCCCGATCCGCATGGACGACATGAGCTCGACCGGGCTGCTCACCCACCCGACCCAACTCGACGACGGATCGATCCTCATGATCGGCCATCGCGATGGCGAGATCGTCTTCGAGGCCGAACCGGTGCTCGCCGGGGCCACCGGCCTGCAACTCGAGGCCCTCCCCAACGGCGACCTGTTCATGGGGGGGCCGGGACGCGACGGCGCGTGGGGCATCGCCGAACTCACCGCCGCGATCAAGCGCCCCGGCACCGAAGCCTGGGAGCCGCTCCCGCTGGGCGCGGCGACGGCCGATTACTCCAACCCCGAACGGATCGACGTCCGTCCCGCCTCCGCCGACGGCAAGCAGCCGGAAAAGCGGCTCGTGCAGGGACCGGTTCGCGCGCTGGTCGATGGCGATCCCGAGACGGTATGGGAGTCGGACCGCGGCGCGCTTGTGCGCCATCAGGCGAGCGTCGCGGTGGTCCGCTTCGCGGCGCCGCTCGATCTGCCGCCGGGCACCCGGCTCAAGCTCGCCCTGCGCATGCCCGCCGGGGGCGCCCCTGGTCAGCAGAGCCGCATGCTCGGCTGTTGCCGCTTCAGCCTCACCGGCGCCCCTGAGCCGGCGGCGCCGGCGATCGACCACGCGGCCATCCTCGCGATCCGTGCCCCCGCCGAGAGCCGCGGCACGGAGGAGGAGTCGGCGATCTTCCGGGCTTGGATGCAGTCGGTCGCCGAACTCGCCCCGCAGGTCGAGCGGATCACCGCCGCCTGGCGCGGCGTGCCGACGGCGCCCACCACCGTGATGCACCTCGCCGTCCGCCCCGAGGCCGCGCGGCGCCGCACCCACCTCCTCGACCGGGGCGAGTGGAACAAACCCCTCGCCGAGGTCGCGCCGGCGGTGCCGGAGGTGCTCCACCCGCTGCCCGACGACGGGCCGGCCGATCGGCTCGCCTTCGCCCGCTGGCTCGTCGACGCACGCTCGCCATTGGCGGCGCGCGTGGCGGTGAACCGCGTCTGGCAGGCGATCTTCGGCGTCGGCCTCGTGGAGACGGCCGACGACTTCGGCACGCGGACGCCACTTCCCGAATACCGTGATCTCCTCGACTGGCTGGCGGTCGATTTCATGGAGCACGGTTGGAGCCAGAAGCGGCTCGTGCGCCAGATCCTCGCCAGCCGCACCTACCGGCAGTCGTCGCGTGCCACGGCGGAACTCCTCGCCCGCGATCCGGGCAATCGACTCCTGGCGCGTGGCCCGCGTTTTCGCGTCGATGCGGAGACGGTGCGCGACGTCGCGCTGGCCACGGCCGGCCTGCTCACCGAGCGTGTCGGCGGGGCGCCGGTCTATCCGCCGGTGCCACAGAACGTGCTCGATTTCAATTACGTGCGCATCGACTGGCCGACCGCGACCGGTCCGGATCGCTACCGACGCAGCCTCTACCTGTTCCGCCGCCGATCGATGCCCGATCCGCTGCTCTCCGCCTTCGACGCCCCCAACGGCGACACCGCCTGCGCCCGGCGCCTCCGCTCGAACACGCCGCTCGCGGCGCTGGCGGGGCTCAACGAGCCGGTATTCGTCGAGGCAGCCAGGGCGCTGGCGCTGCGGGTCCTGCGCGACGGGGGCGCCGACGATGCGGCCCGCATCGACCATGCATTCCTCCTCTGCACGGGGCGCGTGCCGCTGGCCGCGGAGCGCGAGACGCTGGCCCGTTTCCTCGACGCCCAGCGACGACGGATCGCCGACGGCTGGCTGAACGCCCGCGAAGTGGCCAGCGGCGCTCCTGAGGCGCTGCCCGAACTGCCGGCCGGGGCGTCGCCGCAGGACGCCGCGGCGTGGACGCTCGCCGCGCGCGTGCTGCTCAATCTCGACGAAGCCGTGACGAAGAACTGACGGAGACCCCCGCAATGGCCGGCCACGCCGCTCGTCCCTCGTGTCGCCCCTCCGTCGCGCCGGCGGCGATCGGCCGGGCGCGGCGCTGGTTCCTGCGCGACTGCGGCGTGGGCCTCGGGGCGATCGCCGCCCATTCCCTGCTCCACCGGGAGGGCTTCGCCGCCGTCGATCCGCTCGCACCGCGTGCCCCCCACCATGCCCCCCGGGCGCGGCGCGTGGTGTTCATGTTCCAGGCCGGCGCGCCCAGCCACCTCGAACTCTTCGACCCGAAACCGGAACTCGCCAAGCGGAGCGGCAGCCTTCCCCCGGCGGAACTGCTCGCCGGCTACCGTGCCGCGTTCATCAACCCCAAATCATCGCTGCTGGGGCCGAAGTTCGGCTTCGCTCCCCGCGGCCGATCGGGCACCGAGATGAGCGATCTGATTCCACACATCGGCTCGATCGCCGACGACATCTGTCTGGTTCGGTCGATGCACACCGACGCGGTCAACCATGCCCCGGCGCAGATCCTGATGAACACCGGGTCGCAGCAGTTCGGCCGGCCGAGCTTCGGCGCCTGGACGCTGTACGGTCTCGGCAGCGAGGCCGCCGACCTGCCCGGCTACGTCGTGCTCACCAGCGCCAAGGGCACCAGCGGCGGCGCGAGCAATTACGGGGCGGGGTTCCTTCCCACGACCTACGGCGGCATTCCCTTTCGCGCCGGCGGTGATCCTCTGCTCTACCTCTCCAATCCGCGCGGCATCGACCGGGCCGCCCAGCGTGACAGCCTCGACACGCTCGACCGGCTCAACACGCTGGCCCTAGGCACCGCCGGCGACCCGGAGATCGCCGCCCGTATCCAGAGCTACGAGATGGCCTACCGGCTCCAGGCCAGCGCTCCCGGATTGCTCGATCTCTCGCAGGAGGGCCCGCGGACGCTGGCTCGCTACGGCATCGCCGACCCCGCCGCACCCTCCTATGCCCGCAACTGCCTCCTGGCGCGACGCCTGCTCGAGCGCGGCGTCCGTTTCGTGCAGCTTTTCCACGAGGCGTGGGATACGCACGGCGATCTCGTCGCCCGGATGCGCGGGGCGGCCGGCGAGGTCGACCAGGCGAGCGCCGCGCTGGTCGCCGATCTCAAGGAGCGTGGCCTGCTCGACGACACGCTCGTCGTCTGGGGGGGCGAGTTCGGCCGCACGCCGATGATGCAGGGTGGCACCGACGGCCGCGACCACCATAACCGCGCCTTCTCGATGTGGCTGGCCGGCGGCGGCATCCGCCCGGGACACGTCCACGGGGCCACCGACGATTTCGGTTTCAACATCGCCCACGACGCGGTGCACGTGCACGATCTCAACGCCACGCTCCTCCACCTGCTCGGTTTCGACCATACGCGGCTCACGTACCGCTTCCAGGGGCGCGACCACCGGCTCACCGACGTGCACGGCCGGATCGTGGAGGGCATGCTCGCCTGACGCGCCCGGCGGAAACGGGCAGGCGGAATCAGGGCAGCCGACGGCGGAGCACGACGAGCGGCTCCGCCTCGGCCCGCGCGCCGCGGTAGCTCATCGGCTTGGCCAGGGCGATGCCGGCGAGAAACCCGGCGACATGCGCGGAGTAGGCCACCCCGCCACCTCCGCCGCTCGAGTCGAACAGGCCGCTGACGACCTGGAACGCGAACCAGATCCCCACCGCCACGTATCCCGGCACGTCGACCATCAACCGCAGCAGCAGCACGCTCACGCGCCGCTGTGGATGGAGCACCAGGTAGGCGCCGAGCACCCCCGAGATCGCGCCGCTGGCCCCGAGGCACGGTGTCAGCGCCGCCTCGCCGCTGGCGTTGAAGGCGACGAAGGCCAGCGACGCGAGCACGCCGGTGGCGAGATAGAAGAGCAGGTAACGCACGTGGCCCATGTCGTCCTCGACGTTGTCGCCGAAGATCCACAAGAACCACATGTTGCCCAGCAAGTGCATCACGCTGCCGTGCATGAAGATCGCGGTGAGCAGCGTCAGCCACACCGGCACCGGGGTCGGCTGAAGCCCCGGCACGGTCACCTGCTCGATGCCCGCAGGAGTGCGGATCGCGCGGACCTCCGGCTCGGTGACGACGTCGCGGCCGGTGAGGATCTCCGCCGGCACCTGGCACCAGGCGAGTGTGAATCCCTCGTCGACCCCCTCCGGACGGAACCCCTGCTGCAGGACGGCGAACACCAACACGTTGATCACGATCAGCGTGATCGACACGTAGGGAAACGAGCGGCGGTCGGAATTGTCGTCGCCGACGGGGAAGACCATGGAGCGGTTCCGGGGCCGGTCAGGGGGTGAAACGGTGGATCATCACGTGGCGGTAGACCTGCCCCGGATCGAGGCGCGGTGACGGCCACCCCGGCTCCCCGAGGTGGTGGACCGCGTCGGGGAACTTCTGCGTCTCGAGGCAGATGCCCCCGTGCTTGCGGTACACCGCCCCGTCCTTCCCAACGAGCGTGCCGTCGAGGTAATTGCCGGTGTAGACCTGCACGCCCGGCTGGTCGGCGAGGAGTTCGAGCCGCCGGCCGCTCGCCCCGTCGACGAGCACCGCCACCGGACGGAGTTGGCCGTCCGGCTGCCAACCGCGGATCACGAAGTTGTGGTCGATGCCGCCGGGATCTCCGCCGCCGCCGGGCAGGGCGGCGAGCGCCGTGCCGAGGCGGACCGGCGGCCGCTCGGGGCGGAGGTCGAACGGCGTTCCCGCCACCGGCGCCAGGACGCCGGTCGGGATGCTGCCGGCATCGACCGGGAGGTAGGCGTCGGCGACGACGGTGAGATCGTGCCCGCGGACATCGCCGGCGCCGTGCCCGGCGAGGTTCCAGTAGCTGTGGTGCACCAGGTTGACGATCGTGGGGGCGTCGGTCGTGGCGGTCATCTCGACGCGGAGCGCACCGGCCGGCGTGAGCGTGTAGCGCGCCGTGGCGGCGAGCCGGCCGGGATACCCCTCGTCGCCGTCGGCCGACACGATGTCGAAACGCACGCTCGGCCCGAGCGGGTGATCGGGCTCCGGCGTGCCCCGCCACAACACCTTGTCGAATCCGACCGTTCCGCCGTGGAGATGGTTGGCACCGTTGTTGGTGGCGACGCGGTGCTCGCGGCCGTCGAGGGTGAACCGCCCCGCCGCGATCCGGTTGCCGACGCGGCCGACGGTGGCGCCGAAGTAGGGATGGCCCTTGACGTATCCCGCGACAGAGTCGAATCCGAGCGCGACGTCGACCGGTCCGCCGCCCCCGTCGCGCGATGGCACGTGGAAGCTCGTGAGGATCGCCCCGTAGTCGGTCACCGTGGCCTGCCAGCCGCCGGGGACGCGGAGCGTGTAGAGCGTGGCGGTGCGTCCGTCGGGAAGCGTGCCGAACGGAGACGACGAAACGGTGTGCATGGCGGCACTCGCGGCGGGAGCGGGTGGAGTCGGCTCGGCCGCGCTCGCCAGCGAAGCGAAGGCGAGGACCGTGACGAACGCCGCAACGCCGTCGCGCGGTGACGGAGCGGGCATGATCCCTCCTGGGTGCGTTGGAGTGCGGCTCGACGGGCCGCTTCCCCGGAAGGCGCGGCGTGGCGTGAGGCTACCGCGGCGCCGGCCGGGTGGACAACGAGGTCCTTCGGCCGAACGCACCGCCGGGGGTCACGGGGTTGCGCGGCGGCGGCGCGACACCGGTCCAGCCGCTGCCCGGCGGCTCACGCCGCCTGGCCCGGAGGCTTGGCGGTGACGCGCGGCTTGGTGGCGGACTGTCCGCCGCCCGCCTCGACCTCGAGCCGCTTGCGACCGATCCAGCCGTCCACGCTCCACGAGCCGCCACCGAAGGCGAGCAGGGAGAGCAGTCCGCCGGCGATCGCGACGTTCTTCATGAACTGGATCGTCTGCAACTGCCGCTGCATCGGATCGGCGAACCGCCAGAAGTCGTGGAAGTACCAGGTCGCGGCAGCGAGGAAGACCAGCAGGCAGAACGCCCCGATCCGCGTCCACGCGCCGAGGATCACCGACAAGCCGCCGATCGCGAGCAGGAAGATCGCCCCGGCGAGCGCGAGTTTCGGATTCGGAACCCCCTCCGACTGCATCAGTTCGGTGGTCTGCTGGAACTGGGGGATCTTGTTGCCGACGAGGCTCGCGACGAACACCGCCGCCAGACAGAGGCGGGCCAGCAGCGACATGAACCCCTTGGCGGCGGCGGCGAGTTGTTCCATGGTCGCGGATTCCTCCGACGTGCCGATCTCCGATCATGCGCGCGGATCGTCGCCACCACGGCGCGATCGGGCAAGATCAGTCGTTCCACGGGGCCCCCAACCCGTCGCCACGGCCTCGCCCCCCTCTTTGCCCAGAGCGCCCGGACGGCTCCCCTTCCCCGCATCGCGGTGGCCTGCCCACCGCGCGACGCTCGCCACGCCGCCACCCCGACGGCCGGTCAGGCCGGTTCGTTGCACGTCAGGCAGTGGACGGCACCGCGGCCGCGGACGATCACGTCGGCGGGGTACGGTTCGACGCGGTGCCGCGGGAAGCAGGCGGCGATCGTGCGCAGGGCCGGCTCGTCGGTGGGCCCGCCGAATACCGGCACGATCACCGCCCCATTGCAGACCAGGTAGTTGAGATGGCTGGCCGGCAGGGGCACGCCGGCGTGGCGGAAGTGGGCGGGAATGTCGAGTGGAATCACCTCCAGCGGCCGCCCGGCGGCATCGACCAGCGCGGGGAGCAGGCGGAGGTTCTCCTCGAGGGACGCATGGTTGGGGTCGTCGGCATCGGACTGCCGGGCGGCGAGCACCCTGCCGGGGCCGACGAATCGGACGAGTTGGTCGACGTGACCATCGGTGTCGTCGCCGGCCAATTCCCCGCCGATCCAGAGCACCTGCCGAGCGCCGAGATGGTGCGCGAGCACCGCGCCGAGTTCGTCGCGCGTGCGGCCGGGATTGCGCCGCGGTTCGTGGACGCAGCGGTGATTCAACAGCAACGTGCCGGCACCGTCGGTCTCGATCGCGCCACCTTCGAGAACGAGCGGACCGGAGAACACGCGTCGCCCCGACGCCGCCGCGATCCAGCGACCGACCCGGGCGTCGTGCTCCCAATCGGGGTATTTTCCGCCCCAGGCGTTCCAGCCCCAGCACACCGCCGCCGGGGGCAGGTCGTCCCGGGTGGCGGCCAACCACACCGGGCCGCTGTCGCGGAGCCACGGTTCGTTGGTCGGCCGATCGACGAGCGACACGCCGTCGGCGCCGTCGAGGTGACGCCGGGCCTCGTCGAGCGCCGCGTTGGCGGCGAGCACGCGAACCGGGGCGTGACGGGCGATCTGCCGGACGAGTCGGGCAAAACACGCCGGCACCGGGGTCACGTCGCCGACCCAGGTCGACCAGCGATGGGGCCAGGCCATCCACACCGCCGCCTGCGGCTCCCACTCGGCGGGCAGGCGATACCCCAGCGCGGCCACACCCTCCACGCCCCGGCCTGCCGCCGGCGATCCGTCTCCGCGAGGCATCCGGTCACCTTCCCCAGCGGCCGAGCAGGCCGCCATAGGCGTCGATGCGTCGATCGCGGAAGAACGGCCAGCGCGTGCGCGACCATTCGATCCGCCCCAGGTCGCATTCCACCACGAGGATCTCCGGACGCTCGGCGGAGGCCTTCGCGAGGCAATCGCCGTTGGGGGCGTAGACGACGCTCGCCCCCCAGAATCGCAGGCTGCCCTCGCGCCCCGTGCGGTTGACCGCGACGACGAACACGCCGTTGGCGATCGCATGGCTGCGCAGCATCGTGTCCCACGACTCGTACTGCTCGCGGTGCAGTTCCTCCTCGCCGTCGAGCCAACCGATGGCGGTGGGATAGAACAGCGCGTCGGCGCCCGCCATGGCCGTCAGCCGGGCCGCCTCGGGATACCACTGATCCCAGCAGACCAGCGGCCCGACGGCGAGTTTGCCGGTGGGAACGCTCACGAACCCGGTGTCACCCGGAGTGAAGTAGAACTTCTCGTAGTAGTGCGGGTCGTCGGGAATGTGCATCTTGCGATACACCCCGCGGGTGGTCCCGTCGGCGTCGAACACCACGGCGGTGTTGTGGAACAACCCCGGCGTCCGCCGCTCGAACACGCTGCCGACGAGTACCACGCGATGTTCCCGGGCCGCCGCCGCGAGGCGCTCGGTGAGCGGCCCCGGCACGCTCTCGGCCTCCGCGAACCGGGCGTGACTCTCGTCCTGACAGGGATACTGCCCGGCGAAGAGTTCCTGGAGACAGACCACGTCGGCCCCCTGCCGGGCGGCGGTGGCGATGCCCGCGAGTGCCTGGTCGACGTTGCTGTCGCGATCGCCGCCACATGCCGACTGCACCAACCCGATCCGCACCGTCGGGCGGTCGCCGATCGTCCGGCCCTGTCCTGCGGCGGGCCCTGCGGGGAGAACCATCAGGCCACCGATTCCGCCTGGACGATCCGTGCCGCCGGCACCGGGAATTGCTCAGCCAGTTCCTTCACCGCCGTGCGGATCCGCTCGACGGCGTCGGGGTCGGCGTGCTCGCGGAGCGCCCGCAGGATCCAGGCGGCGATCTGCCGCATCTCGTCGGCACCGAGGCCGCGGGTGGTGAGCGCAGGGGTGCCGAGGCGGATGCCGGAGGGGTCCATCGGCTTGCGCTGGTCGAAAGGAATCATGTTCTTGTTGCAGGTGATTCCGCAGCGGTCGAGGGTCTCCTCGGCGAGTTTGCCGCCGATGCCCAGCGGGGTCACGTCGACGAGCATGAGGTGGTTGTCGGTGCCGCCGCTGACGAGATTCACACCGCCGGCCGCCAGCGCCTCGGCGAGGACGCGGGCATTGGCCACCACGCGCCGCGCGTAGTCGCGGAAGTCGCTGCGCAACGCCTCCCCGAACGCCACCGCCTTGCCGGCGATGACGTGCATGAGCGGCCCCCCCTGCGTGCCGGGAAACACCGAACGGTCGAGCGCCTTGGCGTCGGCCGCCCGGCAGATCGCGATCCCGCCGCGCGGCCCGCGCAGGGTCTTGTGGGTGGTGCTGGTGACGAAGTCGGCCACCGGCACCGGGTTGTCGTGGAGGCCCGCCGCCACGAGCCCCGCGTAGTGGGCCATGTCGACGAGCAGTTTCGCCCCCACCTCGCGGGCGATCTCGGCGAACCGGCCGTGGGGGATCTCGCGCGGGTAGGCACTGGCGCCGGCCACGATCAGCTTCGGCCGGTGCTCGCGGGCGAGCCGGGCCACCTGGTCGAAGTCGAGCCGCTGGTCGTCGCGGCGCACGCCGTAGTGCACGAACCGGTAGAGGATCCCGGAGGCGTTGAGCTTCATGCCGTGCGTGAGGTGGCCGCCATGGGCGAGGTCGAAGGCCAGCACGGTGTCGCCCGGCTGGATCGCCGCCAGGTAGACGGCCGCGTTGGCCTGGCTGCCCGAGTGCGGCTGGACGTTGACGTGTTCGGCGCCGAACAGCGTCCGCAGCCGGTCGCGGGCCAGGTCCTCCACCCGGTCGACGAACTCGCAGCCGCCGTAGTAGCGGTGGCCCGGGTAGCCCTCGGCGTATTTGTTGGTGAGCACGCTGCCCACCGCCTGCATCACCGCCGGGCTGGTGAAGTTCTCGCTGGCGATCAGTTCCAGGCCGTCCTGCTGTCGCGTCTGCTCGGCGGCGATCGCCGACCAGACCTCGGGATCCTCCAGTTCGACGAAATTCGGCACGGCCTGCTGAATCGGCTGCACGGCGACGCTCCCGGGGGGCGGCTGACGGAACGATCCGATTGTCGGAGCCGGGCTCGCGAGCGTCAACGAAGCCGCGCGGGTCGGCGGCAAACCGCCGCCACGCGGCGGCCCTCGTGCGGCGTGGTCGAGTTCAGTTGATCCGTGGGCGTTCCGCCGCGGGGTTGCCCGTGCCGTCTCGGCGGACGTTCGCTCCGGCCGTCCCGGCCTGCGCTCACTCGGGGGAAACCTTGCTTCGCCATCCTGGCTGCGCTCGGTCTCCCAACGCCGCTCGACTGGCACGGGCAACCCCGCGCCCGATCCCTGGTCGTGAACTCATCCGCGCCAGCTTCAAGTGTGAGCCGTGTCAGTCGTCGGCCGCCGCGCGGATCCAGACCAGCATCGCCCCCTGCTCGCGATTGGCCCAGGCATGGTAGGGCACCGCCGTGAGCGGCACCGGTGCACCGGCCGCCAGCGCCGTCGTCCGCACGACGGTCACGCCGCCGAGCAGGTCCGCCCGGTGCTCGGCCGCGAACTCCACGGTCGCCGGCAGTTCGCAGGCGAACGGATCGGTACCCGGATGATCCACCGCCTCGAGGCAGTAGACGAGCGGGCCGCGCATCAGCGCCACCTTGCCCCGGTCGTGCTCGACCCGCGGATGGGCGCGGACCCGACGCACCGGCAGCGGCAGCTCGAGTTCCACGACCTCGCCCGGCTGCCAGCGCCGGCGCAGATGCACGTAGCCGTCGGCCGTGGGCTCGGCGGCGACCGCCGCACCCGCGACGGCGAGCGCGACGGGTGGCACGTCCGCCTCCACGAACCGGTACAGGTCGGAGGGCACGGGCCGGCCGCGGGCCCAGCCGGGAATCCGCAGCGCGAGGTCGAACTCGGCGGGCGCCTGCGGAGCGACCGTGATCCGCACGCGGCCCTGCCACGGGTAGTCGGTCTCGACCGCGAGCGTCACCGGCCCCGCGCCGGGCACGTCGACCGCGGCCGAGCCGGCGACGAACAGGTTGACGTGCAGGGCCCGGTCGCCGACGGCGTAGGCGAGCCCGCCCACCTGCGGGAGGATCCGCGCCAGGTTCGTCGGGCAGCAGGAGAGGCCGATCCACGGACGGCGCCGGCCGCCGGCCCGGCTCTCGAGCGGGTTCTGGTAGAAGAACCGGGCCCCGTCGAGCGCGATGCCCGACAGCAGGCCGTTGTAGAGGGCGAGCTCCATCACGTCCGCACAGGCCGCGTCGGCGTCCAGGAGCGCCAGCCGGTGCTGCCAGAGCACGTGGGCGATCGCGGCGCACGACTCCGTGTAGGCCGTGTCGTTGGGGAGCAGGTAGGGGTCGCCGAAGCCCTCGTCGTGGTACTGCGCCGTGCCGATGCCGCCGGTGACGTACATCTTCCGGCCCACCACGTCCTCCCAGAGCCGCCGGCCGGCGCGGGCGTACTGCGGCGCGTCCATGAACCGGGCCAGGTCCGCCGCCGCCGCGTACAGATAGCCCGCCCGGACCGCGTGCCCCACGGCGGCGTCCTGCTCGACCAGCGGCCGGTGATCCTGCATCTGGCCGTTGCGCACCCGCAGCTTGGCACGCCGGTAGGTGCGGCGGGCCTCGTCGCTGACCGGCTCCGGGGGCGGCTCGGGCTGGCGGACGCTCGCCGGATCGAACGGCTGCCGCGCGCTGCCATGCGCGTGGCCGCGCTCGTCGACGAAGAACCGGGCCAGCGCCAGGTAGCGATCCTCCCCGGTGGCCCGCCACAGCCGCACCAGCGCCAGCTCGACCTCCGGATGGCCGTCCACGTCGTACCGCTTGCCCTCGCCGAACGTGCGATCGACGTCGTCGGCGAACCGCCGCGCCGCTTCGAGCACCTCCGGCCGGCCGGTGGTGTCCCGGTGCACGACCGCCATCTCGAAGAAGTGCCCCGCGTTGTAGAGCTGGTGCTCGAGCCGCAGGTCCTCCCAGCGCGTTTCGAAATCGGCGACGATGAAGTGCGAGATCAGGAACCCGTCGGGCCGCTGGGCGGCGAGGATCCTGTCGACGATCCCGTCGCACCGCGCCCGCAGCGGGGCGTCGGGGCGGTGGCGCAGCGACGCGTAGGCCCCCTCGAGCGCCTTGTGCAGGTCGGAGTCGAAGGCCCGGTGTCCGCGCAGCGGTCCCGAGAAGGTGCCGGCCGCCTTGTCGAAGTTGGTGACGTGGCCGTCCTTCTCCAGTTCGTCGAGGGCGTGCGGGATCGTCACCTCGTGCAGCCGCGCGAGCCGCGGGCCCCAGAAGCCGCCGGTCACCGTCACGCGGCCGTGATCCACCTCGGCGAGCCCGCGGCGGGGCGCGGGCGGGGCGGCCGCCGCCGGCGCGAGCGACAGGACGACGAGCACGGCCGCGAGCGGGCGACCGGGGGACGTGACGGCGGGCATGCGACGGTCCCGGGAGAAAACGAACGTGCCTCCGCGGCAGCATACCGGCCGGCGCCGTGGTCGCCCGCCCGGGGGGCATGTTTGCCGGCCGCCGCCGCGTCCTCTCTACTCCGGTGCCCGTTCGACGTGCCGCGGCCGAGCCGGGGGGCGGACGGCACCGTGTGGAGACCGTCTTCGATGCGCACTCCTCCACCAGCCGGCCGCAGCCGGCCCTGGCTCGCATGCGCCGTGATCCTCGCCGTGCCGGCCGGCGCGGCGGAACCGCTCGCCGACTGGACCCGGTCCGGTGCGCTGTTCGTGCTCACCACGCCGGACGGTGCCGACCTGCCGGCCGGCGCCGTCGTCGAGCGATTCCCGCTCCTCGTGCGGCTGCACGGCGACACCTTCGACTTCGCCGCGGCCCGGCCCGACGGTGCCGACCTGCGGTTCACGACCGCGGCCGGCGCGCCGCTCGCGCACGAGATCGAGTCCTGGGACGCGGCCGCCGGCACGGCGACGGTCTGGGTGTGCGTGCCGCGGATCGAGGGCAACGCCGTCCAGGAACTGCGGGTCCACTGGGGCAACCCCGCGGCCACGAGCACGGCCGACGGCCGGGGGGTGTTCAACGCCGCCAACGGCCACCTCAGCGTCTGGCACATGGCCGACGAGGTGGCCGACTCCGCCGGCACGCTCGCCTCGCGGGACAACGGCACGACGCCGGTCGCCGGTGTGATCGGCGGCGCCCGCCGGCTGCCGGGGGGGAAGGGGGTCTGCGGCGGCACGGAGATCGAGGGCTATCCCACCGGTGCGGCGGCGCACACCACCGAGGCCTGGTTCCGCGCCGAGCGGTCGAACGTCACCGTCGTCGCCTGGGGCAACGAGGCGGCCCGCGGCAAGGTGATGATGAACCTGCGCAGCCCGCCGCACGTGTCGATGGACTGCTACTTCTCGGCGGGCAACGTCGAGGGGCGCGAGACGCTGACGCTCGGCGGCTGGACGCACGTCGTGCACACCTACCGCGAGGGGGACTCGCGGGTGTACGTCAACGGCGTGCTCGACGGCGTCTCGCCCCACGCCGAACCGGCGCTGGCGATCGCCCGGCCCGCCCGGCTCTGGCTGGGGGGCTGGTACGACAACTACTCCTTCGTCGGTGATCTCGACGAGGTGCGCGTGTCGAGCGTGGCCCGGTCGGCGGAGTGGGTCCGGCTCTGCCACGAGAACCAGAAGCCGACGCAGTCGCTCGTCGGCCCGGTCGTGCCGCCGGGCACCGAGTTCGGCCTCACGCCCGACCGGCTGGCGATCGCCGAGGGGCAGACCGGCACCGTCACCGCGCGGGCGGGGGGCGCCCGCAAGCTCACCTGGGTGCTGCGGCGCGGCGGCCGCGAGCAGGTGCTGGCCGTGGACCGGCTCTCCTGCACGGTCGCCGCCGGCCGTGTCACCGGGGCCGAGACGGCGACGCTCGAGCTCCGCGGCGTGTTCGCCGACGGCGTCCGCACCCGCACCGTGGCGGTCGCGATCGCCGAGGCGATTCCCGAGCCCGTGCTGACGCTCGACGCGCCGGCGACCTGGGACGGCCGCACGCCCGTCACGATCGTGCCGCGGCTGGTCAACGAGGCGGCGCTCGCGGCCGCGGGCGCCGGCGACGTGCGCCGGGCCTGGTCGGTGTCGGGCCCGGTGGTGCGCGGCACCACGCCCGCGGGCGGCCTCGAGCTGCGCCGGTCGCTCGCGAGCGGGCCGCTCGAGGTCACGCTGACCGCCGACAACGGCGGCGCGCCGGCCACGGCCCGGGCCACGATCACCGTCACCGAGCCGGCCAGCGATCCCTGGATCGTTCCCCCGGCCGCGCCGGACGACCGGCCGGTGGACGGCCGGTTCTACGCGCGGGACGACGGCGGCCAGGGCACGCTCACCTGCGGCGGCCGGCTCGACGCGCCGGCCGCGGAGGTGACGCTGCGGGTGTTCGCGGGGGACGAGCCGGTGGCCAGCGCTGCGGCGGCCCCGGACGCCGACGGCCGCTACACCCTGGCGGTGCGGCTGCCGGCCAGGCGGGTTGTCTACCGGATGGAGTGCCGCGCGGGCGAGCGGCTGTTGCACGAGGCCCGCGACCTGCTCTGCGGCGACGTGTTCCTGATCGCCGGGCAGTCCAACGCCGTGGCCAACGACTTCGGCCGCGACGACCCGCCGGCACCGAGCCCGTGGGTGCGCACGTTCGGCGCCACCGAGGGCGGACCGGGGGCCCGGCTCGAGGCCTGGACGACCGCCGTGGCGCGGGCGCCGGGGGGCAAGGGGGAGATCGGCTACTGGGGCGTGGAGCTCGGCCGCCGGCTGGCGGAGTCCCGGGACGTGCCGATCTGCATCATCAACGGCGCCCAGGGGGGCACGCGGATCGACCAGCACCAGCGCGACGCCGCCGACCCCGAGTCGGTCGGCACGATCTACGGACGGCTGCTCTGGCGGGTGCGCGCGGCGGGCCTCGCGCACGGCGTGCGCGGCATCCTCTGGCACCAGGGGGAGAGCGACCAGGGGGCCGACGGCCCCGGCGGCGGCTACGGCTGGGAGACCTACCGGACGGCGTTCCACGAGCTCGCCGCGGCCTGGCAGGAGGACTACCCGAACCTCCGGCACATCCACCTGTTCCAGATCTGGCCCCGGGCCTGTTCGATGGGCCGCGCTGGCTCCGACGACCGGCTGCGCGAGGTGCAGCGCACGCTGCCGCGCGACTTCTCCCGGGCGGCGGTGATGTCGACGCTCGGAATCCGGCCCCCCGGCGGCTGCCACTATCCGGCGGCCGGCTACGCGGAGTTCGCCCGGCTCATCGCCCCGCTCGTGGAGCGCGACCACTACGGGCGGTCGTTCGCCGAGCCCATCGCGCCGCCGAACCTGGTCCGCGCCGCGTTCACGGCCGCCGACCGCGCCGCGATCGCGCTGGAGTTCGACCAGCCGGTCGTCTGGCTGCCCGCGGCGGCCGAGGAGTTCCGGCTCGACGGACGCCCGGGGCGGGTGCGCGCGGGGAGCGTGCAGGGCAACGTGCTCACGCTCGTGCTCGCGGAACCCGGCCCCGTCGCCCGGATCAGCTACGTCGACGGCGGGTCGTGGAACCAGGACCGGCTGCTGCGGGGCGCGGGCGGCATCGCGGCGCTGACCTTCTGCGACGTGGCGGTGGCCGAGGCCGAGCCGGCGTTTCAGCTGACGTCGAAGAACGATCCCTCCAAGCCGGTGCCCGGCGGGGTCCGCTGGTTCGGACGCGAGCACCAGAAGTGCCTGGCGCGGACGAAGGCGGCCGACTTCGACCTCTGCCTGATGGGTGACTCGATCACCGCCATGTGGCCGGGCGACCTGTTCAACAAGTATTTCGCGAAGTACCGGCCGGCGAACTTCGGCATCGGCGGCGACCGCTGCGAGAACGTGCTCTGGCGGCTGCAGCAGGGGGAACTCGCGGGCACGAAGCCGAAGCTGATCATGCTGCTGATCGGCACCAACAACCAGGGCATGAACACGGCGCCGGAGGTGGCCTGGGGCGTGGGGCTCGTCGTGCGGCGGCTGCGCGAGGTCTGCCCCGAGGCGAAGATCCTCCTCGTCGGTGTCTTTCCCTCGCGCGGCACCCCCTACGAGAAGACGCGGGAGATCAACGCCGGCGTGGCGAAGCTGGCCGACGGCACGACGATCCGGTTCGTCGATCCCGGCCTGAAGATGCTCGCGGCCGACGGCACGATCCTGCCGGGCATGCTCTCCGACGCCGTGCACCTCACGCCGCAGGGCTACTCCGTGTGGGGCGAGGGCAGCGCCGACGAGATCGCGGCGCTGATGGCGGCGGACGCCCCGGCCCGGCCGTAGCCGGTTCCGCACCGGAGCCTTCCGGACCCGACCGGCCCAGGGGGCCCACGCCGTGCCCCCTGCCCAGGCTGCCTCCGCGGCGGCCGCAGGGTCGCCGTGGATTTCCGCGTCGTGCCCGGCCGCGTGCCCCGCGGCGGGAAGCCTCAACGGTCGTCCCGCCGCTGCCGAATATTCCTCCGTTGCCGGTCGTACCCGGCCTGTCGATGGCGGGGTGTCGGAGGGGGCGTGACATGGGCGTCAAGCGCGTGGTTCGTGGACCGGCCGGCTGGCTCGTGGCCATGCTCGCGGTGGCGGGGACCGTGCGGGCGGAACTGCCCGGCTGGGTCGCCACCCGCGGCCCGACGGAGCGCTACGCGGTCGTCGACGCGCTGTTCATGCAGCGCGACAACGGCGCCAACCCGACGGCCCTGGTGCTCGACGGAGACACGCTCGCGCCGGAGATCACGACGGGCGACATGCAGTTCCCGGTGGCGCCGGGGCTGCGGGTGCTGCTCGGCCGCCACGGCCCCGACGTCGTCGGCTGGGAGCTCGGCTACGTCGGCGTGTACGGCATGTTCGCCGACGCCACCGCCGCCGGGGCGGACAACCTCGAGGTCGCCCCGCCGCTGTCGAGCCTGGTGGCCAGCCTGCGCGACGCCGCGCTCGCCCGCGCGACCTACGGCTCGGTGCTCAACATGGCCGAGGCCAACCTGGCCTGCACGGAGCGCTACCGGCGCTGCGTGCGGCACTCGGGCTACGAGTTCGAACGCGTGCCCGCCACGGCCACGGTCGACTGGCTGGCCGGGTTCCGCTGGGCGGGGCTCGACGAGAGCGCGGCGCTCGTGCTGTCGGCACCGGGCGTGACCGGAGACTACGCGCTGCGCAGCAGTTCGAACCTGTTCGGCGCGCAGATCGGTGCCCGCGGCCGCCTCGAGTGGCGGCGCTGGGCCGCCGAGGGCTGGCTGAAGGCGGCGCTCGCCGGCTCGGCGCTGGCCCAGTCGCAGGACCCGATCGTCGACACGATCACCGGCGACGTCTACCGCGACGGCGTCTCCTCGAGCACGGGCACGGTGGGGGGCATCTTCGACCTGGCCGGCGCGCTCGTCTACCGGCTCGACGACACCTGGGCGCTGCGGTTCGGCTACGGGATGGTGTGGCTCACCGGCGTGGCGCTGGCACCCGACCAGTTCGACTTCTCCGCCAGCACGCTGGCCGGCCGGGCGATCGACGGCAACTCCACGCTCTGGCTCGGCGGCGGCAGCCTCGGGCTCGAGGCCCGCTGGTGAGCGGCCGCGGCCGTCAGCCCACGCCGAGGAGTTCGGCGTCGAACACGAGCGGCGAGTTCGCCGGGATGCCAGGCCGCGCCGTGCTGCCGTAGGCGAGGTTCGCCGGGATCACGATCGTGCGTCGCTCGCCCACCCGCATCGACGCGAAGGCCTCGTCCCAGCCGGCGATCACCTCGCCGGCGCCGAGCGTGAACGAGAACGGCGTGCCCCGGTCGCGGGAGCTGTCGAACTTGGAGCCGTTGACGAGCCAGCCGGTGTAGTGTGCCGTGATCCTCTGGCCGGCGACGGGCTGGGCGCCCGAGCCGGCGACGACGGTGCGATACTGCAGCCCGCTGGCCGTCGTCGTGAATGCGGAGGACGTCTGCGGGGCGGCCGTCCGCAGCGGGCCGGCCACGGTGGAGAACGTGCCGGTGCGGCTGCCGTCCTGGCCCAGCGCCACCATGCCCGCGGCGCCGCCCGCATCCCCCTGCGTGCCCACGAAGCCGTCGATCCGGCCGTCGCCGTTGCGGTCGATGCCGGCGGCGAAGGCCGGGGCGTTGGGCCGCGCCAGCCCGGTGAACGGCTGGAACCGCGCCAGCCGGGCCGCGGTGCGGCCGTTGTAGATCTCGACCGCGCCCGAGCCCCCCCGGCCCGCGGCGATGATCACGTCGTGGATCGCGTCGCCGTCGTAGCGGCCGGCGGAGAGAGCGACGCCGCCGATCTGGCCGGCCGTGAACGGCCGGATCGTCGCCAGCACCCGCGGGGTGCCGGAGACGTCGTAGGTGCGCACGATCGGAGCCGCGCCGGGGCCGCCGCCCACGACGAGCTCGACCTTGCCGTCGGGATTGGCCGCGTCGGTCGTGGTGCCGCCGACGAACGTGCCCAGGTCGGCGACCGCCACGCTGGCCCCGCCATTGAACGAGGCGGCGAACGCCGTGAAGCTGCGATGCGGGACGTCGTCGACCGGGTCGGCGCCGGGCCGCGACAGGAACACCCGCACGTCGCCGGCACCGCGCGATGCGGCGGCGACGATGTCGTCGAGGCCGTTGCCATCGACGTCACCGGTGGCGACGTCGACCCCGGAGCGGTACGCCGCGCCGAAGGGGAGCGTGCGATAGGCCGGCAGCTCGACGAGCGACGTCACGCCCCCCGACTCGCGCACGTCGAACACCCGCACCTCCCCGTCGCGACCGGGGCCCGGGGCGGTGATCAACTCCAGGCCGGGATCGCCGTCGACGTTGCCCAGGGCCACGCGCACGCCCCCGCGGAAGGCCGCCTCGTAGGCGAGCGTCTGGGCGACGACCGCACCGGTCTCGCCGTTGACCAGCCGCACGAGCGGCGTGCTCGTGGCGCCGATCTCGCTCCCCACGGCCACGAGCGCCGCCATCACCTGCCGGGGCTCGAGCGGCTCGACGGCAAGCTGCCGCCTGGTGGATCGCCGGGCGGCATGGCCGCGCTGGGGGCTGGAGGGGCGGCTGGGCATCGGGGCTGACTCCGGGAAGCCCGCCGGGCGGGCGGGGTGATCATGGTTCCCTCTACGGCCATGCATACGTCGCGGTTCGCGGCGACGCAATTTCCCGGCTCGGAAAGCCGGTTTGCCGCCGGCCGCCCCCCGTCATCCCCCCGTCCAGGGCTCGGGCATGAACGTCAGCACCGGGATCAGGAACGAGGCCAGTCCGAGCGTGGTCCGCACGCCGCCGAGCGGCCGCCACTCGTCGCGGATCGGCGGGTGGTCGACGCCCAGCAGGGTGACGAGCACCACCATGGCGACCCAGTTGAACCGGCCCAGCACCACGACCGTGGCGATCGCGGCGAGCAGCGTCCCCCGGGCCACCCAGTTGCCGCGCGGGCCGAACACCGCGCGGCAGACGTGGCCCCCGTCGAGCTGGCTGACGGGCAGCATGTTGAGCCCGGTGACGAGCAGCCCCATCCAGCCCGCCATGAACAGGGCGTTGGGCGCGACGGTCGTGCCGGCCGGCAGGTCGGGGCGCACGAGCCCCTGGATCCAGCCCGCCAGCGGCGCCAGTGCGAACGGGTTCGACGCATCCGCCGTGCCGGCGGCCATCCCGGCGGCCAACAGCGGCACGGCCACGACGAGCCCGGCGATCGGCCCGGCCAGCGCGATGTCGAACAGCTGGCGGCGATCGGCCCGGGAGCCCTCCATGCCGATCACCGCGCCGAGCGTGCCGGTGAGCAGCACCGGCATCGGCAGGAAGAACGGCAGCGTGGCCGGGATCCCGTGCAGCCGGGCGGCGATGAAATGCCCCGCCTCGTGCGCCGTCAGCACGGCCATCACGGCGGCCATGTAGGCCAGGCCGCGCGGCCAGTGCCGTGCCACGTCGTCAGCGATGCCCTCGTCGACACCGAGCAGCAGCGGCTGCCAGCCGACCGCACCGGCCGCGAAGGTCGTCAGGCAGGTGAGGATGAACAGCAGCAGCGGCAGCCGCGAGACCCGCCGCGGGCCGATCGCCGCCGCCGGCCGCCGGCCCTCCAGCAGCCGCTCCAGCTCGAGATCGTGGTCGGGGACGGAGGACTGCATGGCACGTCGCAGGATACTCGTTGCCGACCGCACTGGTACACTCGGGGGTCAGGTCCAATCCTCGCTCGCCATTCGTCGCCCCGGGGCGTCACCATGCTGCTTCTCGCTGCCACCAGGCCGTGCCGCCGAGTCGGTGCGATCGTGATCCTGCTGCTCGGCGCCGGCGCGCCGCGCGGGGGCCTCGTCGCCGCCGAGCCTGACGTGCTCGCGGTGCTCGCCTGCGATCCCTACGCCGAGGTCAAGGATCAGCTCGGCTGGCTGGGACGGCAGGTGGGCAACCCGCAACTCGCCGGGCTGGCCGAGTCGTTCGTCATGATGGCGACCCAGTTCAAGGGGCTCGCCGGCCTCGACACCGGCCGGCCGCTGGGCGTGGTGCTGGGCGGTGCCGGCAAGCAGCCGGTGCCGATGGGATTGCTGCCGGTCAAGGATGCCGGCGGGCTGCTCGCCTCGCTGCAGGGGGTGATCGGGCCGGCGGAGCGCACGGCGAACGGCTGGTCGCTGGGGGGTGGTGTCGTTACCGTGGTCGAGCGTGACGGCTGGGCGATCGTGGCGCCGGCCGGGGCCACGATCGACATGCCTGACCCCGCGGCCCTGCTCGGGCCGCTCGTGAAGACCTATTCGCTGGGCCTGCAACTGTTTCCCTCGCGGATGCCCGACGCGATGCGGGCGACGCTCGTCGAGCAGCTGCCCCGGATCGCCGCGGCCCTCGGCCAGCGGGCGAACCTCGGCCAACAGTTCGACCCCGCCCGCTTCGCCGGTGCGATCGAATCGCTCCGTGACGCCGAGAGCCTGGTGTTCGGCGTCGCCATGGATGCGGACCGCGGGCGCATGTTCATCGAGGCCCGCGCGGTGGCCACGCCCGGGTCGAACGCCGCGGCCGACATGACGGCGGTCGCCGCGGGTGCCGCCACGGTCGGCCTGCCGGGCCGGGCGGACGGACCGGCGCCCGCGCTGGTGGCGCACCAGGCACTCAAGCTCGATGCGCAGGACCGCCGGGCGGCCGCGGCCATGCTCGCCGATTCCCTGCCGCGGGACGACGCCGATCCCCTCACGGCCTGCCTGGCCGACGTGTTCGGGACACTCGTCTCGGCCATGCTCGAGGCCGACGCGGTCGATGCCGTCCTGTCGCTCGACACGGCGGGCGCCGGCGCCGACGGCCCGCTGCAGGCATTCACCGTGGGGATGCGGGTCGCGGACGGCGCGGCGATCGAACGGCGGCTCCGGGAGCGGCTCGGTGCCGCGGCGGACCTGCCGGCCGGCATGCAGGTGAAGTTCGCATCCGGCAAGGCGGGGGCCGCCACGCTGCACGAGATCGTGCTCGACCTGCCCGCCGACGCCCCGGCCGCGAGGCTGATGGGCGCCCCGCTGACGCTGACGGTCGCCGTGGCGCCCGGGTACGCCTTCCTGCTCACCGGCGCCGACGCCGCGCGGCGGGTGGAGGGGGCGCTGGCGGCCGGCGGGCGCCCCGACGCGGTGCGGAAGCCGCTCGCGGGCGTCGACCTGTCGCTTCCCGCGCTGCTCGAGTGCGTCGCCGCCTGCCGCAAGGCGCTCGACCCGGCCGATCCCCTCAACGCGACGATCGCGGAGGTCGCCGCCGCCGCCGAGGGAGGTGTCGTGCAGCTGCTCCTGCGGCCGGTCGACCGCGGCATGGCGGTGCGGCTCTCGGCCGACGCCGCCGCGCTCAAGACCGCGGCTTCGGCCGACGCGCTGATGCGCGCGGCCGCGGGCGGAGCCGGGCCGGTGTTGCCCGGTTTCGGCGCGGCACCGGCGCTTCCCGCCCTGCCGGTGCCGATCCCATGAGCGCTGCCGAGCCCCCTGCCGAGGTGGCCGCGGCCGGCCTGCGCCGGTCGCTCGCCGGCGCCGACGTCGCCGCGCTGGCCCGCGAGTTCGGCACGCCGCTCTACGTCTACGACGCCGCGCTGGTGCGCCGGCGCTGCCGCGACCTGGCCGCCTGGGACACCGTGCGGTTCGCGCAGAAGGCCTGCTCGAACCTGGCGATCCTGGCGCTCGTGCGGCAGGAGGGGGTGATGGTCGATGCCGTCAGCGCCGGGGAGATCCACCGGGCGCTGGCCGCCGGCTACCCCGCGCACGCCGACCGGGCCGCCGCGCCGGACGGCCTGCCCCCCGTGCACCCGGTCGTGTACACGGCCGACATCTTCGACCACGACAGCCTGGATGCCGTCGTCCGCCACGGCATCCACGTCAACTGCGGTTCGGCCGACATGCTCGAGCAGCTGGCGGCCCGCGTGCCCGGGGCGGCGGTGACGCTGCGCGTGAATCCGGGCTTCGGCCACGGCCACAGCCAGAAGACGAACACCGGCGGCGAGGGCTCCAAGCACGGCATCTGGCATGCCGACGTCGGCGACGTACTGCGGCGGGCCGAGTGGGCCGGGCTGTCCGTCACCGGCCTGCACATGCACATCGGCAGCGGCACCGACCTGGCCCACCTCGCCGAGGTGGCCGGCGCGCTGGAGCGGGTGGCCGTCGAGATCGGCCGCTCGCTGACCACCGTCAGCGCCGGCGGCGGCCTGCCGGTGCCCTACAAGCCGGGCGAGGTGCACGCCGACCTGGGGGGCTACTTCACGCTCTGGGACGCGACGCGGCGCCGGCTGGAGGATCGCTTCGGCCATCGTGTCCGGCTGGAGATCGAACCGGGCCGCTACCTCACGGCCGAGGCGGGCTTCCTCGTCACCGAGGTCCGCGCCGTGAAGCGGCAGGGGAGCCGGAAGTACCTGCTCGTGGACGCCGGCTTCAACACGCTCGCCCGCCCCGTGCTCTACGGCTCCTACCATCCGATGAGCGTCTGTCCGGCGGCTCCGGGCCCGGCCGCCGCGGCCGAGGAGGTGGCCGTGGGGGGGCCGCTGTGCGAGTCGGGCGACATCTTCACGCAGACCGACGGCGGCTTCGTGGCCACCCGCGGCCTGCCTGCGGCAGGGGTCGGCGACCTGCTCGTGATCGAGATCGCCGGCGCCTACGGGTTCGTGATGGCG
>JBJSXB010000001.1:0-11511 GCA_046086245.1 Planctomycetaceae bacterium | reverse complement strand
TACTGGACGAGCCAGGACGGCAACATGGGGCGCCGCCACATGAAGACCGGCGAGCGTGCCGCGATCCGCGCCCAGGCCCCCGAGGGGGAGCCGCCCTACCGCTTCAACTGGAACACGCCGTTCATCCTCTCACAGGCCAATTCACGGATCTTCTACGCCGCCGGCAATCATGTGTTCCGGTCGCTCGATCGCGGCGCGAAGCTCGAGAAGATCTCGCCGGAGATCACCCTCACCAAGCGCGGCTCGGCGACGGCCTTGGCGGAGTCGCCACGGGACGCGGCGGTGCTGTACGTCGGCACCGACGACGGCGCGCTGTGGGTGACGCGCGACGGCGGCAAGGCGTGGAGCGAGATCGGGCGGCATCTCGACCTGCCGGCTCCACGCTGGGTATCGACGATCGAGGCGTCGCGCTTCGCCGATGGCCGCGTCTATCTCTGCCTCGACGGGCACCGCTCGGACGACGACGAGCCGTACCTGTTCGTCTCGGAGGATTACGGCACGCATTGGAAGCCGATCCGCGCGAACCTCCCCTGGGGATCGACGCGCTGCCTCCGCGAGAGCCCGTTCAACGAAAACGTGCTGCTGGCGGGCACGGAGTTCGCCCTGTTCGCATCGGCCGACCGCGGCGGCCACTGGAACCGCCTCAACACCAACTTGCCGACCGTGGCGATACACGAGATCGCCTTCCATCCTTCCAATGGCGACGTGGTGGTGGCCACCCACGGTCGCAGCCTGTGGATCGCCGACATCACGCCGCTCCACCAGTTCGCCGCCGCCCATCTCGTCGAGGCGCCGGTGCTCTACAAGCCGGGCACGGCGATCCGCTGGCAACGCGCGCCTTCGCGCGGCACGACCAACCGGCGCTTCGTCGGGGAGAATCCCCCGGCGGGCGCGAGCCTGTTCTACGCGCTGCCGAAGAAGGCAGAGCAGGTGAAACTCGAGGTGAAGGACGTCAACGGCGATACGCTCCGCGAACTGCGCGGCACCACCGAGGCAGGGCTCCATCGCGTCACCTGGGACCTGGTGATCGCCCCCGGCGGCCGCGGCGGCGAGCGCGGTGCGGGTGAGCGCGGGGGCGACCGTGAAGCCGGCGATCGCGGTGGGGCCGACCGGGCCTCGGGTCGTGGCCGCGGCGAGCGGGGAGGCGGTGGCGAGCGAGGAGGCGGCACCAGCCGCGGCGAGCGGTCCGCCGAATCACGCGCCGCCGAAGCGCAGCCCGCTCCCGCGGAGACCGCGACGGCCTCCGGGGAGGCGGTCGCGGCCGGCGAGAGCGGCGCGGCGGATCCGGAGGCAGCCGGCGGTGCGGGGAGTGCGGAAGCGGCCCGTCGGCCGCGCACTGGGCGGGGCCCGGGCGATGGTGGCGGAGGGGGGCGGATCCGCGTCGCGCCGTCGGGCACCTATCGCGTGGTTCTCACCGTCGATGGCAAGGAGTACACACGGGAGCTGCGCGTGATCTCCGATCCGAATCTGCCGATCGTCACCGACCTCACGGGCGTCGACTCGCCCTACGACGTCTGGACGGGCGACGAGCAGGAAACGGTCTCGGAGGAAGAAGAGGAGGAAGAGGAAGAGGAGCGAGCCCGGGCCGCCGCTGCCGGTTCCTCTGGCGCCGACGGGTGATGCCGAGGAGGCACCGGGTGGTCGATCGATTCAGCCGGCTGTCCGCCGCCGCCCGCGCGTGCGCCGCGCCCCCACGCCGAAAGCGGCGAGTCCGCCGCCGGCGAGGAGCACCACCGTGCTCGGCTCCGGGACGGCAGTGAAGCGCAGTTCCGTGACGCGCATCTGCCAGGTGTTGGTGGCGCTGGCGTATTCCTGGATCGTCCAGAAACGGCGGGGATCGCTCGGATCCACCTGGATCGCCGAGTAGTCGCCCCAGCGGTTACGGCCGCTGTTGTCGAGCTGGAGGTAATTCGCCAGTCCGCCCTGCAGCAATTGCTCCGTGCCCCAGGTGACGGTGGTGCCGTCGAAGAACCCGGCGATCGCGTAGCAGCTGGCGAACGAGTTGTCGTCCGATCCGGAGAAGCCGACGGCGATCTCGCCGAACTCGTTGACCGCGATCGAGGGGTAATAGGCCCACAGCGCGGGGTTGGAGAGTGGCACCACCCCCTCGAACTCGAGGGCGTTGGTGGCGGCGTCGATCCGGTAGACCACCGTCCGCGACGTGGTGCCGGTGTGGAAGGTGTGGGCGGCCCAGAGCTTGCCGTTGACGAGCACCGGCGACCCACTGAACCGGTTGTCGCCGGTGTCGATGTTGTCGTTGCCCCCGAGTTGCGGGGCATTGAGATCGGGCATCGGCCGGCTCGCGGTGCTCACGAACCGGTTCCCGGTGAGTGTCGGATTGGCGATCGTGCCGGTGAGCGTGGAAACCTGGAGGAAGCTGTTGTTGTAGCGCGACGCCAGGTATCCGACCGTCGGAGAGCTATTGGTGTAGTCGTACACGGGGTGGAGCGTGAACCCGTTGGCATCCACAAGCCGCGGGGAGGGATTGGCGGTCGTGTCGGCGAAGTATTTGTTGCCGGTGGTGCTCGGTGTCGCGCTGACGAGGCTCGCCTTGGGGATCGTGAGCACCGAGATCGAGGTCGACGTCGTTCCCGCGACGCCGAACATGTTGTTGCTGATCGTCACCCAATTGCCGTTGACTCCCAGCGTGGGATAGTCGGCCCAGCGGAGATTGGTGGGGTCGGCGTCGATGCGGAAGGCACGCCAGTTGCCGGCACTCGGATCGGCGCCGGTCGTCACGCCGACGAGGATCCCGCTGTTGGTCGTCGCCACGGCATCGACGGCGGTCGCGAACCAGCGGCCGCTGTGGCGGTCGTACATCACCCGTGGATCGAAGGCGAAACTCTGCACGCTGCCGCCGCCGCCGGCGGCGAGTGCCGTGTTCCAGAAGGCATCGAGTGAACTCGCCTCCTGTTGCACGCCGGTCTTGCCGTAGCGGGCGAACCGGCCGTTGATGAGTTCGACGTAGTCGTTGGGACCGATCGACCCCATCGTGTCGGGTGGGATGAAGCCCGAGGTGTTGAGCGTCGAACCGCCGAAATTGGCGCCGATCGTGAAACTCGGCGCCTGGGCCAGTGCCGTACGATCCGCCAACGCGAAAAGTGACACCAGGCAGGCGATGGTCCCGAGCAGCCCACGACTCCCGACCCCGCAGAGCATCCGCCCCATCGTTGTCTCCCCCTCGAGGTGCCGGAGGCCTTCCCGACCACCGGACGGGCGCTGATCGTGCAAATCACGCGCCATTGGGGCCGCGGAGCGCGTGGGCCCCCGGGTTCCGCCGATCCGGCCGGGGAAGACCATCGGTCCGTCGCACACTCGGCGGGTCCGATGCACCGGGTGATGAGGCGATCCGCCCCAGCCGATGGGGTGATTTACCCCGCGCGGTCCCGCGACCGGCGATGCCCTGCGCGACCGCCCGCCACGTCGTCGCCGGCCCCCGTGCGGGAGGGGGTCGTGGTCATCGCCGGTTGCGCGCGGGTGGTGAAAGATCGATGGCGTCCGCCGATGGATGTTTGCGTCGCGTCACGCTTTTGCCACGGAGGGCCGACATCCCCCGAACGAATCCTTCGATGCCGCTGTCTCCCTTCTCGCATCTCGCCTGGTTCGCGATCGAGCACGCCTACGAGCCGGGACGGACCTATGTCCATCACGCCCTCAGCCGGGAATGCCTCGGGTTCGTGTTGCACGCCGAGACGCCTCTCCTTTCGGTGACGTCGGGTCGCGAGGAGACGTGTGATGTCCGCGACGGCATGGTGGGGATGATCCCGCCCGACGGCGCACGGCACACGGTCGTCGCCTCACCCGAGCTGGCCACGAGCGCCTTCCTGCTCCTGGTGCCTCCGCTCGTGATCGATCAGGTCGCCGCCGACGAGGAGCTCGGTCTGGCGACCGACATCCCGCTGTCGCTGGCGGCCCGGCATCCCCGGATCCACGGGTTGCTCGCCCGGATGCGCTCGCTCTACCGCACGGGCAGGAACGCGTCGCTTTCGGCCGAGGAGACGGCGCGGGCGCTCATCGTGGAGGCGGTTGGCATGGGCACCGGCCGCGTGCCCGACTGGTCCCGCGACACGGGCGTGTTCGACGCGCCGGCGATACAGCGGATCGTCGACTGCATCGATCGGCATCTCGCGAACCCACCGCCACTGGCGGTGGTGGCGGCGGCGAGCGGCCTGTCGCCGGGCCATTTCGCGCGCACGTTCCGTCGCTCGACGGGCATGAGCGTCGAGCGGTTCTGGAACCACCGGCGGATCCTGGCGGGGCTGGCGTGCCTGCGGCACGACGACGACTCGATCGCTCACCTGGCCCTCCGCCTCGGCTTCTCGTCGCAGAGCCACTTCACCCGCGTGTTCAGCGCCTGGACGGGCATGACGCCATCGCGCTACAGGCGCGGGTTTCGTGCAGAAAAACCGGGGGGGGGGCACCCCTTCGCGGATCTGGAAGGCGACCGCCGTGCGTCGCCGCATCCGGGATGACATCGACTGGAGGATACCTTGAAGACACCGGGACAGATCGAGGCTTTGGTGGGGGAGATCGTCAATCGGTTCCTCCAGACGAACGTCGGGCGCGGGGCGTCACATGTGTCGGTCGCGCTGCGTGCCAACGCGATCTACATCCACCTCCGCGATGTGCTCACCGTCTGTGAACATGCACTCGTCGCCGCCGAGGTCGCCGGTGACGATCGCTGCCTGCGGGCGGTGCGGGAGGGACGGGATCTGCTCGTGCGCCGCCACCGTGCCGAACTCGCATCCGCCCTCGGCGTCGCCTGCGGGTGCGAGACGGCGGCGCTCTTCCACGACATCGATCCCGTGACCGGCGATGAGATGATCGCGGCGACGTTCACCCTGGGCGAAGGTTGTCCGGCGCCGGTGCGGGCCGTGCGAAGCCGTTGACAGCCAGGCTCACTCGAGCGTCGCCAGCGCCCTGCGCACGTGGGCGTCGGAGACGAAATTGGCGGTGAACACCGTGCGCACGATGCCATCCCGGTCGATCACGTAGGTGGTCCGCCCCGGCACGACGCCGAGAATGCTCGGAGCGCCGAACGCCTTGCGTACGCTGCCGTCGGTGTCGGCGACGAGCGGGAAGGGAAGGGCGTGCTGCGCCGCGAAGGCGCGGTGACGCGCGTCGGAATCGGCGCTCACGCCGATCACCTAGGCGCCCGCCGCCCGAAACTTCTCGTAGGAGTCGCGGAACGCACAGGCTTACTGCGTGCAGACCGGCGTGCCGTCCTTGGGATAGAAGAACAACACCACGGCGCTACGGCCACGGAGGTCGGCGAGGCGGATCGTGGCCCCGTCGGCGGTGGTGAGCGTGACGTCGGGGGCGGGGTCGCCGACACGGATCGGGGGCATGGGGGACCTCACTGGGGGCGGGATCGGACGATGGCCCGACCGAGCCATCGTAGCGCATCGTGGGCCCACGGGCGCGGATGCCACGACCCCGTCGCGGCCGTCGCTAGACTGGGCACGCGGCGGCGGGGAGCCGTCCGGCGGCGAACCAGCGAGGGACCGTGCCATGGCGGCGATCGGACTGGAGGAGAACCGGAACCGGCTCCAGATGGCGGCGATGATCGTGGCCGTCGGGCTGCTCGGCGGGGGGCGGGCGCCGGCCGACGAGGTCGTGCCGGCGGCCGCCGCGCCGCGGTGGTGGAAAGGCAATCTCCATACCCACACCTTCTGGAGCGACGGCGACGATTTTCCCGAGATGGTGGCCGAGTGGTACCGGACCCATGGCTACCACTTCCTCGCGCTGTCGGACCACAACGTCCTCTCGCAGGGCATCCGCTGGGACAAGGCGCGGACGCTCCGCGCCAAGGCGGGCACCGACGTCGTGGCGAGGTATCTGGAGCGCTTCGGCGCGGCGTGGGTGGAACGGCGCGGCGTCGGGGACGACGTCGAGATACGTCTCAAGCCGCTCGACGAGTTCCGCGCGCTTGTCGAGGAGCGCGGACGCTTCCTGCTCATTCCGGCCGAAGAGATCACCGACAAGGCGGAAGGCGTCCCGGTGCACATCAACGCCACCAACGTCCTCGAGGCGCTGCCGCCGAGCGGGGGCCGCACCGTCACCGAGGCGATCAACGCCAACCTCCGCGCCGTCCGCGACCAGGCCGAACGCGCCGGCCGCGAGATCCTCGCCCATCTCAATCACCCCAACTACGGCTACGCGGTCACCGCCGAGGATCTGGCCCACGCCGTGCTCGAACGGCACTTCGAGATCCACAACGGCCATCCCGGCGTCAACCAGCGGGGCGATGCCCTCCATCCGGGCGTCGACCGGCTGTGGGACATCGCCAACACGATCCGCCTGGTCGATCTCGACGCGCCCCCGTTGTTCGGCGTGGCGACCGACGACAGCCACTCCTACCACGGGAAGAAGGGGGGCTCGAACCCGGGGCGCGGCTGGGTGATGGTGCGCGCCACCCACCTGACCCCCGAGAAGATCGTCGCGGCGATCGCCGCCGGCGACCTCTACGCCTCCAGTGGCGTCACGCTCCGCGACGTCGCCTTCGACGCTGCGGCGCGGCGGTTGGTGGTCGAGGTCGAGCCCGACCCGGGCGCGACCTACACCGTGCGGTTCATCGGCACATGCGCCGGCATCGATACCGCCGGCACGCCGATCGACCCGGAGACGCTCGACCCCGAGGTGCGCAAGACCCTCGGCCGGCAGCGGTCGCGGCACTCGGAGAGGATCGGCGAGGTGTTGGCCGAGATCAGCGGACCGCGTGCCGAATACACGCTCACCGGCCGCGAACTTTACGTGCGGGCGGTGGTCACGTCGTCGCTGCCGGTGGCCGATCCGTCGTGGGACGGGCAGGTACAGCAGGCCTGGACGCAGCCGGTGGGGTGGACGGTGCGGGAAGCGCCGCAGCCCGGCGTGCTTCCGCGGGACTGACCGCCGTCGGCGGGATGACGACCTTCGGCAACGCCGTCGCGCGACGCAGGCTGTCGTTGCGCGCCTGCATGCACTGCGGATGCGCACCGCCGCGCGAGTAGGTCGGTTGCCCGCAGACCGGGCAACGCGGTCGCTGCGGCGGCGCGTTGTGCGGCACAGGTTTCTTTTCCGACATGGGGCGCTCCCGGGGCAAGAGATGGAGGGACGGGACCGCGACGGCGCGAGCGGGCGCGGCGCGGGGCCCGCGCCCGCTCGTCGCCGGCGGTGGAGACGCTCAGCGGCGTCCGCCGTAGCCACCGCGTCCGCCCGGGCGCTCCTCGCGGGGGCGGGCCTCGTTGACCACGAGCCGGCGGCCGTCGACCTCACGGTCGTGGAGGGCGTCGATCGCCGCCTTGGCGGCCTGATCGTCGGCCATCTCCACGAAGCCGAATCCCTTGCTGCCACCCGTCTCGCGATCCATCACCACCTGTGCCGAGCGCACGGTGCCGTACTCGGAGAACAGGGTCTCGAGCGAGGCGTTGGTGACCTGATAGTTCAAATTGCCGACGTAGAGCTTCTTACCCATGATGCCGATCGACTCCTCGGGATGATCCCGGCGACCCGCTGGATATTTCCGGGTCGCGAAGAAATGGGCCAGAGTGGTGGCCCACCAAGCCGGGATGGCGAGAACTCACGCGGCGCCGCCGACCCGTCGGAACGGTCGCCGTGGCGAACCGTTCGAGGGGAAGAAACCGCCTGCACAAAGGGATCGGCATTCCAGATGAACTCCAGTATACACCGCCATCGCCGGCGTCGCGCGGCCGGCAGCCGATTCCCGGGCCGACCCGTCGCGTGGGCCCTGCTGACGCTCGTGGCGGCACCATGGCCGACCGTGGCCGAGGAGCGACCGACCGCCGAGACACCACCGGGCGGCGCGCCGTGCCGGATCGAGATCGTCGAGCGGGAGAGCGGCTGGCCGGTGCCGCTGGTGGAGCTGCGCACGACGCATCAGGCGCGCTTCGTCAGCGACAATGCCGGTGTGATCGCCCTCGATCTGCCGGAAGCGATGGGCCAGGAAACATGGTTCGACGTCCGTGGCCATGGCTACGGCGTCGCCGCCGACGGCTTCGGTAACCGTGGTGTGCGGTTGGTGCCGCGGCC
Organism: Planctomycetaceae bacterium; assembly: GCA_046086245.1. Classification (GTDB taxonomy): domain Bacteria; phylum Planctomycetota; class Planctomycetia; order Pirellulales; family UBA1268; genus F1-20-MAGs016. The sequence goes on along the minus strand of JBJSXB010000001.1, from coordinate 3,483 downwards.
GGGCGCGACGCTGCGGGTCGAGGTGGAGCGGTCGATCATCGCGCGACGGCTCGGTCGCCTCACCGGCGCCGGGCTGTTCGCCGAGGACGAACGGAGCGGCGGCGGGCCACGAGTGGCGGAGCGACGCGGCGTGTTCGGTTGTGACAGCGTGCGGGTGGCGACCCATCGCGGGCGGCTGCATTGGGCCTGGGGCGACACCACGGTGCCGCGCTATCCGCTCGGGGTGTTCGACACCACCGGAGCGACGACCGGGCTGGCTCCGCTGACGGCGCCGGTCCCGCCCCTGGCGCTGTCTTTCGACATGTTCGTGACCGACGGGGCCCGTCCGCGCGGCATCTGCCCGATGCCGGGTTCCGGGCCCACCTGGATCGGCGGGCTGATCAGCTTGCCCGATGCCTCCGGCACGGACCGGCTCGTGGCGACCTATGTGAAGATCCGCGCCGCACTCGAGCCCTACGAGGCGGGTCTGTGCGTCTGGGATGACGGCGCGGCGGTGTTCCGCCCGCACCGGCTGGTGTGGGCACGATCGGACGCCGCGCCGCTGCCGCCGCCGCTGCCCGACGGACATCCCGTGCGGTACCGCGACCCCGCCGGCGGGGAACGCGTCGTGTTCGGCGATCCGTTGCCGACGCTCGAGTGTGCCGCGACGTTCGAGGCCTGGGAGAATCCGGCGGCGTGGCTCGCGCTGGTGCCGCAACCGTCGATCGCGCGGCGCGACGGCGCGGCGGTCGTGCCCCATCGCGGCTCGATCGCCTGGAACGGCTGGCGCCGTCGCTGGATCACCGTGTTCACCGAGAAATTCGGCTCACCATCGGCCCTCGGCGAGGTGTGGTATGCCGAGGCGCCCGCGCCGACCGGTCCGTGGGCAGGCGCGGTGAAGGTGCTCTCGCACGACAACTATTCCTTCTACAACCCGAGGATCGACGCGGAACTGACGGCCGCCGACGGGCCGGTGGTGCTTTTCGAGGGCACGTACTCGGCCACCTTCGCCGCCGATCCGGTGCCGACGCCGCGCTACGACTACAACCAGGTGCTCTACCGGCTCGATCTCGACGACCCGCGACTGGCGTCCGACCCGTCGACGGGCGATTGACCCGCGCCGTCGGCCGGTGCTACCGTCCTAGGCACGATCGTCGGCGGGGCGGCCACGATCGTGCAGGCGACCGCCATCCGCCCGGGGGAGAGAGGCCAATGGCGAAGCGCGCGAAGCGGCGGACCGGATCGGTACGGGCACCCGGGGCCCGCAAGGTGGCGAAGCGGACGACCACGCCGCTCCGCCGCCCGACGGGGCGCCGCGCCGCCGGGCGGGTGCCGCGCGTGACACGTGCGACCGCGAAGGCGATCGAAAACGGCGTCGGCATGCGGCTGGTGCCGATTCCCGCCGGCAGCTTCACGATGGGCAGCCCGAAAAGCGAGACGGGGCGCAACGCCGACGAGCAGGCGGTGGCGGTGACGATCACCCGCCCGTTCTTCATGGGCGCGACGGTGGTCACGCAGGGGCAATGGCGCAAGGTGATGGGCAGCGAGCCCTGGAAGGGCGAACGTTGCGTGGAACGCGGCGCCGACTACCCGGCGGTGTACGTCGATTGGCACGGGGCGGTGGCCTTCTGCCACGCCCTCACCGCCGCGGAGCGGAAGGCCGGGCGGCTCCCCGCGGGGGCGGCGTACCGGTTGCCGACGGAGGCGGAGTGGGAATACGCCTGCCGCGCCGGCACCACCACCGCGTTCTCGTTCGGCGCCAGCGCCCGGCGTCTCGGCGACCACGCCTGGTTCTACGGCAACACCGAGACGGCGCGGCAGCAATTCGCCCACGCGGTGGCTGGCAAGAAGCCCAACCCGTGGGGGCTGTTCGACATGCACGGCAACACCTACGAGTGGTGCGCCGATTGGTACGCCCCCAAGCTGGCCGGCGGCAGCGATCCACGCGGGCCGTCGCGCGGCGTGTCGCGCGTGCTCCGCGGCGGCGGCTGGGGCTACGAGCCGCCGCGCTGCCGCTCCGCCGACCGCAACAAGAACGATCCCACCTTCGCCGACTTCAGCGGTGGATTCCGCGTGGTGCTCGCCCCGGCGTGAGTCGGGCGGGGCGTCACTCGACGTCCTGACCCCAGTCGCCGTGGTCGGGGCCGGGCCACTCGTCGACGAACGAACGTCGCGCCCATGCGTTCCACACGGCGGCCAAACGGGGCACGAGGGCGGGTTCCGTGGCGGCGCGATCGCGCGACTCGACGCGGTCGGCGTCGATGTCGTAGAGCTCCCACGGGCCTTTCCACTTCTGCACCAGCTTCCAGCGGCCGTCGCGCACCGCCTTGTTGCCCTCGTGCTCCCAGCACAGCGGCCGGCTCCGCACCAGCGCGTCGCCGGCCAGCGCCGGCCGCAGGGACGTTCCTTCCGGGGGCAGGATGGCGTGGCCGGCCACCGTCGTCGGATAGGCGGCGCCGGCGAGATCGAGGACCGTGGCCATCACGTCGACGACGTGCACCGGCTGGTGTTCCAGCGCGCCGCGCCGCGGGGATACCGCGCGGCCAGTGGGCGATGAGCGGCGTGGCGATGCCCCCCTCGTGGGTGAAGTGCTTGTAGCGGCGGAACGGGGTGTTGCAGAGCGTCGCCCAGTTCATCCCCAGCCAAACGTTCGACCGCGGCCCGCCGATCGGTGGATCGCCGGCGATCCGCCCGTCGGGGCCGCTCTCGGCGTTGCCGCCGTTGTCGGAGAGGAAAAGGATCAGCGTGTCGTCGAGCACGCCGCGGGCGGTGAGCCCCTCGACGTGTGGTAACCGGCCGCCCGGAGCACCTCGGCGATCGTCACGCAGCGCGGGAGAAGCCGGCCGTGGAAACCGCGCGACGCCGGTTCGATCTTGCCGTCGAGCCAGCCCATGCCCGCCTGGTGGGGATGGAGGCCGGTGAGCAGCGCCGCACGCGTGGGGCTGCAGCGGGCGCAGTTGTAGGCCTGCGTGAAGCGGACTCCGTTGGCCGCCAGACGGTCGAGCGCGGGCGTGGGGATCTCGGCGCCGTAGCAGCCGATGTCGGAGAAACCGACGTCGTCGACGAGGATCACGACCACGTTGGGCGGTGTCGCCACGGCGGGCAGGGGCACGAGCGCCGCGGCGCCGACAATCCAAGCGATGCATCGTCGCGACGGCATCGGGCGGCCCTCCCGGCGTGATCGCCGCGCCGCGGCGTCACCCGGCGGGCGGCTGCGGCGCGCGATCGACCCTCGTCGCGGCGCCGGAGGCCGGGTAGTCTGCCGCCCGGACGGTCCCGGGGCCAGCGGGCGGCGGGCGGCCCAGACGACCGGGCGGCGGGAGGGCTGTCGATGACCGACGGGCGAGCGGCGGGACGGGCGAACGGTCGCAATGCGGCCCTCGTGGCGGCGCTGTTGGGCTGGCTGTTCGACGGCTTCGAGATGGGGCTTTTTCCCCTGGTGGGGCCGCGGGCGCTCGACGATCTGCTCACCACCCAGGGGGCGCTCGCCGCCGGTCAGCCGGC